>JABFXN010000369.1 GCA_013361705.1 Acidobacteriaceae bacterium
ACATTCCCTATTCGCGAGAACAGGTGCTTCCAAAGATGGAAGAAGTTTTTTGTCTCCAACGAAGACATCTCTGCCGTTAGCAAAGCAATCTTTGAACCGTCCCCTGTTGAGGTCGATTAAGGAATGGCGGTGAGGACGTATGTTTCGCCAGCCCTAGTATCGAAACTGATATCAGCGTTGTCCACACGCTTGAACGTGACACTCTTGCCACTCGAAGTGCGAACCGTGGCACCTGCAATTCCCGGATAACGCAGCTTGAGTGGACCACCGGCCCGAGAAAGAATTTCGAAACGATCCGCATGTCCATTTGACCAGTTTGCGGAGACCTCGAAGGCGCCGCGAGCTAGCAGGCCGCGATAACTGCCCTTCGGCCACGCCTTCGGAAGAGCGGCCAGAGGAGCGACGACTTCCTCGTGGCTTTGCAGCAGCATCTCGCCGACGCCTGCAGTCACACCGAAATTGCCGTCGACCTGGAAGAGCTTCGTTGTCGTGGAATCCCGGTGGTTATTCCACAGGTTGTACATCGCATGATTCGACTGCCATGTGTGATAGCACGCATAAGCTTGGTTACCGTCTCCTGTACGTGCCCATGTAGCTAACCGCTGGGCCACCGCCCAACCTGGCGTGCCGGCGGTAAGTCCGCGGCCTTCCAGAGAAACCTTCGCGGCTGCCAACCAGGCCGGCGTTGTCGAATTGATCAGCTGGCCGGGATAGAGCCCAAGGAGCTGAGACAGGTGCCGGTGGTGAGGTTCGCCGATCGATCCGTAGGTAGTTTCCTCACGATATTCCTTGATCTGCCCTGAATCGCCGATCAGAATTGGGTCGAGCCTGGGCAGCTGTGCCTCGAGAACGGGAATCAACGGGTCGTGGATGCCGAGGACCCGAGCCGCCTCGATCGTATCGCGATAGTTTTCATAAATCATCTGCTGATCAAATGTCGCGCCCACTGTCTGTAAACTGTTGGCGTTTTCAGGTGACGACGACGGCTTCGCGAGCAGCTTGCCGCCATCACCCTGCACGAAGCGCGACAAGAAATTCGCCTGTCCACGCATGGCCGGATAGACGACTTCACGGAGAAGCTTTTTGTCCCGCGTGAAATCGTAATCGTCCCAGAACAGCATTGTGGTCCACGGGCCGGTGCCGAACCCGGAATGGCTGACTTTACCGCTACGCTCGTAGGGGCGCATGGAATTGCCCAGCGCCCAACCGTTGTCACCGTCGGCAGCTAATCCGGAAGGGTGATATTGGGTAAGGTACTGCTTCGCCAGGGCTTGATGGGCAGGAAGATAGGCTCGATAGAAATCAATATAGGAACCAAACAACTCCGGCAGGTTGGTATTGAACGCGAGCCAGTAGTTCATCTGCTGGTTCACGTTGTGCCAGTAGCCTGCTGTCCAGGGAGGATCCTGATAAACGTTCCATACGCCCTGCAGGTTTGGCGGCAAAGCCCCGGATCGAGAGGAGGAGATCAATAGATAGCGGCCGAACTGGAAGGCCAGCTCGTCCAGGTAGTCGCTCGATTCACCCGATCGGACTGCATCGATCAGTTTGTCGGTGGTTATTGAAGGCATCGGCGTATCGAGACTGAAATTGACTCTGTCGTAGAGCTTTGTGTAGTCCGCCTCGTGACGCACCAGCAGGTCCTCATAACTGCGATTAGCTGCCGCAGCAATGATGTCGCTGACCTTCTCGTGGGGATCGGGAAAGCCTTTGAGCTTGTCCAGCCGATCGGTAGCCGAGAACACCTGGGGATTTCCGATCAGATAATTGGTCCCAACGGCGATCAGAATGACGGCACTGGTAGCACCTCGCACGCTGATGGAGCCACCGTCAGAATTCGTCGCCGTCAGCGTTCCCCCCTGAGGGAGGACCTTGAACTGACCTTCGAACTTGATTCCGTAATAGTCCATCGTTCCCGCCAGAGTAATGGTATTGCCGTCAGCCTTGACGGCGCCGTGCTTGCCGCGGTTGTCGTCTTGGGCATGACGGAAATCAGCAAGATAAGGAATTGTGGGATGGAGAGTGAATTCCAGAGCGCCAGCCTTGGAGGAGCGCAGGCGAATCACGAATACCTTGTCAGGATAGCTGGCGAAATATTCCCGTTGGTAGGTCACACCTGCATCGTCGTAGGAAACGTGGGCAGTCGCGTTATTGAGCATCAAGTCCCGTGAATACTTGCTGGGCGCCGTGTGCGGAAATTCGAGAAAGACCTCGGCAAAGTTATTCAAGCCACCGATCTTCTCCGTTGGAGCGTCCACCAGGCTGTTCTCGGTAATCTGCAGCCGATCCTGCTGTACGCCGCCAAACAGGTTCACACCCATATAGCCGTTGCCCAGTGGCAGCGACTGACTGACCCATCCATCGTTGTTATTGGCAGCGGGTTGGTCATACAAGAGGCGTAGCGGAGTTCTCGAGCGTTCTGCAGCCGCGGCTGCAGAACGCCCCGCACGAACAACCTGTGAGAGAGAGGGGGATACTGGCAGCAAGGCAACAACAGCTAAAACGATCAGCCGCATAACAGATGATGTCCTCTTCAGAAGATCCGGAAAATCAAATCGGCAAGCCCACCTTTTTATGGGGGCCGCTTGACTTCGGTGCAATTCACCTGTGAATTGTACGTTTTACCAGTGATTGGAGGCCAACGGCGTCTCGGATTAACTACTTTTTTTATTAAGTGGCTGGAATCTTCGCAGCAGCCTGTCACGAATACGATCCAGTTGTGCCCGGCGCAGTTCTTGCAGGCCAGATCCATCTCCACGGCCCGCTGCCTGCCAATATGAATTGGCCTGCGATCGCTATCATTAGAGCTGAACCTTCAGATTCACTGTACGAGAGGACCGCTGATGTCAGTTTCTGCAAATCGTATTTGGCGACAATTGCCCGAAGAGATCCGAGTCGCTGCCTGCAAACTTTTTTGGGCTGAGGCAAAAGGCGTTGAGAAGCAGTTTCTCTTCACATCTCTCGCAAGAGCAAAAAACATGCGTGAGATCACAGTCCGCAAAACTCCGATTGAGAGGCTGGCCAACTGGACTGCGGCAAGTCTGTCGCTTCCAGACCAGGTCGTGGACGATCTGCTGAAGAGGTATCTACTCCACGAGCATCGCGCCGTGATTATCAGGTTTCTTGAATTACTCGAGATTCCCCACGTCGATGGCATGATCGAGGAGTCGTTTGACCTCGCAACCCTCACAAAGGAGCAGGTGCAGGGGGCTGCTCAGAGCTTGCTCGGATCCGGAGATCGTGTGGGCACAATACTTTATCTGAAATATCTCGTGCTTCAGGGTGGCTCCTGGGCAGGGATTGAAGAGATCCTACCCGTCGGAGAATAGAGACCGGGGGCGTTCTCGACAACTGGGCCGAGCGACTCGGCTTGTGCAAGCAAACCATCTCTTCTTTGCAGCTCGTAGTTCTACTAAGCCGTCTGCTGAAGGTCGGTCTGCAGCAACTCCAGAGTCATCATTTTTTCCAAGATTTCCCTTGTCTCTTCAAAGCACCTTTGGAATGGAACGTTGTATTCCTTGAGCAAAATCGAGGCGAGATCGTCGACGGTGATAGGCTCTTCAATCAACTCCCAGATGCGTTTAGCTACCGGGTTTAACTCAAGGTATTTGCCTCGCACGGGATCCAACATGATGAGGGAGTCATGATACTCCGCGCTGATGGTGTGGTTCGCTCGTTGTACTTTTGTATTGCTGTACAAGATGGCTTGGCTCCTCAGCGGGGTGTTTGGGGAATTCTATATCAGCAGCCGGATTTCGTTAATATAAGACCACCGCGGCGGAACGGCCAGGGGAGCTACAGTTGAGGCGAACGAACCCCCTGCAAGCGAGCCGTATTTTATCGGAGCGAATCCATGTTGTTTTGTTATACGGCTTTTGACTTCGACATCCAATCCGACCTTGCTTTACCTGCTCACCAATCCGCGGGAGTGGGTGAGCCGATGCTGACGATCCAGGAAGATAAGACACTCGGTGAAAGGCCTTGGACAGGATTCGATTTCCGGATGTCAAACTATCTCGAATTTTCCATCCTTAGTTCCGAGCGATGGTTGTTGCGCTGTTACGACGAAGCATCCGGACGCGAGGCTTTACTGGAGATTGATGCAGCGGGTTTCCTCCGGTGGTTTTGCCGTGGAGGATATCTCAAAGGGGATTTAAGCCGCCTCATTGTTTATCAAGGGCTGCCGGCGCTTGTACTCCTGCGCGGCTCCGCGGTGCTTCATGGAGCGATGTTTGAGCACAATGATGCCGGTTTTGCCATCGTTGGCGCGAGCGGCAGGGGCAAGTCGACGACCACTGCTGCTCTGCTGTGCGCAGGTGCAGGTCTGGTTGCGGAAGAGACGCTGGTGCTGCGCGAGTCTACAAAAGGAACTTGGTCTGTCCTGCCCGGTTTGCCCCATCTAGCCCTGAGCCGGTCTCTCGCCGCACGGATGGTAGAGCGAGAGATACTTCCGGAGTGGGAGAGGGAGCATGCAGGCGAGGAGAAGGTGCGCTGGCGTTGGCATACGGAACAGTCAGCTTCGCCACGGCGGCCTGCACCGATCCAAGCTCTTTTGGTGCGGGAACCCCGCGAGCCGCAGCCGCGCACAAGGAGCGCAACCCGCCTCGCCGTTCCCACTGCGATATACGCTGCGGGTCAGCACGGGTACTGGAGCGCACAACTCCCGGCGCAGTACCGGGCGGCCTCGTACCGGGCTGCCCTGCAAATCGCAAGCTCAGTTCCGGTCTTCCGGTTAACGTTGCCGGACGGAGTGGATCGGCTGTTCGATCAGGCCCCCGCTCTGCTGCATTCGCTGGGCGAGTTGATGCAGCCGGTAGAGGCCAGCCATGGTTAATGCCAATCCGAGCATTCTTTACCTGGAGGTGGTAGCAGCGTGCGATATGAGTTGCCCGATGTGCGTTACGCTTCCATATCGCGAAGGCAGCCGCAGCCAATTGAGCAGAGAACAGATTCGCACGTTGCTTCTGGAGCCGGCAGCAAGGCGTGGCATGACGTCGCTTGTACTGGGCGGGGGGGAGCCCACCCTACGGCCCGATGTCCTCGACATCGTGCGCGATGCCGTGACATGCGGATTCGCGGTTCGCTTCGCCACGAACCTGCTGCACATCAAGCCGGCTATGCTTCAGGGCCTCATCGAGGTTCTGGATGGTGAGGAGCACTCCGTCGCTGTGTCCTACGACTCACTGCAGACATCAGCTTTCCAGATCATCCGCGGAGGCGACTTTCTGGCCGGAGTTGAAGCCAATTGTGCTGATCTGCTGCGTCTGCGGCGAGAACTGAGATCGCATGTGAAGACCCGCGCCACAATTGTGGTCCAGGAGGAGAACCTCAACTCGGTTCTTGCCACCATCGACCACGTGCTCAACAGACTGGGATTCGACGAGGTGGGCGTGTATTTGCGGCACGATTACAAGCACGTGACCATGGATACGATTGCGGACCAGAAGATGCCGGAATGGTGCAGACGGAATCGCGTCGCCTTGATCCAACTGGGTCTACAACTCTATAAACGCGCCTCTGAGGACTCTCGCATCCAGGTGAGTGGTTCGATCGACGACTGGATCTACCTGGTCAGCGATCCGCATCGCATTGCACGCCGCTGCCACGCAGGAAACTTCCTCTTCTTCAATACGGAAGGACGTCTGCGCAGTTGCATGTTCGGCACCGAATACGCGGATATCAAGCAAACCCCGCTGGATGGGATCGTTGCGCTGGATGGATTTGCGGAGGCGCGCAAGCTGCACGCCTCCTGCAGCATCTGTGTTCTGGCCTGCAACTGAGGTGTGCAGGACTACAGGATTACGGGCCGTCCACGCTCGACCATGCGGAGAAAACGGCCCATGGCGATTGCGCGTAACAGTCGCATACGGTAGTCGATGGTTTCGGCCTGCTGCAGCCGCTCGACCGTGGGCCACGCATCCACAAGCGCCGATAGACGGGGCAGATCGAGCAGACGCAGGCACAATGCTGAGCGCTGCATCTCCGCAATCTCTGCGCGCACGCGCTCCCGCCCGGGGCGCAGACGGTCCCACCAGTCGCTTCCCTGCAGGCCCCTCGGTCGAGCCGAGTACAGCGCCTTCGGAAGCCGGTCGCCGAATGCTCGAAGGTGCATGGCACAGGTCTGCCCGTCTTCGAGATAGTGCTCCGCCGGGATGGAAAAGCAGACCTCCAATACCCTTCGGTCTGCCATGGGGGAGCGCTGGTCGACGCCCCAGCAGGCGAGCGTCGCTTTATTAAACTGGCCTAGTTCCTGGCATGTTTCGAGTACAGCGATCCTCTTGTCCAGACCCTCCGCCCGGGATGAGCCAACCAACTCCTCGAAGCGGCGCGAAAGATCGTATTGCCTTACGCGATCGGGATGTACCGCGCCCATCCAGTCAGGACGTAAAGATCTCAACGACCGGGACCGGTTGATGTGTGACGCCAACGCTGGGAATAATGCGTTTACCGCGGTTCGGACGGCTCCGCGCCTCGAGAGGAATCCCCTTCGCTGGAGCGCTTGTATTTCACGGGCGGCGTGCCACAAATGGCCACGCCGCGCCAGGGCAGCCGGGGTATCCAGTCCCGGATGACTGACCGTAACGTTGCCAGGTACACCATGGAGAACGATCGGGATGGCGCTCGTGCGCCACCTGGTATATGCAACCAAACCAGGTCAGGTTGCACAGATGCCCCTGTGGCCTTCCCAGAATGGCCTCGTCAGGCATGAATTCGTCCAGTGGGGAGATGTGTATGGGCGGGCGCAGAATCAGATGTTCCATCTGCGGGTAGAGCGCAGCGGTGAGTTCGGCAAACTCCGTCTCGTCCGGAACTCTCCCCAGTTGCCGGTCCTCGGTGGATCCTTCGACGGGAGCCGCGGTGACCGCAATCAGGCGGCGAT
Source organism: Acidobacteriaceae bacterium (assembly GCA_013361705.1). Classification (GTDB taxonomy): domain Bacteria; phylum Acidobacteriota; class Terriglobia; order Terriglobales; family Acidobacteriaceae; genus Terriglobus. Next base: position 6,881 of record JABFXN010000369.1, read on the forward strand.
TGCTGCCGGCCATCAGGCGAGCTGCCGTAGCTGTCACCAGCGTGCTATCCATTCCGCCGCTCAACTGGCTGATGACGTCGCCACGGCCGCGCAACTGAGCCGTTACGGCGCGGTCAAAGGCTTCCTGGAGCGCCCCGGCGCTCTGCTCCCGTGTCTGGTGACAAGGGGCAATCTCTTCCGGCCGCCAGTATCTCGAGAGGGAGCGGGCGCCGACTTCTGTAAAAGTAACAACGTTGCCTGGAAGCACGGAACGGAGTCCACGGAAGAACGTCTCGTCTGTGGACTCCACGATGGGTACCATCACCTGCGCGACCCGCTCTTCATTGACCTCATAGGGAACCTCCGACAAGGCGTGCAGGCCACGTGGCATCGACGCCACCACGACAAAATCGCCGCCCTGATGAAAGAACAGCGGGCGCTCGCCCACAGGGTCGCGGACCAGGTGGAGACGCCTTAATCGGATATCCCAAAGCACGAAGGCGAAGACCCCTGTCAGGTGATCGAGCGCGTCCATACCCCAGCGGCAGATTGCTTCAAGAAGACTGGCGCAGTCGGACAGGGATGCGGCTGCTGTCTGCGTGAGACCGAGTAACTCTGCCAACTCCAGGCGATTGTCTAGCCGAATATCTGCAACGAGGGCGTACCGCTCATCGCGGCTCGTAGCCGGCTGCCGATCGAAGGCATCTTCCGGCAGCGGAGCGCGGAGATCGCAGCCCAGAGCCACGCTCCCGGCGGTCCAGCTTGATGGCTTTCCGGACCCATAGGGGGCCAGACCCCGCAGAATTCTCTCGCAACGCGACCCGGCGACGGGAGATCCGTCGAAAGATAAGGAGGCAGCAATCGCCGACATACCGTGAAGTGTATCGTGCAGGCAGCGTCAGATCGGAAGCCAATGCTTAGAAGGAAGCCTGGCTTGTGTCTTTGTTCCGCTGACTGCAGAATAATCACTTCGAAGTGTCCTGATAGCTTGAAATGAAACATCAGATTTTTTGATCAGGGATAAGGTCTTCTTTGCCGAAGACTCGGAAGTTCCGTTAATTGGCGCAACAAGCTATCATCACTCGGTATCAAATTGTCTCTTCACTTGGAGGT
>JABFXN010000008.1 GCA_013361705.1 Acidobacteriaceae bacterium
ACTGGGGCTGGTGTCATCGGGGCCAAGGTTACGGTCACCAATCTTCAGACCAAAGACACCCGCTCGGTCGTGACCTCGGAGACCGGAGACTACACCTTTACCCTGCTTAACCCGGGGGAGTATTCGGTCACCATCGAGGCGACCGGATTCAAGACCTATCACGTAGGCGCAGTTCAACTGGCTGCAGGTGACCGTGCCCGCGTCAACGGCAAGTTAGACATCGGTGCGGCCTCAGACACAGTTACGGTGGAGGCCAGCACGCCTGCGCTGCAGACCGATAGTTCGGCGATCGTAAGCGGCCTTACGGAAAAAGCCGTGCAGGATCTGCCGCTGAATGGACGCAACTTTATCAACCTGGCGCAGCTTTCACCAGGCGCCACCGAGGGGCCACCAAATGGCCTGACCAGCGGAACACGTCCGGGAGATCGCCGTGCCTCCGTATCGATCTCGGTCAATGGACAGTCGGACGTGATCAACAACCAACTCATTGACGGCATCGACAACAACGAACGGATGGTTGGCACCATCGCGGTGCGGCCTTCGGTAGAGGCCATCGCTGAAGTGCGTGTACAGACAAATGCGTTCACCGCCGAGGTCGGCAGGACCGCTGGCAGCGTGATCAACATCATCACTAAGAGCGGAACCAATGCCTTCCACGGAACGCTCTTCGAGTTCTTCCGCAACGATAAGCTGAACGCCTATCCCTTTCAGTTTGGGGCAAGAAACGCGAAGCCGGAGCTTCGTCAGAACCAATATGGAGGCAGCCTTGGCGGGCCCATCCTGAGAAATAAGACCTTCTTCTTCGGGGACTATGAAGGGTTCAGACTGGTGCAGGGCAATGCTCCGACCACCCTGACGGTACCCACCGCCTATCAACACAATCACCCCGGAGACTTTACGGATGTAGGTGGCCCGCTGATCACTAGCCCCGATCCGATCGGTATTGCCTACCTCGGGCTATATCCGTTGCCGAACGTCGGCACCAACCAGTATGTCGGCAGCCGCAATCGTATCCAGAACACCTACACGACCGATCTGCGGATCGATCACCAGATGAACCAGAGCAACTTCTTCTTTGGCCGTCTGAGTTACAACAACGCCTACACGCGGACGCCCGGCATCTTCCCGCTGGCGAAGTTTGCGGGCGTTACGGTCGATCCTGGCGGCAATGCCGGCACCTTCCCCGGCCCGGCACAGGACAATGCCTTCGGAGCACAGTTCAACTATGTGCATGTGTTCAGCCCGGCGGTAACGAATGAGCTGAAGATGGCCTACTCACATGTCCTGCTGTTGTCGAATCCGCTGAACAACGGCACAAACCCTAACAAAGCAGCGGGACAACCCAATATCAATATCGACGACAATACCTCCGGTCTGGCGCCGGTCACGGTGACCGGCGGAGCAGGTCTGGGTGGCGGTGGAGTCTTCGTCCCCGTCCTGGATAAAGACAACAACTACGCCGTGAGCGAGAGCCTGTCGTATATCAAAGGAAAGCATTCCATCAAGACTGGTGTGGCCCTGGTGTATCGCCGCGCTTCCAACTTCCAGAGCGCTTCGGGACAAGGGACATGGACCTTTGCCAGCTATCAGGCGCTAGCGCAGGGTGTCTTCACCTCGGTCTCGCGTAGCAACGTACTCGTCTCGCCGCACTACCGCATGTGGGAGTGGTCTGCATTTGCGCAGGATGACTGGCATGCTACGGAAAAGCTGACCCTGAACATGGGTCTTCGCTGGGACCGGTATAGTCCCTTCACAGAGGCAAAGGGGCTGATCGCAAACTTTGATCCATATAAGGTTGCGATTCAGGTGGCGGGCGTCAATGGAGTGTCGAACAGCGCCGGCGTCAAAAACGATTGGTTCGACTTTGCGCCGCGTTTTGGCTTCGCGTACACCATCGGCAAAGGGACAGTGTTGCGCGGGGGCTTCGGCTTGAGTTTCTTCGTCAACAACTACAACTCCACCGCCAGCCTGCAGAACATTCCCTTTGTGGCAACCTTCGGGCCGTGCTCCTCGACGACCTGCGCCTCGCCCTATACGCGTCTCGCAAACGGTTTGCCGCTTCCCGTAGCGCAGTCGATCACCAACCCAACAGGATCGATTGGCAACGCGGTCGATCCGAACTTCCGCTCAACCTATATCGAACAGAGCAATCTGACGCTGCAGCATGACTTTTCCGGAAACGTGGTGACAGCCTCGTATGTCGGTATGTTCGGACGCCATGTGCGCCGCAACTTCCCCGACATCGACGCGCCACCACCCAATACATCAACCACGCCAAATACGCTGCGGCCGTTCTACTCCCAGCTCCCGAACCTCACCGGCGTAGGCATGGTGCGGACCGATGGCTCGTCCAGTTACAACGCACTGCAGTTGTCGTTCGAGCTCCGCACCAGGAAGGGGCTGACGATGGGCGGCAACTATGTCTGGGCTCATGGCCTGGACAATGCTCCCGGTAACAGCGGCAATGGCAGCGCCTTCGGACCATATCCAAGCCACGCGAACGTGATTGACTACGGCAACTCAGACCTGGATCTGCGTCACCGCGTTGTCTTCACCATGAACTATGACCTTCCCTTTGCCCGCAATGCTAAGGGGATGGAAGGCATCCTGTTTGGCGGATGGGCGGTCAACATCCTGAACGTCTGGGGAACGGGCATGACGTATGACATCAGCAATGGTGGAACGAATGTCTCGAATACACGTCCGGGCCTGACCGGAGGCGATCGCCCGAATGTGATTGCCAACCCGCAGGTTGCAACTCCGGGAATTCAGCAGTTTTTCAATACCGCAGCGTTCCAGCGGCAGGCCACGGGTACGCTTGGCCAGCCGCTGGGATATGCGACACAGCTTGTGAACGCAACCGTCGGCCCCTTGTATGAACGGCGCAACCTGCTCTATGGGCCGCACCAGCGCCATCTCGATGCATCGTTATTCAAGAACGTAAAGAGGCACGAGAACGTCACGCTGCAGTTGCGTGCCGAGATGTTCAATGTCGCAAACACCACAAACTTCTCGACACCGAACTCCTCGTTCGTGACTACACCCACCGCACCGACGGTGCAGACGAATGTGAACTTCGGAAAGCTGACATCCACGGTGCCTTCTTACAATCCGCGGCTGGTTCAATTTGCAGCCAAGCTGATCTTCTAATCCCGGCTCACCCCAGAGGCGCGCCAGGCGTATCCTGCCTGGCGCCTTCTCTGGGCCCATTCACTCTGGGGCATTCACAGAAAGGTGAATTCATGTATTCCAGCAAAGCAAAGACCTTGTTCTTGATGACGACGTGTGTGGGACTGGGTGCGTCCGCGACTCTTATCCACGCGCAGCCACAACGTACGCCTCAGGACGCCCCGAAAAATCCCAATATTGTTGTCATCGCCCTGGACGATGTGGGCTTTGCCGATCTGGGCTGCTACGGATCTGAGATCGCGACTCCCTCGATCGACAGCATTGCGAAGCATGGGGTTCGCTATACCAACTTCCAAACCAAGGCGATCTGCTCACCGACGCGGGCGGCATTGCTTACGGGTCGTAATAACCAGACAGTCGGGATGGAAGATCTTCCGGACCAGGCCAAGCCCGGGGCTCCGCCGCGGTCGACCGGAATTATTCCGGCAAATGCGGAGATGCTTCCTGAAGCCCTTCGCAGTGCAGGATACGCGACTTTCGCGGTAGGAAAGTGGCACCTTACCCCTCGCTATCAGGACGGCAGGCCGGGCAACAACTCGACGATGCCTCTGCAGCGCGGATTCGATTCGTTCTATGGGTACAAGATGGGATGGACGGACCAGTATCATCCGGAGTTGTTCGACGGAAATACTCCGATTGCCGATCCTTACCATCCGGGCTACTACCTCGCGGAGGATTTGGCCGAGCATGCCGTTTCTGCCATGAAGAAGAGCCAGGCAGAACATCCGGAGAAGCCGATGTTCCTCTACCTGGCCTTCACCTTTGCGCATACTCCGCTGCAGGCGCCGAAGGAGTACATCGATCACTACAAGGAGATATATCAGAAGGGCTGGGATGCGATTCGAGAAGAGCGTTTCGCACGGCAGAAGAAGATGGGTATTATTCCAGCGGATGTGAAGTTACCGCCAAGAGAGGCCGGTGATCCATCATGGAATTCGCTCACCGATCAGCAAAAGCGCGTGTACGCGCGGTTCATGGCGACCTACGCGGGCTACATCGAACATGGCGACGCCCAGATCGGCAAGGTGCTGGCTTATCTGAAGGCGGCAGGCATCGACAAAAATACGGTGGTTGTCCTGTTCTCCGACAATGGCGCGGCGAGCGAGTCGAAGACTGGATCGTTCCATCACGCTTATCTCGATCAGACATCACTGGCGGATATGGATGCTCATCTGGATGAGCTGGGCGGGCCGACGACACAACCTCTCTATCAGAGGCCATGGGCGTATGCCGGGGGGACCCCGTTCCGGCGCTACAAGCTGTGGCCATACTTTGGCGGCACCCGGACTCCGATGATGATCGATTATCCAGGACGCATCAAAGATGCGGGATCCTTCCGAGGGCAGATGGTCGATGCGATTGATGTCGCGCCGACGTTGCTGCAGATTGCCGGCACACAGTTCCATGAAACTGTGAACGGAGTAGCGCAGATTCCTGTGGCCGGGAAGTCATTCCTGACGACGATCACGAGCGCAGGCGCTGCTGCGCCACGGAACGTGCAGTTCTTCGAGATGCGTGGCAACAGGGCGATCCTTTCAGGCGACTGGCGCGCGGTTGCGATGCACAAGATGAATACGCCCTTCGATCAGGATCGCTGGCAGTTATTCAACGTCAAAGACGATCCGACCGAATCGACCGACCTTGCACAGAAGTATCCGAAGAAGCTGCAGGAGATGAAAGATCTGTGGCAGAAGGAAGCCGAAAAGTATGGCGACCTTCCCATGGAAGAAACACAGTTCAGCAGAGGCTTTGCCGACGCGTTTTTAGATTGAACATCAGGGGGCTATTCAAGGGTGAAAAATCAGACGATTCGATCTTTGCTTGCAACAGCTTTGCTGGCGTCGTCGCTGCCGCTGTGCGGCCAGACATCCGCTACACCGGAACAGCGGGCTAATCTTCTTCTCTCCAAGCTGTCGGCAGAGGAGAAGATTGGTCAGTTGAACCAGGTCTTCGATTTCTCGGGATTGCCGGGGATGCCTGCACCTGCACAGAAGCTGGAAGATCAGGTTCGCCAGGGACAGATTGGCTCCATCCTTTTCGTCACTGATCCGAAGCGCATCAATGCGCTCCAGAAGATCGCCGTGTCGGAGGGTGCGCATATTCCCATCCTCTTCGGCTTTGATGTGATTCACGGCTTCGACACCGAGTTTCCGGTTCCAGTGGGCATGGCTGCCTCCTGGGATCCGGAGATGGCTCGCAAGGCTCAGTCGATTGCAGCAGAGGAGGCGGTACACGCGGGTGTGCGGTGGACCTTTGCACCGATGCTCGATATTGCGCGCGATCCACGCTGGGGCCGTATCTCCGAAGGAGCAGGCGAAGATCCGTATCTTGGGGCTGCAATGGCGCGCGCACAGGTGAAGGGGTTCCAGGGAGAGGCAGGCCAGCCGCTCCGCTTTGCGGCCACGTTGAAACACTTTGCCGGATACGGAGCCGCCGAGGGCGGGCGAGACTATGATGCCTCCTATATTCCCGAAGAGCTGCTGCAGAATGTCTATCTGCGTCCTTTCCAGGCGGGAGTCGAGGCGGGCGCGAAGAGCGTGATGAGCGCCTATATGGATCTCAACGATGTTCCCGCAACCGGGAATACGCATCTACTGCGAGAGATCCTCCGTGACCAGATGAAATTCACCGGATTCGTCGTCAGCGATGCGAACGCAGTCGGCGATCTGTACACCCATGGCTTCAGCAGCGATGCCAAAGATGCGGCGTTTCGTGCCGCAGCCGCAGGCGTGAATATGGATATGGGAAGCGGCACGTATCTCAAGAACCTCAAGCAGCTTGTTACCGAGGGAAAGGTCTCGGCGACGATGCTTGACGACCTGGTGCGCCCGATCCTTGCGACGAAGTATGCTTTGGGACTGTTTGATAACCCTTACGCGGATGGCAATGAATCCACGCACGCGGCCATGCTGGCAAAGCATCGTGACCTTGCACGAGAGGCAGCGTCGAGGAGCGCTGTGCTGCTGCGCAATGAAGGTGGCGTTCTACCTCTCGCGAAGACGGTGCGCCGCGTCGCGGTCATTGGCCCACTCGGGGATTCGCAGTATGACATGAACGGTCCCTGGAGCCTGACCGCGAAACCTGCCGATACAGTCACGCTCGTGGCGGGAATCCGGAACAAGCTGCCAAATGCTGATGTGCGCTTTGCCCAGGGAGCTCAGTTGCGCAAGCAGTTCCCCTCAATGTTCGACGGCCTGATCGGACCAAAGCCGGAGGCGGAGTGGGATGCGAGCAAAGCGGAGGCAACAATGAAGGAGGCTGTCTCACTGGCTAACGATTCGGATGTTGTTGTGCTCGCGTTGGGAGAATCGGCGCTGATGGACTTCGAGTATGCCTCGCGCTCCTCGCTGGCACTGCCGGGACGTCAGCAGGAGCTGCTGGAGAAGGTCGTTGCGACGGGAAAACCGGTTGTACTGCTGCTCTTCAGCACACGTCCGCTCGATGTGACGTGGGCCTCGCAGCATGTTCCCGCAATCATGGATTGCTACTTCGGAGGGACGGAGACGGGAAACGCCGTCGCGGACCTTCTCTTTGGCGATGTCTCGCCTGCGGGGAAGCTGCCAGTGACCTGGCAGCGCAATGCCGGCCAGATTCCGATCTACTACGCCCACAACCTTTCACACAAGCCCTATGGCGCTCCTGATTTCACATCACGCTACTGGGACCTCCCGACGGAGCCGCTGTATCCCTTCGGGTTTGGGTTGAGTTATTCGAGCTTTGAGATCTCCAACCTCCGGCTGAGCAAGAAAGAGATCCACACCAAGGACCCGGTAACGGCTGTGGTGACGGTAAAGAACACCGGCAAGGTGAAGGCCGACGAAGTCGTCCAGCTTTATCTGCATCAGAAGTCTGGAAGCGCGTCACGTCCGGTACGAGAGCTGAAGGGATTCCAGCGCATCACGCTGGCACCGGGTGAATCGCGCGAAGTCAGCTTTGTGGTGGGAGCACCGGAGCGGACCTACTGGTCTTCAGCTTCTCACGGCTGGACACTTGACACATCGGAATTCGATGTATGGGCCGGAGACAGCTCGACAGCCTCGCTGCATGACACGTTTTCCGTCGTGCAGTAGAGCATTTCTCCTAATTGTGTAGAGCGGAGTTTTGACTGTGAATGCCGTTTTCCTTGAAGAAAAACGGCATTCACAGTTTTCCCCAAAGCGACAGTATCAGGAGAAATGCTCTAATCCCTTATCCAGAAAGAAAGAACGGAGCACACCTTGAATCGCAGACAGTTTGTGGGGCTTGCCGGTGGAACAGTGATGGGCAGCATCTTGCACGCGGGCGCAAGTACGAATGCGTCTGCCGAGTCGGTAGGCGAGGCTGGCCAAGCGGCTTCAGGAGCGTCGATGAAGCGGCCAAACCTCATCCTGTTCATGCCGGACGAGATGCGCGCCGACAGCCTTGCATGCTATGGGAACTCCGTTACCAAAACACCGAACTTCGACAAGCTGGCAGCAGATGGGTCGCTCTTCAAAAACTGTCACGTACAGTTTCCTGTCTGCGGCGCGTCGCGTTGCAGCATGCTTACCGGGTGGCCGACAAGTGTGCGCGGTCATCGCAGCCTCTACTACTTTCTGCGGCCCGAAGAACCGAACCTGTTCCGCTATCTTCGTGAGGCCGGTTATGACGTCTTTTGGTTCGGAAAGAACGATGCGCTTGCAGCACAGAGCTTCGCTTCGAGCGTAACGTACTGGGAGCAGGGAACAGACGGACGCTCCCCTGGGGCAACACGTCCAACGGATCTGACTCCGGGATCGCTTTCGATGCTCTATGGACC
>JABFXN010000250.1 GCA_013361705.1 Acidobacteriaceae bacterium
GCCCACGCCTGCTCCGGCTCCGGTTCAGACAATGCCGGCTCACGTTGCCGCTCCCAACCCGATACCGGCAGCCCCTGCTCCCACCGCTGTCGCTGAGCTGAAAACGCATACCGACGCGGACCCTGATAGCGGTGTCGTGACCTACGTCCCCTCCCCCAAGGGTGAACTTCCGCAGGGCACGTTGATTCGTGTGCACCTCAACGATGAGATCTCCACAACCGATACCCCGCTCGGAGCCCCCTTCCACGCCCGGATTGCGCAGGATATCTCGCGCGACGGACATGTGATTATCCCCGCGGGTGCGGAGATGGTCGGACGCGTGACAGAGGTACGAGGCGGAAAGCGCATCCGCGGTGCAGCCCTGATTCACCTGGAGCCGCAGCAGATCAATCTGCCTGACGGCACGCACTTCGTCGTCCATGCCCAGGTCATCGATACCGATCAGCAAGGAAACGCTCGTATCGGCAGCGAAGGCAACATTGTCCGCCGTGACCATGCCAAGGGAACTCTGGCTGCGGTGGGACTCACCACCGGGGGCGCCACTGCGGCGGGAGCCATGATTGGCGGCGGTGTGGGAGCTCTGGTAGGCGCGGGTATCGGTGCCGGCGCCTCGACGGTGGTCTGGCTGAAGCAGGACCGCCAGCTCACCATCATGAAGGACTCTACTATCGACTTCGCCTTGAGCGTGCCGATGATGACCACACCGCTGCACAACTAAAGACTGGTGAAAGAGCAAAGCCAAGGGGCCGGAATATCCGGCCCCTTGGCTTTGCGTTGAATCGTTGAATGGTTGAATAGTTGTTCGTAGATGGTGATACTTTCAACCTAATCTTCGGACGTTGCTGAGCAGGCGTTTCCAGTTCTTCTGGTTTCTCCGGAAGCTCTTCTTCAGGTCTTCAAGAATTCGCTCGAAGTCTGCGTGGCCGCGCAGCTTGCTCCATGCCGGGTTGATTGAGAACCAGGGATAGTTCTCGTTCCCCAGGTAGATGGCGCGGCGCAGCCAGTGCAAAGCTTCACTCTCATCGCCTTCTACCGCAAAGTACGTAGCCAGGCGATAGGCCATCTCGGAGTCGGCCTCAGCGGCCGCCAGCGTCTCGTCCAGAATGAAGGTCGAAGCTTTCTGCCGGTCTCCAAGCTGCACGTAGCACATCGCAATCGTCGGCGACATGATTCGTAACGACGGATCGTCAGCAACCACCGACTCCAGTGTCTCTACGGCCTTCTGCAACTCTCCCCGGCGCATCAACTGATATCCCTGGGTGATGCGCAGCAGAGCGTGATCGGGCTGCAGCGTCAGGCCCTTCTGAATCTCATCACCGGCCAGCTCCAACTGGTTCTGGTACTGGTACACGCGGGCGCGATGGTTGTAGATATTCGGAGCTCCTGAGGGATTGAGGCGGAGGGCGGTCGAGAACTGATCGAGTGCTTCTTCGTACATGCCATCGAGCCGCAACGTAATACCGGCGATGGTGTGCACGTTCCATTCATTTTCCGCGGTCTGCAGCAGATTCTCGATGCCGTGACGGACGCTCTCTTTCTCACCGCGTGAGAGCAGCATGTAGACGCGATAGAGATTTGCCTCGATCGATCCGGGATCGAGCGACAACGCCTTGTCGAAGGCACGGCGTGCCTCCAGCAAATGCATCTGGCCACCCAGGCCATGACGGGCGTACTGCAACTGGGCGATGCCCAGACCGGTCCATCCCGGAGCAAAGTTCGGGTTCCGTGTTACCACCGCCTCCAGCAGGGTGCGAGCACGATCAAGATCGTCGCGCGATCCGGTCGTCTGCATAAAGCTGGAAAGAACCGCGCGGCCCTGAAGATAGTCTTCCGAGGTATCTTCCGTCAGCGGTACAGAGGTACTGGGAACGCCTGCGGCACGCTTGCGTTTCAGACCACCAAAGCCCTGTAGTGAGGCGAAGACCTCGTTACTGATCTCCGTCTGCACGGCAACCAGATCGAACGATGCCACACTGATGGCGCCGCCGGCGAGAATGCTTTGCCCGGCGACGTCCAATAGCTGCCAGTTCAGGTCAAAGCCTTTCTCCGACCGCAGGAAGTTCCCCGCCAGCACAAACTGCACCAGCAGCTTCCGGCCGATAGCCAGCGGATCAAGCTGCTGCACCGGCACATTCATCAGGGAGCTGGTGGGACGCACGACGAGATCCGAGATACGCGCCAACCTGGCCGACATAGCATCGGCGAGCGCATGTCCGTAGAGCGGAGAGACATCACCTGCCGGAGCGAAGTTCACGAAGGGGAGAACGACGATCGAGTTTTCCTTGGTAGGAGTCTCGGTGCTGTCGCGGAAACGCTCGGCAAGCATCGACAGAATGCCGGTGGACCGCTTCTCTTCCTCCTGCGGCGTCTCCAGACGGGCAAGCGGCGAGCCTCCCGGCACCACGACAGCTTCAAGCTGCATCGTGGTCAGAATGGTCTTCAGGCTTTCGCGCAGCTCTAGCGCTGATCCGAAGCGGGCCGACGGCTGCTTCTCCAGGCACCGGAGGATGACACTCTCCAGCTCCTGCGGAAGCGAGGGCGCAATCTCGCGCAAAGGCGGCGGATCAGAAAACTGAATGGCACGAATGGACTGGAACTCCGGCGCATCCGGACGATGGAACGGATGGCGGCCGGCAGCGAGCTCATACAGGATGAGTCCCAACGCGAAGATATCGCTCTGCACACTCGACTGCCCGGTGACGAACTGCTCGGGAGCCATATAGGCGACGGTTCCACCCCGTGCGGTGTACGTTGGGCCTACGGGAGCATTCACATCGCGCTTGTCACCGGGCTTCACCGGGTCAAAGTGCATATCGTCTGCAGAGAGCCGCCGAGCGAGGCCGAAGTCGAGGATCTTGATCAGGCCGCCATCCGTCAGCATGACGTTGGCGGGCTTGAGGTCGCGATGAAAGATGCCGAGCGCATGCGCGGCGGCGAGGCCGTCGGCCATCTGCATACCTGCCGAGAGGATGAGCTGCAGGCTCGCAGGTCCCTCGCCGATGACCTTGTCCAGGCTCTTGCCGGGGATGTACTGCATGGCAATGAATGCCTCATCTTCGGTCTCGCCTGTGTCGTAGATCGCACAGACATTCGGATGATCGATGGCGGAGGCGAGCCGGGCCTCACGCAGAACGGTCGACCGGATCTGCTCGACGGTCAGTGCTCCGCGCTTAATCAGCTTGAGGACGACGGGACGCTGCAGAAGGGTGTCTGTAGCAAGATAGACGACGCCGGACCCGCCCGCTCCGAGCTTCCGGACGATCTCATATTGCTCGACCTGTCGTTGCTTCATGTCTTGATTATCGCAAGTCGGCTGTGGAACTTTACTCCGGCACAAGCTCATGCGCTGAGTTGGGCATCGCGAAAGACAACATGGGCGGGCAAATCACTTCGCCCGCCCATGCTGTACCTCTTCAACTTTCAACTTGCAACTTTTAACTCTTACCTTAATGCGGATACTGCGGCCGCTCCCATGGACGCGGATTCACCGGATCGTTCTTCCAGCTCTGGCGCTTGCCCAGATACCACATCAGCGCGCCGAACAGGAACATCACGATTCCCCATTGGATGTTCAGATTATCCCCCAGCGACTTCTGATAGATGGCGGAGCCGCGAGTGAAGAATCCATAGACGGTCATCAGACCGCCGGTCACAAGAAACATCAGGCCAAGCGGAAAACGGATATCGAGTCCCATGCATTCCTCCTATGCGAATACCAGGTTGAGAATCACCAGCAAGACCAGCACGGCAATCGCCAGCGATGCCGGCTTCTGCCACCAGGCGAGGTGCTCCTCCACCGGCTTAGGTGTGAGTGAATAGACCAGGCCGACCAGTTCAGGCTCAGGCCGTGGCTTCGTCATCAGACTGATGGCGATGGTCACGAGTAGATTGACGGAGAAGGCCACAATTGCGGTCCAGAAGTTCTGCGCCATATCGCTGGGATAGGTGCGGAAGAGCTTGATCCAGGCGCCATGGAGACCGGGAGCTGCATCCTGCGGCAGCGTCAGGCCATGATGCAGTAGAGCCGCGCCCGTACCGAGGATCAGACCGCTGAAGGCGCCATGTCCCGTCGTGCGCTTCCAGAACATGCCCAGAAGGAACGTAGCGAAGAGCGGCGCGTTCACAAAGCTGAAGACCAGTTGCAGCGCGTCCATGATGTTGTTGAAGCTGGTTGCTGCGTACGCCGCGCCAATCGATAGCAGAATGCCACCGACAGTCGCTATGCGTCCCATCATCAGATAGTGGGCGTCGGTAGCACGCTTATTGATGTAGCTCTGGTAGATGTCATAGGTCCACACCGTGTTGAAGGCGGTTACATTGCCCGCCATGCCCGACATAAAGCTGGCCAGCAGAGCGGTGAGTCCCAGGCCGAGGATGCCCGAGGGGAAGTAATGGAGCAGCAGCGCCGGAATGGCCAGGTCGTAGTTGTAAACCGGCTGGCCCTTCTCGTCCAGCATCGGAGCCCCGCTGACCGGGTTTACCTTCTGCGGAATAATGCCGAGGCTCGTTCCCGCAGTGCTGGCGCCGACGAGGTGGTTTTGCGCGGCGTGCTGCGCGACAGGAATGCTGACCGCGATCAGGCCGGGCAGGATGACCAGGAAGGGGAAGAACATCTTGGGGATGGCCGCGATCAGGGGAACACGGCGGGCGCTCTCCTCAGAGTTAGCCGCCATGGCGCGCTGGACGACGAGGAAGTCCGTGCACCAGTAGCCGAAGCTGAGTACAAAGCCAAGTCCCATGACCAGACCGAACCACTCCACGCCAAGTGGGTTGGTATTGGCATGGGTCATGCCCTGCCAGGAATGGGTCATCGCGCCGGGCAGGCGCTGCTGAATTCCATGCCATCCGCCGACGTTCTTCAGGCCCACCCAGACCAGTGGAGCGAAACCGGCCACGATCAGGAAGAACTGAAGCACTTCGTTGTAGATGGCCGAGGTGAGTCCGCCAAGGAAGATATAGGCCAGCACAATCACAGCGCTGAGCAGGACCGAGACGTGGAAGATGTACTGGTCGGGAATAATGCCGTGGAACAGACCCAGCGTCTGGATCAACAGCGCCATGGCATACATGGAGATGCCCGAGCTGAAGACCGTCATGATAGCGAAACTGAAAGCGTTGACCGCCCGGGTCTTCTCATCGAAGCGCAGCCGCAGGTACTCCGGGACGGAACGGGCCTTGGAGCCATAGTAGAAGGGCATCATAAAGATGCCCACAAAGACCATGGCAGGGACGGCGCCGATCCAGTAGAAGTGGCTGGTGGCGATGCCGTACTTGGCGCCGGAGGCGCCCATGCCGATGACTTCCTGGGCTCCCAGGTTGGCTGAGATGAAGGCCAGACCACAGATCCAGGCTGGAATGGAGCGGCCGGCAAGGAAGAAATCGTTGCTGGTCCGCATGTAACGCTTCAGCGTAAATCCGATGCCGAGCACGAAAACGAAATAGACCAGCATGATCAGCCAGTCAATGAAGGTCAGGGTCACGTATGCAATCCAGTCCTGACGATTTTGGGCAACATCGTCATCGCGCTCATTCTAACCGGATTACTGATATCTCACGGAAGCCTCTTCCTTCGGTGTCGGCAACCTTACCGAGGGGGAGGTGCATCGTACGTCGTTAACCAGGAGAGTTCGGCTGCGCCGCGTGCCCCCCTGGCCCGGGACGACGGTCAGGCTAATATGAAGCTCGGTGTCCTCCGCTGTTCGGGAACAGGCCCCTGAAAGATTGCGGTACTTATGCTTCACTTCCTGCCGAACAAACGTATGCAATCCACGGTTCTCTTGATTGACGACAACGCGGTACAGGCAGCCACCCGCCAGACGATCCTGAAGCGTGCCGGCTACTTTGTCATCCCCGCTTTAAATCCGCAGCGCGCCCTGGAACAGTTTCGGGCCAACGAATTTCCCGCAGTCATCGACCTGGTGATTACGGACCACATCATGCCCGGCATGACCGGAGCAGAGTTCGTGCGCGAGCTTCGTACTTTTGCCCCTACCCTTCCGGTGCTGGTCATCAGCGGCATGGAAGAGGCGGAGGACGAATACGTGGACCTGAACGTGAACTTTCGCCTGAAACCTCTTCTGCCGGACAACCTTCTGGCCAGCGTTCACAGGTTAATCAACCCTGGCAATGGAAGCGAAAAGCGCGATATCGCGTAGCTGGACCAGGCTCGGGACGCGCGATTTCCGGCCGATCAGTCCGCTAACCGCGCAAGCTCATTGCCCGGCATGCCTATAGCCTGAGAAAATGAGCGGTGGAGCCTCCTCATGCCGCACCCCATGCCTACCTTTGGCAGTTTTTCCCTGCTGCTGGCCCTCGTGCTTGCTGTCTACTCCCTGGCTATGGGCGGAGCATCGCTCTGGCAGATGGCAACCGGCCGTTCCGGACGCATCGCCCCTGAGCGCCTCTCGGAGACCGCCCGCCGTGCCGGCATCATGACCTTCGCCGCCGTCTCCTGCGCGGCCTTTGCCTTGGTATGGGCGGCATTCACCAATGACTATTCGGTGGCCTATATCCTCCACCACACCAACCGCGACCTGCATCCGGCGTACAAGTTCTCCGCCCTGTGGTCCGGACAGGAGGGTTCGCTGCTGCTGTGGAGCTGGCTGCTGGCCGCCTACGGATTCGTCCTTCGGCTCCGCCATAAGGTCGACGTCCGGCTGACCGCCCACGCCTCCACCATCCTGTCCGGGGTTCAGGTCTTCTTCCTGCTTCTGCTGGTCTTCGCCGCTCCACCTTTTTCCATCCAGCAGGGAGAGATTCCCCCAGACGGCTTCGGTCTGAATCCCCTGCTGCAGTATCCGGAGATGGTGATCCATCCCCCGATGCTTTACCTGGGCTACGTAGGGTTCACTGTTCCCTTCGCCTTCGCGCTCGGCGCCCTGATTATGCGCTACCCCGGCGAGAAGTGGATCCACATCACCCGCCGCTGGACGATGGTGACGTGGCTCTTCCTGACGGTCGGCATCTTCCTGGGCGCGCACTGGGCGTACTCGGTGCTCGGTTGGGGCGGCTACTGGGGATGGGACCCGGTTGAGAACGCCAGCCTGATGCCATGGCTGACAGGCACAGCGTTCCTTCACTCGGTCATGATGCAGGAGAAGCGCGGCATGATGAAGAGCTGGAATGTCTGGCTCATCTTCTCCACTTTCATGCTTACCGTGCTGGGAACGCTGCTGACGCGCTCCGGCCTGGTCAGCTCCGTCCACGCCTTCGCGCAGTCCAGCATCGGAAACTGGTTTTACGGCTTCCTGGTTCTCGTCTTCTGCGTCTGCCTCTTCGTCTTTGTGCGGCAGCGCGATCATCTGAAGACGGAGAACAAGTTGGAGTCGATCGTCTCCCGCGAGTCCAGCTTCCTTTTCAATAACCTCATCCTTCTGGTCGCCTGCTTCACGGTGCTGTGGGGAACCCTCTTCCCGGTCCTGAGCGAGTATGTACAGGGCTCCAAGGCGACGGTCGGCGCTCCGTTCTATAACCGCGTCGCTCTGCCGATCGGCCTGTTCCTTCTGTTCCTTACGGGTGTGGGACCACTGCTGGCATGGCGCAGCACCACGCTGCGAACGATCCGCCGGAACTTTATTCTGCCCTCCATTGCGACCGTCGCCACGGCGATCGGCTTGATGATCGCGCATGTCCGTCCCTGGGAAGACCAGTCACAGCTCTACTCCCTGATGGCCTTCTCGCTCGGCGCCGGGGTCATCACAGCGATCCTTTCGGAGTTTCTGCGCGGCGCCAACGTTGTCGGCACGCAGACCGGCAAAAACCTCTTCGCCGCTTCGATGCAGCTAATCCAGCGCAATACCCGACGCTATGGCGGGTACATTGTCCACTTTGGCGTTGTCGTGATCATTGTCGGTATCGCCGGAGGAGCGTTCAACCAATCGACAGAGCAGGAGGTCGGTTTCGGCGACAAGATCAACATCGGTCCGTACGAACTGCGGTGCCAATCCTACACACA
>JABFXN010000234.1 GCA_013361705.1 Acidobacteriaceae bacterium
CACCAACAGCCGCGCGGATCACGTTCTCACTGCCTACCGTGACCGACAGCGTACCATCCGCTGTCACTGTGCCGATCGGCTGCGCCCTCAAGGGACCATCCTTCTCGATCGTGCCCACAAGGGCTTATACAGATTTATGCGAGCAGGTCACCAGAACGGTGCTGGCCGGTTCGCTGAAAAGGGTTTGCAGCGGCGCAAGGTCGGTATCGATCTTGATCTCCGCGCCCAAACCCGAGCGGAAGGTGGCCTTCGCCAGCGCAACCGCCAGACCGCCGTCCGAGATATCGGAGGCCGAAGTAATGAAGTTCCGCCGTGCCAGCAACTGCAGCATCTGGTGCAGTGCCGCTTCCTTGCCCAGGTCAATCGCCGGAGGAACACCCCACAACTCGCCGAGAACTGACTTGGCGAACTCGCTCGATCCGAACTCCGCCTGCCAGTTAGACGGTTTGGCGGTGTTCGGCGAGATCAGCACAATTACATCGCCCGACTGGCTGAAGTGCGCCGGAGTCGCCTTGGTGACGTCGTCCAGAATGCCCACGATGCCCAGCACCGGAGTAGGATAGATGCCCACGCCGCGGGTCTCGTTGTAGAGCGAGACGTTGCCACCGGTGACCGGGGTGCCGAGCGCATTGCAGGCCTCGGAGATACCGTCGATGGCGGTAGAGAGCTGCGCCATGATCTCGGGCTTCTCCGGATTGCCGAAGTTCAGGCAGTTGGTGGCGGCAACCGGCTTCGCGCCGGTGCAGGCGACCTTACGTGCTGCTTCGGCGACTGCGTGCTTCGCTCCGGTCAGCGGATCGAGATAGCACCAGCGGCCGTTGCCCGCCAGCGCCATCGAAAGCGCGCGAGTGGTGCCCTTGATGCGCATCACGCCGGCTTCATTGCCGGGACCCTGCACGGTGTTGGTCTGCACCATGGAGTCGTACTGCTCGAAGACCCAGCGCTTGTCGCAGATATTGGAGGCCGCCAGCAGCTTCGTCAGCGCGGCAGTATAGTCCACAGCTTTATCCAGCAGACCCGCCGGAGCTTCCTTGGCCACCGGAGGCACCCAGGTGCCGACCGGGCGGTGGTACAACGGCGCGTCATCGGTAAGCGACTCATTGGAGAGATCGGCCACCAGCTCGCCGTGATGGAAGATGCGCATCCGGTTCTGGGCAATGACCTTACCGACGATGCGGGCATCCAGACCCCACTTGGCAAAGACGTCCAGGACTTCCTGCTCGCGGCCTTCATTGGCCACCAGAAGCATGCGCTCCTGCGACTCCGACAGCATGATCTCGTAGCTGTTCATGCCGGTCTCGCGCTGAGGCACGTTGTCCAATTCGACTTCCAGGCCGACGCCGCCACGGGCGCCCATCTCGCAGGTGGAGCAGGTCAGGCCCGCAGCGCCCATGTCCTGAATACCGGCTACCGCGCCAGGAATCTGCATGACCTCAAGGCAGGCCTCGAGCAGCAGCTTCTCCATAAACGGATCGCCCATCTGCACATTCGGGCGCTTCTGTTCGGAGCCTTCCTTGAACTCTTCGCTGGCCATGGTCGCGCCGTGAATACCGTCGCGGCCCGTCTTAGCGCCAACGTAGATCACCGGATTTCCAATACCGGTGGCCTTGGCATAGAAGATCTCATCGCGCTTCACCAGACCCAAGGCAAAGGCGTTCACCAGCGGATTGCCGCTGTAACAGGGCTCAAAGCGGGTCTCGCCACCCAGGTTGGGAACGCCGAAGCAGTTGCCGTAACCGGCGACGCCGTGGACCACGCCTTCGACCACCGCGTGATTCTTGTGCGTGATCTCCTTGGGCAGCGTTGTGTCATCCAGCGGACCGAAGCGGAGCGAGTCCATCACAGCCAGCGGCCGCGCGCCCATGGTGAAGATGTCGCGCAGAATGCCGCCAACGCCCGTCGCTGCGCCCTGATAGGGCTCAATGTAGCTGGGGTGGTTGTGGCTCTCGATCTTGAAGGCGCAGGCCCAGCCGTCGCCAACGTCGATGATGCCGGCGTTCTCGCCAGGACCCTGGACGACCAGCTCGCTCTTCGTGGGAAGACGCTTCAGATGGACGCGCGATGACTTATAGGAGCAATGTTCGCTCCACATCACCGAATAGATGCCCAGCTCCGTCAGCGACGGAGTACGGCCGAGCGCCTGCTCAATACGAGCGTATTCGTCGGCGGTAATGCTGTGCAGTTTGAGCAGCTCGGGAGTGATGCGAGCCGGAGTGGGAACGTGGGTGGCCTGGGCTTGCGTTTCGTTAGGCATAGCTTGGCTACCTTGATTGTCGCACGTTGCTGCCTGGTTAATAGTGCGCCACAACCCACCGTTAACAGTGCATCCGTGGATTTCCCACTATTTGTATGAGTTACACGCACTGGGTGCCCCAGGTCCCTCGGGGACCTGGGACGTCGAGCGAAGCTCGATCAAGCCATACCTCAAACAGCCCGGCTGCCCCGCCCTCACGGAGTTAGGGCGGGCAAGGAAGCCACAGAAACTGAAACAATCTCGCTTACCTTATGCCCCAGTAGACCCAAACCCACTAGCACCCCGCGGAGCCTCGGTGATGACCTCCGACTCCTCAAAGTGAGCCGTCAGACGCTGCACAATGCGAAGCTGTGCCACACGGTCACCAACAGCCAGCGTGACCGGCTGCTGCGACAGGTTGGTGATCACGACCTTGATCTCGCCGCGATAGCCAGGATCGATGACACCGGCCAGCGTAGTGACACCCTTCACGGCGAGACCGGAGCGGTCCTGCACCAGCGCGCCATAGTTATCCGGAAACTCCATGGCCAGCCCGGTAGGCACCAGGGCCGTTTGTCCCGGAGTGAGCGTCCTTGCCTCAGCGGCATAAAGATCGGCGGCGAGATCGCCCCACGGACCATCATGCGCATAGCGCGGCAGACGAGCTTCAGGGTGAAGGCGACGGGTACGAATCGTAATCGCATGTGACATGACAGCTACGATTGTTGCACGCAAACCTGTGGCTAAAGCTGCACCCGGATACCCAAAGCGGCCACACGCGGTGTGGCCCGGGGCCCTCGGGGACCTGGGTAGTCGCGCTCCTCGCGGACCGCCAGTTGTTTGTCATTTCGTAGTTCCCGAAGGGAGCGGAGAAATCTGCTTCTCTATCCAGGTCTTCAAGTCCAGGCCTTCAACCCACCTTAACTACTCTGGTAAAGCCTTCACCAAAACCACCATGCCCTCATTTGTTTCTGGCTATACTGCTATCTCCAATCGCAGGGGTGCAGCACTATGGCCGAAATACTCAGCTCGCAGCAGGTCGTCGACATCACCAAGCAACACAACTTCGGCACCTGGCGCCGTGGCAAACAGTGGAATCCGTTGCACGTTGTCAGTGGCGACGGTTGCTGGTTTACCGATGCCAACGGGAAGCGATACCTCGACTTCTCCGCGCAGTTGATGTGCGTGAACCTCGGCTACAACAACCAGGCGGTGATCCAGTCGATCCAGCAGCAGGCCGCCGAGCTGGCCTACATCCAGCCGTCGTACACCACCACAGCGCGCGCCGAGGTGAGCCAATTACTGCTGGAGATCCTGCCCAAAGGACTGACGAAGTTCTTCTTCTGCACCTCAGGCACCGATGCCAATGAAGCCGCCTTCAAGATCGCCCGCATGTATACCGGCAAGACCAAGATTATCGGCCGCTATCGTTCGTATCACGGGTCGACTGCATCATCCATCGGCGCAACCGGCGACGCACGCCGCTGGCCCTCAGAACCCCGCAGCAAGCTTCCAGGCGTCGTCTTCTCGCCCGAAGTGAACTGCTACAAATGCCCGCTGAAACACTCGTATCCAGACTGCGGCATCGCCTGTGCGGACTACCTGGAATACATGATCCAGAACGAAGGCGACGTCGCCGCGGTTCTGGCAGAGACCGTAGTAGGCACGAATGGTGTGCTGATTCCGCCGCCTGGCTACTACCAGAAGCTGCGCCGTATCTGCGACGAGAACAACGTGCTGTTGATTGCCGACGAAGTCATGGCCGGATGGGGACGTACCGGCAAGTGGTTCGCCATCGATCACTGGGGCGTACAGCCCGACATCCTCACCACTGCTAAAGGAATCACCTCAGCCTATGTTCCGCTGGGTCTGACGGCAGTCTCCGAAAAGATCTCCGCATTTTTTGAAGACAACCTCTTTGCTCATGGCCACACGTATGAAGCTCACCCGCTGACGCTCGGCCCCGCAATCGCCACCATCCGCGAGATGCAACGGCTCAACCTGGTAGAGCGCGCCGTCGAAGTGGGAGCCTACCTCGGCGAAAAGCTGCAGATGTTGAAAGCGAAGCATAAGGCCATCGGCGACGTACGCGGCCTCGGACTCTTCTGGGCAGTCGAACTGGTAAAGGACCAGGCAAAGAAGACACCGTTCAACGTCTGGCAGGAGAAGCTCGATGGCAAGACGCTGGTCGTCGATCAGATCGCGGGCAAGATGATGGCCTCAGGAATCTTTCTGCAGGCATGGATGAACCACTTCGTCATCGCCCCGCCGCTCATCGTCTCGAAAGAAGAGATCGACTTCGCCCTGACTGCGCTGGATGAACACCTGGCTATCGCAGACCAGTTGGTTGCTGGGTAGGTTGAACAGGCGGAATTGCCCCAGTGTATCGGCGCCTGTAACGTGTCGACACATTCTGAACTCATACAAAAGCGGTTCGCGCGTAGCGCGAATAGTTCACCCCAGCGAACAAGTTCGCAGGGGACCCCGAATGTCCCACATCTCGGCATAGCCGAGATATGGGGCACCCGCTTCGTACTGTGACAAAAGGAAAAGCAAAAAGGGGCTGCCAACGGCAGCCCCTTTCCAGTGCATTAAGGCGCGAAGCGCGTTCCGCCGAGCGCGCAGCTCAGCCGATGTCTTCGGACCAGTTTTCGAGGTAGGCCTTGAAGTCGGTCATGAACTTGCCGGCGTCGGCACCGTCGACGATGCGGTGGTCGAAGCCGAGCGTGAAGCGCTGGACGGAGCGGATGGCGATGGACTCGTTGCCGTCCTTGTCGGTGAGCACCAGGGGCTCTTTGTTCAGACCACCGATGCCGAGAATGGCGACCTGCGGCTGGTTGATGATCGGTGTTCCGAACTGTTCGCCGAAGATGCCGGCGTTGGTAATGGTGAAGGTGCCGCCGGCGATCTCATCGGGAGCCAGCTTCTTGCCGCGGGCACGCTCGGCGATATCGACGATGCCGCGAGCGATGCCGAGGAAGCTCTTCTCCTCGGTCTGCTTGAGGACCGGAACGATCAGGCCCCAGTCCAGAGCAACGGCGATGCCGATGTTGATGTTCTTCGCATAGCGGATGGCATCGCCCTCGACGGACGCGTTGACGACGGGGTGCTTGCGGAGCGCGGTGATGACGGCGCGAGTGATGAAGGGCATGTACGTGAGCTTCACGCCATTGCGCTGCTCGTACTTGTTCTTCTCCTTCTCGCGGAGCTTGACGATGCGGGTCATGTCCACCTTGAAGACGGTGTGGACGTGCGCCGAAGTCTGCTTGGACTCGACCATGCGCTTGGCGATGATGGCGCGCATCTTCGACATCGGCTCCAGGGTGCCAGGCGCCGGAACAGCAGCGGCCGGGGCAGGAGCGGCAGCAGGCTTCGCTGCTGCAGGAGCAGCGGCGGCAGGAGCCGGGGCGGCAGCGGGCTTTGCGCCTGAGATTACGCCGGTGATGTCGTCCTTGGTGATACGGCCGCTGGCGCCGGTGCCGGGGACGGTCGAGAGATCGATGTTGTTCTCCTTCGCCATCTTGCGAACCAGCGGAGAGCTGCGGACGCCGGCTGCAGCCGTCTCGGCGGTAGTGGCGGCGGGAGCGGCAGGGGCCGGAGCAGCGGCTGCGGGAGCCGGTGCGGCAGCAGGAGCAGCGGCGGCCTTGCCCGCGCCTCCGCCGATGACGGCGACCACGGTGTTGATGGAGACGGTCGAACCGGCCTCCACCTTGATCTCGCTGAGCACACCGGCTGCGGGCGAGGGAATCTCGGCGTCGACCTTGTCGGTCGAGATCTCGAAAAGAGGCTCGTCACGCTGGACGGAGTCCCCAACCTTCTTCAGCCACTTGGTGATGGTGCCTTCGGTGATGGACTCGCCCATCTGCGGCATGATCACGTCGGTACCCGGGCCTGCAGCAGGACCAGCGGCAGGAGCTGACGCGGCCGCAGAACCAGTATTCTGCGAGGGCTCCTGCGTAGCTTCAGTAGCAGCAGCTTTATCGTCGGCAGCAGCGGGAGTTGCAGGGGCTGCAGCCGCAGGAGCGGAAGCCGCAGCGGAACCTTCTTCCGCGATGATGGCAACAACGCTGTTCACGTTGACCGTGGCGCCTTCCTGCACCTTGACCTCGGTCAGAATGCCGGCTGCGGGCGAGGGAATCTCCGCATCCACTTTATCGGTCGAGATCTCGAAGAGCGGTTCGTCACGCTCTACCTTGTCGCCGGGCTTCTTCAGCCACTTGGTCAGGGTGCCTTCGGTGATGGACTCGCCCATCTGGGGCATGACTACGTCAGTCGGCATGATGATCCTTGAGAAAGTGAATTCAAATTACAAGTGAAACTGAGGTCGAGCGGCGTTCAGCGAACGGAGCTCACTGCAACTCCCGATTCTATACCGCGAAAAACAGCACCGAAAACCGCCTCTAATCGATAAACGAACATTTAGGCGATATTCATCAAGTCGTGCAGCGAGTCCACCGCCAGCATCTGCCGCTGGAAGACGTGGCCCATGTGACGCGCGGCTGAGTTGGCCGCGTTGGCCAGTGTCGGCTCAGGTTGGTGGCCCTCCGGCGCCTCCAGTTCCAGGCTGGTGACAGCGCGATCGGTGATGCCGCAGGGCACGATCAGATCGAAGTCGCGGAGGTCGGTGGTTACGTTCAAGGCAAAGCCGTGCGAGGTGACGCCCATGGAGACGTGCACGCCAAAGGCACAGATCTTCTTCTCCGGGATCGAGCCGCCGGGGAGGGTCCAGACGCCGGTGCGGCCTTTCACGCGCTGGGTAAGCACGCCGAAGTCATGGCAGACGCGGATGATGACCTCTTCCAGCATGCGCATGTAATCGACCGGGCCGAGATGCGGCCCGCGTTTACCCGGCCAGTCGCCGCGGAGGTCGAAGATGGGATAGCCGACGAGCTGTCCGGGGCCGTGATAGGTGACGTCACCGCCGCGGTTGATCTCATGCAGCTCCACGCCCTTGCGTGCCAGCAGTTCATTGCTGGCGAGAACGTTTTCGCGATGGGAGTTGCGGCCCAGCGTCAGTACAGGGGGATGCTCCAACAGGATCAGCGTGTCACCGATGCGTCCCTGCTTGCGCGCCTCGATGACCTGGCGTTGGATCTCGAGGCCATCGGCGTAGGTGGTTCGTCCGAGTTGGAGAAGGTGAATGTACTGCATCGATGTTCCGCAAGGGAACGAGATTGAGGTCTCTGACGGGTGAGGAAAGGATGACCTCAGGGGCTGAAGCCCCTCCCTTTTTGACAGCATTACGGCACGGCTGAAGCCGTGCCCTTAAGCACAACCACTCATTGGAACGCAGTGAAGAACAGCAACAATAAGTCAATACGTCGGGAAGGCCAGAAGTCCCCAAAGCCGAGAGGACTCACTGACCACCCAATATTTCCCAATTAGACGTTGATCGCCATGCCTTCGACTGAAGCGAAGCCGTCGAGCAGGGCTTCGGCGACCGTCGGGTGAGCGTGCACGGTGAACATCATGGACTCGACAGTGGCTTCGAGTTCCATCGCCGTGACTGCTTCGGCGATGATGTCGGTGGCCAGCGGACCGATGATATGTACGCCGAGGATCTCGCCGTACTTCTTATCGGCGACCACCTTGATAAAGCCGTCGTGTGCGCCCAGGATCGTTGCCTTGGAGTTGCCAACGAATGGGAACTTGCCGACCTTCACGTCGTAACCGGCTTCCTTGGCCTTCGCTTCCGTCAGACCAACCGAGCCGATCTGCGGCTCGCAGTAGGTGCAGCCGGGGATCAGGTTGCGCTTCATCGGCTTGGCATACTTGCCGGCCAGTTTGGCGGCGACCAGCATGCCGGCGGTGGAACCGGAGTGCGCGAGCTGCGGGAAACCCATGACGATATCGCCGATGGCGTAGACGCCCGGCTCGGCCGTCTGCATGTACTCGTCTACTTCTACGAAGCCGCGGTCAACCTTGACCTTGGTCTTATCAATACCGACGTTGCCGGTGCGAGGAGCGCGGCCTACAGCGACGAGAACCTTCTCCGCTTCCTTCGCGGCAGGCTTGCCGTCGCTGGTGGTGAAGTCAACCTTCACGCCGCTCTTGGTCTTTTCGATCTTGTCGACTTTGGCGGAGAGGTGCACGTCGATGCCGCGCTTCTTGAACTGGCGCAGCAGTTCCTTGGAGACCTCTTCGTCTTCGGCCGGCACGATGCGCGGCAGAGCCTCGATGACCGTAACCTCTGAGCCGAAGCTGCGGAAGATAGAGGCGAACTCGACGCCCACGGCGCCCGAGCCGATGACCACAAGCGACTTGGGAACCGCATCCATCGAGAGGATCTCGATGTTGGTCATGATCTTGTCGTCAGCGGTGTAGCCGGGGAGCATACGGGCATCGGAGCCGGTGGCCAGTACAACATTCTTGGCCTGAACCTGCGACTCCTTGCCACCCTCGACGGCGATGGTGTGCACGCCGCCCTTGGCTGCGCCGGTCAGCTTACCGTATCCGCGCACCACCGTGATCTTGTTCTTCTTCATCAGGAAGTCGAGACCCTTGGTGTGCTTGGTCACGATATCCGCTTTGCGGCCGACGACGGCGGGCCAGTTCACCTTGACCTCGCCTGTGGTCTCGAGACCGAACTCCTTGGCGTGCTTGAAGTGGTCGTAGACTTCGGCCGAGAACAGGATGGCCTTGGTGGGGATGCAGCCCACGTGAAGGCAGGTACCGCCAATCTTGTCGGTGGCCTCGATCAATGCCACCTTAAGCCCATACTGCGCCGCACGGATCGCACAGGTGTATCCCGCGGGTCCGCCGCCAATTACCGCAACATCAAAGATCGTGTCAGCCAAGTTTCACTCCTAGTCCGAAATGGAACCAAACGATTCGATTCTACGCCGAGGAAATCGATTCAGTGCGATCTTCGGGATGGCGGTGCGGTTATCGGGCATAAGTCGTTTGAACCGGACTTTGGAGCAGGGAGGGTTAAAAGTTAAAAAGGTGCAAGTTAAAGCGTTAATTCGTGGGTTGCTCGAAAAGCTTGGCCACACTCCGTGAGGCAACGCAGCCACCCCACGCCGATGCCTTAACGCTTCAACTTTTAACTTGCAACTTTTAACCTTCACCCAGGCTGCGCTTGCCGGCACTTACTTCCAACTACCCAATGGTTCCCGCCGCATCAATCGTCGCTTTCACCATGGCGTCAATGCCCATACAGGAGTTGAGCAGCAGGTGGTAGAGATGGCGGTCGGCCCAGTCGCGGTTATAGTGCCGGCGAACGTAATTCGCCCGGGCTGCGTCGAAGGCGTGAATCTCCTCCTCGGCGTGGTGGGCACGCTCCGGGTACTTTGCCTCGAACCAGCGCTTTTTGTGTGGCATGGAGGCGTAGGTGAAGACGTGGAAGGCTCCCGGCTCACCGCAGAGATAGCTTGAGCCACCCCGGCCAACGATGACACAGTGTCCCTCTACCGCCACACGCTTCATTGCCCGCTGCAGGTAACCGAGCATCCGTTCGCTGTCGGTGCCGCTTGGCGGGAAACCCAGTTCCGCGCCCCCGGCCAGGAAACCCTTCCCCAGACGTGCGTACCAGGGATCCAGTTTCTCGTCGCCTGCCACCACCTGGCTGGGATCCACCCCGGCCTCCGCGGCCGCGGCGTCGACCAGCGCCTTGTCGTACAACTTCCAACCCAGCGTATCCGCCAGGGCTGCGGCATACTCCGCGCCCTCGCTCCCATATTCCCGTTCGACCGTAAAAAAGCGCACCATACGCGACGAACTATAGCACGGCAACTTTGCGAAGCATTCGTGATTTCTGAATCATCCATTGCTCCGTGCCGTATTGTGGCTGCATGTCTCTCCGACACCTATTTCCCGTGCTTGCGATCGGCCTTGTTTTGCCCGCGTACGGGCAACAGGAGCAGCCCGAGTTCCGGCTGGAGGTCAACAGCCGCCTGATCAGCACCACGCTCACTGTCCGCGACGCCAAAGGCAAGCTGGTCACTAACTTGCCGCAGACGGCCTTCCACATCAAGGAAGATGGAATCGACCAGACCGTACGCTATTACGCCAGCCAACGTGAGCTTCCGCTCAGCATTGCGCTGATTGTCGACGCCAGCGGCAGCCAGGATAAGTTCGTCAAAGAACATGAGCACGAGATCGAGGACTTCCTGAAGGAAGTGATGGAGCCGCGCGACCGTGCCTTTGCCATCTGCTTCGGAAACCACCTGCGCCTGGTCAGCGACTGGACGAGCACCCCCAGCGAGATCATCGAGAGCGTCCACCGCTTCAACAAAGGCGAGCGCAACTTCCCCGAAATCGGCCCCAAGGAAGAGCGTGAGCTGGGCACTGCTGTGTACGACGCCGTCTATTTCTCCATTACCGAGAAGATGGAGGTGGAGCGAGAACACCGCCGCGTGCTCATCGTCTTCTCCGACGGAGAAGAGAACTCCAGCGAACACGACCTGATCGACGCCATCACCGCCGCGCAGGGCGCCGACACGCTGGTCTACGCGCTGCGCACCACCGAGAACAAAGAGAAGAAGATGAACGCCCGCGACCGCTACGGTATGCGCGTGCTCGATCATCTGACAGAAGCCACCGGCGGGCAAAGCTTCGACATCCGCAAAGAGTCGAGCAAAGAGATCTTCGCCTCCATCGCGGCCGACCTGAAGTCGCTCTATGAGATCGGCTACTACTCCAACAACCCGGCCAAGGACCGCCGCTTCCGCAAGGTGACGATTACGGCCGGGGAAGGAATGGTGGTGAGGGCGCGGGAGGGGTACGCGCCTCGTTGAGGCGCGTAATTGAATGATGGAGGAGTTGAATAATTGAATGATGATTCGTGGCGCGCTTGGGCCCTTATTCAATCATTTAATTATTCCGTTATTCCATTGCTTCTCACAGGCGCAGCTCAACGACAGTGGCTCCCTGTCCGCCTTCGTTATAGGGAGGCTCGGTGACGTTGGCTACGTGAGGATGCCGCCGCAGGTAGTCGCGCAGGGTGCGGCGGAGGATGCCCATGCCTGTTCCATGGACGACGCGGATGGATGGCAGGCCGGCGAGGAAGGCCTGATCGAGAAAGCGTTCCACTTCGTCCTGCGCTTCGTCGGCCGTACGGCCGATGACGTTGATCTCGCGTGGGGTGATGTCGGGATCGGTCTGCATGGCCACGGTCACGCCGCCTTTGCGCTTTACCGCCTGTAGCGGCGTCTCGGCAGGCGCCCTTCGCACCACTTCGGCGATGTCGTCACGCTGCACCCGCATCTTCATCGGCCCCATGCTGACCTCGAAGACGTTCGAGGAGACCTCGCGGTCGACACGTACTTCGCGGCCCAGCGTACGCAGCTTGACCGTATCGCCGACGTTGATCGACTTCACCACGTGCGGCTGCGCGTTCGGATCTTTCTTATCGGCGCCGCTGATGTGCGCGACGACCGTTGCGTTGAACTGCTCGGAGAACTCGCGTTTCAACCGCGCGAGCCTGCGCTCTGTCTCCTTGGCCAGCTTCTGGCTTGCTGCCTTGTCGGCGATCGCTCCGGCGGCCTCGCGCATCTGGTGCTCGAAGTCTTTCATCAGCGAAGCCAGCTTGCCCTCGAGCTCGCGTGCCTTCTGCCGCTGTTCGTTGCGGCCTTCCGCTTCCAGCCGCTGCTTCTCGCGTTCCAGCGCGAGCTCGCGTTTGCGAAGTGCCTCGCGCTCTTCATTGGCCGCGGCAAGCTGCATGTGCAACTGGTCGATGAAGCGGCCGATGTCTGCGGTCTGATGGTCGAGCTGGTTGCGCGCGGCAGCGATGATCTCCGACTGCAGGCCGATGCGCTGCGCAATGTTGATGCCGGCGGATGCGCCAGGAATGCCCATGCGCAGGGTGTAGGTCGGGGCCAGCGTCTCCTCATCGAAGCCCACTGCTGCATTGACGACGCCCTCGTTGGTGGCAGCGTAAATCTTCATGGAGTTCAGGTGGGTGGTCACCAGGCTCCAGGCACGCATGCGCAGGAAGTGCCCGCTGATGGCTACCGCCAGCGCCGCGCCCTCCTCGGGATCGGTCGCCGAGCCAAGCTCGTCCAGAAGCACCAGCGAGGAGGCGTCGGCCTCGCGCGTGATGCGGTCGAGGTTAGTCATGTGGGCCGAGAAGGTGGAGAGGTTGCGCTCGATCGACTGAGCGTCACCGATGTCGGCGTATACCGCAGCGAAGATCGGAAGCTTTGCCTCCTCGGCCGGCACCGGCAGCCCTGCCTGCGCCATCAGCGCCAGCAGGCCTATGGTCTTCAGCGAGACGGTCTTTCCGCCGGTGTTGGGTCCACTGATGATCAGCTGCCGCGCGCCGTCTTCCAGCGCCAGCGTCAGCGGAACCACGCTTCCGCCTTCAGCCTTCAACCGCAGGTCCAGCAACGGATGCCGTGCGGCCTTCACCGCTATCTCGTGCTCCGCGAACTCAGGACGGACGCAGTCCAGTGTCTGTGCGAAGCGTGCGCCGGCGAAGAGGGCATCGAGCTCCGTCAATACTTCGGCGCCTGATTCGAGCGATGCGGCGTGGTCGCCTACAGCCCGCGTCATCGCGACCAGGATGCGATGCACCTCGGCCTGCTCTTCATCCAGAAGACGCAGCAGCTCGTTGTTGCTTTCAACCGTTTCCAGTGGCTCGACGAAGACGGTCTGTCCGCTGGAGCTAGAGCCATGAATGACGCCCGGCACTTTGCGGCGCTGTTCGGTCTTGACGGGAATGACGAAGCGATCGCCGCGCAGCGTGATCAACTCTTCCTGGGCCGCTCCGGATTCGCTGATGGCACGCAAACTGCGGCGTAGTGATTCCTCAATCGCACGATGCTGGCGTGCGATAGCATTGCGCAGCCGCGCCAGCTCCGGAGAGGCATCGTCGCCGAGCGAGCCGTCGGGCTCGATCTTGCCGCGCAGAGCATGAAGCAACGGCGCAAGATAGGCCTGTGTGACCGGAAGCGAGATCTCCGCGATTGCCTTCCATGGCTCTTCCTGCTGCGCGACGGCGCGCCACTCTTCCATCAGCTCTGCCAGCGCCAGAACACGAAGAAGCTCCGCCGGCTCCAGGGCAGCACCGGGAATCCGCGCCTTCTCCAACATGGAGCCCGGAGCGAAGACCGCGGTGAAATAGAACGCGGCGCCGCTTGCCAGATACAGCCGCACCTCGGCGATGCAGTCCTGCCGTTGCGCGATCCAGGCGGGATCAGTCGAGGGCTCGAGGGCGAGTACACGCTCGCGGCCCGCCGCTGAACCGGTCAGCCGCGCTATCTGCTCCCGCAGCCGCTGCCACTCCAGGGCGGCCGCACTCGTCTCGCGTAAGATACTCACTTCTCTATGGTAGATGCGTTGGAGTAGATGCGCTGGGGGTAGATGCGCTCGACCAGTAGGCATTGCGCGCATGTACGGTCAATTCGGGACGCGCGGGGATGCGTACCTCGATCCGGTGCAGACCTTCTTTGTCTGACGCAGGCTGGAAACTCAACATGTACCTGTTGGGCAAGTGATTTGCGAGAATTGCCATCTGCTTTTCCAGCTCGGCTTTGTCATCGAAGCGGAGGTATTCTCCACCGGACAGGGAAGCCATCTCAGAGGCTGCATTCTCCTGCAAGGCACGGAAGGCCATTCCCAACGGCTTGCCCAAGTCGAGCGTGTACAACACCGGCGGAACCAGCGGCGACAGCTTATAGGGAGGATTAACGTAACGATCGCCCTTCAGCGAATCCATCAACTCGGTCTTCTCCGGCGAAAACGTTAGAGAGTAGATCTCGACGTTGTTCTCACTCATTCTGCGCAACACCGTGTCGACCGGTGTCTTACTGGCAGTGTCCTGCGGCTGGCTAAGCAGCAGGATTACCTTGCGCGTTGCAGGCGGCAGTGCGGCCAGCAGATCGATGCCGATGTTTACCGCATCGAGAATTGCGGCGCCGTGATCGCCGGGCTCGGGTGAGGCGATGGCATCGTGCAGTTTGCTGACATCGTGGGAGAAGCGCAGCATCCCTTCCGGTTTGCTGTCGAAGGTCAGCAAGCCAAAGCTGTGGTCGGCTGAACCGGCCATGTAATCGAGCATTGTCTCCAGGTTGCGGTAGTTGCGGAACTGCCGCGAGGCTCTACCTCCGGTCTGCATGACGATCAGCACCGCAAGGGGCTGTGAGGAGCGGTCTTCCAGATGGAGACTCATCGCCGCTCCGTCGTCGGTGAGGACGAAGTCCTTTGCGGTCAATGGCTCCGGCAGCAGACCGTCTTTGCCGGTCACCAGCACCGGCACCAGTACAAGCCTGGCTTCACGCCGAATGATCGGCGAATCCTGTGCCGAGGCTCCGGCTGTGAGTGCCCACAACAGAATGCAGACGACATTCGCACGCATGTTCATGAAACGCATGTGCCGCTCCATCGTGAGCTTCGCCTATAGTGCACGGGAGTAGAATTCCCGGCAACGGAACTCGTCGTCTCTTCGCTGCGTATCTCTGACTGGTTCAAAAGGAGGCGCGAACAATGACCTGCGCTACCTGTGGTTCCCCTACTGCCGCTGCCGGCGGCTTCTGCTCCCGCTGCGGAGCGCCTCAACCTGCTGTACAAGGCACGCCTCAGCCGGGCGCTGCACCTCAGCCCGCTCCCGCTGGAGTTCCGATGGCTTATGGCGTGCCTTACATTCCGCGTGTGCCGCGGCATCTGCAGACCCTTGCCGTACTGTGGGGCATCTTCGCCGCCTACCGCGTCGTCAGCGTCTTTCTCGGTCTGGCCTTTGCCAACGTCATGATGCGCTCCCACTTCTTTGGCTGGAGATCATCGCCGATGGGGCATATGCCCTTCCTACACGCCATGATGCCGTTCATCTTCGCCACCACCCTGGTGATGGCCGGAGCTGCCGCACTGGTCTGCTGGAGTCTGCTGCAACGTAAGCCCTGGGCGCGCGTGCTTGCCATTGTCTTTGGCGTGTTGGCGCTGCTGAAGTTTCCGTTTGGTACCGCGCTGGGGATCTATACCCTTTGGGTGCTGGCGCCTTCGGCTTCGGGTGTTGAGTATGACGCTATTGCGGTGGATTAGTTGCTAGTTGCTGGTTGCTGGTTCCTAGTTGCTGGAAGAGGCCGATGAACCCGCCACTGCGGCATCGCTCAAATAACAACCGGGTGTATCGACATATTCGGGATAAGCCATGCACCGGGTGCCCCGGGTCCCCATCGGGACCTGGGCCCGGCTTTTCCTCTCCCAGATGGAATTCTTCAGCTATTTAGCATGGGAGTTATAGAGCGGGCCTTCAGCCCTTGATCATTCAATGCGCCGGAGACCTGGGGCGTTGCCCCAGGCTGGTATGGAACGCGCCTTCAGCGCTTATAGCGCCTATTCTCGCAATGCTGAGGCGCGGAAGGAATCAGGACTCTAGCAACCAGGAACTAGCTGCGAAGCAGCGCCGCTGCTTCCTTCGCGAAGTACGTAAAGATGAAGTCGGCGCCGGAGCGGTGAATGGCCAGCAGGCTCTCCAGGATGGTCCGCTCGCGCTCCAGCCATCCCTTTTCAAAGGCTGCGCAGAGCATGGAGTACTCGCCTGAGACCTGGTAGGCGCCGATCGGCACCTCGAAGCGCTCGCGCGCGGCGAGGATGATGTCCAGGTAAGGGCCCGCGGGCTTCATCAGGATCATGTCTGCGCCTTCCATCAGATCCAGCTCGATCTCGCGCATGGCTTCGCGCGGATTCGCCGCATCCATCTGATACGT
Organism: Acidobacteriaceae bacterium; assembly: GCA_013361705.1. GTDB lineage: Bacteria > Acidobacteriota > Terriglobia > Terriglobales > Acidobacteriaceae > Terriglobus. Next base: position 15,880 of record JABFXN010000234.1, read on the forward strand.
CCTGCGATCGCCGAACTGCGGAGCTGAATCCGCAGCCTCACGGAAGGGCCCGTAGAACGCCGAGGCGAACTTGGCCGCATAGCTAAGGATCGGAACCTCGGTGAAGCCTTCGATATCCAGCTCTTCGCGAATGGCTTCGACACGGCCATCCATCATGTCGGATGGCGCGACGATATCCGCGCCCGCCTTGGCGTGGGAGACCGCGGTCTTCGCCAGCAACTCGATGGTGGCGTCGTTGTCGACGTGGTAGTGATCGCCCTCCCGAGCGATGATGCCGCAGTGTCCATGCGAGGTGTACTCGCACATGCAGACATCGGAGATCACCAGCAGCCCATCCAGGGCGCGGTCGGCCTTGATGGCGCGGATCGCCCGCTGCACGATGCCATCTTCGGCGTAACCGCCTGTACCGGCTTCATCTTTGCTCTCAGGCAGGCCGAAGAGCAGCAGGCCGCCGATGCCGAGCTTGGCGCACTCATGCGCTTCTTTCAACGCCTCGTCGATGGAGAGATTGAAGACATCGGGCATGGAAGAGATGGGCTTCCGTACGCCTTCTCCTGGACAGATGAAGAGCGGATACAACAGCATGCCGGGACGGAGATGGGTCTCGCGAACCAGCGAGCGCATCGCCGCAGTACGGCGAAGACGGCGCATTCGGGTGATAGGAAACTCCATACCTTAGATTTTAGTGGCTCGTCTGGTTTTATTAGTTGAATGGTTGAATGGTTGAATTGTGGCCTCGGTGGCGAGCCAATGTATTCGGGCTAACCGGAACACTATTCAACCATTCAACGATTCAACTATTCCACCGTCTTTAAGAGCCGTTCCGCTCAGCCCCAACCGCTTTGCTTCATGCAGATACCAGACGATCTTCGTTGCGGCTGCCTTTGGCTCCAGGCCGCCGTAGCGGATATTCGAGATGCAGTTGCGGGCTGCGTCGGTCTTTCCCACACGTGGGTCCCAGGTCAGATACGCTCCCAGGGAATCTGCCGACGACAGCCCTGGCCGTTCGCCGATGAGCACCAGCGAACACTTTGCGCCAAGGGCTTCACCGATCTCGTCTCCTACTGCGACGCGAGCCTGCGTTAACAGGACGATCGGAGCCAGGGTCCATTCGGCAAGCATCGGCAGGAGTGCCGCCAGTGTCTCAACCGCGTGCCGTTCTACTGCCAGCGCTGACAATCCATCCGCGACGATGATCGCCAGATCATAGGCTCGGTGCACGAGCTGGGTGCGTGATGCGTCGCTCAGTTTCCGCCCTAGGCCGGGGTTTCGAAGATACTGTGCCCGATCTGATGCAGCTGTTGTTAGCTGCAGCGTCTGCGAGACACCTGCTTCCTGCTGCAGACGCAACGCCAGACTCGGCAGATGCAGCGGCACATGGACGGCATCGCGTGCCTGTGCGTGCGCCAACTGGAAGGCCAGTACCTCGCTGGTTGCCAGGCTTACACCGGTGGATGGCAGCGCTACTCGCGCCGGCGTGTAGCGGCGTAGCGTGCTCAGAGCTTGTGTCATGCACCCGCTCCGGCGGTGAGATGCAGTGGACTTGCCTCCGACAACCGCGAAGCATGCTCGCCCGCGAGCCACGCTTCAAACTCTGGAGCAGGCTTCAGACCAAGCACCTGCCGCAGGTAGAGGGCGTCGTGGAAGGAGGTGCTCTGATACTGCAACATCACATCGTCCGCTCCAGGGACGCCCATGATGTAGTTCACTCCTGCCGCACCCAACATCGTCAGCAGGGTGTCCATGTCGTCCTGGTCGGCCTCGGCGTGATTGGTGTAACAGACATCGCAACCCATCGGCAGGCCCAGCAGCTTGCCGCAGAAGTGATCTTCCAGACCCGCGCGCAGAATCTGCTTGCCGTCGTAGAGATACTCCGGCCCGATAAAGCCGACGACGGTATTCACCAGCAGCGGTTTGTAGCGGCGTGCCACCGCATACGCCCTGGCCTCGCACGTCTGCTGATCCATGCCGTGATGCGCCTCGGCGGAGAGCGCCGATCCCTGGCCGGTCTCGAAGTACATCAGATTCTCGCCCCCGCGCCCCAGCCCCCGCGCCATCGCGTGCGCCTCATCCAGCATTGCCAGCGTAATGCCGAAGGACGTGTTCGCTTTCTCCGTTCCTGCAATGGACTGGAAGACCAGGTCCAGTGGAGCTCCGCGCTCGATCGCCGCCATCTGCGTGGTCACGTGAGCCAGGACACAACTTTGCGTGGGAATGGAATATCTTTCGCGTACTGCATCGATCAGTCGCAACAGGGTCGCAGTGGTCTCCACGTTGTCGGTGGCGGGGTTGATGCCGACGACGGCATCGCCAGAACCGAGCAACAGACCGTCGAGCATGGATGCCGCGATGCCGACGACATCGTCCGTCGGATGGTTCGGCTGCAGACGCGTCGAGAGTCTGCCTGCCAGTCCAATCGTCGTCCGGAAGCGCGAGACCACCCGGATCTTGCGTGCTGCCGCAACCAGGTCCTGCACTCGCATCAGCTTGCTGACGGCGGCAGCCATCTCGGGTGTAAGGCCGAATGCCAGTCTCGATAGAACTTCGCCGGTCGCCCCGTCTGACAGCAGCCAGTCGCGAAACCCACCGACGGTCAGGCTGCTCACCGGCGCAAAAGCCGCGGGATCATGGCTGTCGGCGATCAGGCGCGTCACCTCGTCCTCTTCGTAGGGAACGAGTGTCTCTTCCAGGAAGGTCTGTAGCGGAAGATCGGCCAATGTCATCTGCGCGGCCGCACGCTCTACGGCCGAGCTTGCAGCGACTCCGGCCAGTTCATCGCCGGAGCGCAGCGGTGTCGCTTTCGCCAGCAGATCCTTCAGATCGCGAAAGCTATAGGTGATGCCGCCGATGGTGTGTTGCAGTTGCACGATTGCCCCGAGTGTAGCAACCCATCGTATCGCCTGCGTGACCGGTATCACTGCTCCGGCCTACCACCCGCCAGCACACTGATGGCCATGGAACACATCGTCATCGTCGTCGGTCATCCCCGCCAAAACACGCTTTGCGAGGCATTGGCGCAGGCTTACGCCAGGGGAGCGCGCTCCGCAGGCCACGAAGTCCAGCTCTTTGTACTGAGCCGCCTCTCTTTCGACCCCATCCTGCACTCCGGCTTCGAAACCATACAACCGCTTGAGCCGGACCTTGCTCCGGTACGCGAGGCCCTGCTGCAGGCTACCTGCATCGTCTTTCTCTTTCCGCTGTGGCTTGGCGACATGCCTGCACTGATGAAGGGCTTCCTCGAGCGCATCCTGCAGCCCGATCTGGTGGTGCCCGCACAGATGGGTCAATTTCCCAAGCTACTGAAAGGTAAGCGCGCACGGGTTATCGTCACCATGGGCATGCCAGGTTTGGTTTTTCGCTTCTGGTTCCGCGCTCATGCTCTCAAGCTGCTTCGACGCAACATCCTTGAGTTTCTGGGAGCGGGTCCTGTGCGGGCGACTGTCTTCGGTAATGTCATGGGCATTGGTGAGCAAGGACGCGAACGCTGGCTCAAGAAGGCTGAGGCTCTCGGCCAAAACACGGCATAGGGAGCATCTTCCCTGTTGCTGGGTATCCCGGAAGAGGCGTGCAGCGGCGTTTTCATTGCGGAAAACGCCCCATAGGTACGGAGACCCTACACTTCACCTCCAGGGAAAATGCTCTGACAGTTACAACATCACAGCGGTCGGCGCGCCATCTGTCGGACCATGCAGGCGCATGGTCTGCCACAGCTTCCACGCCGCGGCCAGCGAAGCTGCGGCTAAAGCTACTCTGAGCCCCATCATGATGCCGAACTGAATTCCCGTCTCCGTCTCGGCGGGGACACCCGCGGTGATGGTGAACAACGCCTCTCCCGGAAGCACGAGGAGCGCCAGCGCCACGACAGAGCACAGGTCGGCCGCCACATAGAGCAAACCAGTTCTTCGGGCCGAATGCCGACTGCCGATCGCAATCGCCTTCAATACAAGCCGGGTGAGCAGCAGCGCAGCAATAGGCGCAAACATGCGGTGCCAGATAGGTGTGGCTTCGATGTGGAAGAGACGGGCTGCGGGCCCGAAGAATAACAGTACGGGGAAATGCGGCACCGCCACCACCCATAAGAGCGCTACTGCATCCGCGATCAGGTCCACAATCGGATACTTCGGCGCGACGCCATGCAGTACAGGCCGTGGCCGCTCTTGCAGCAGGTTCATCGGGTCCCATTGTGCCGTAAGCCGCATGGCTCCGACGTAGTGCGTTACACCGTAATCCAAACCAGCAAAGACGGCGGTGGTTACCGCCCAAAAAAGAAAGAGCACATACGGCACCAAGCCCAGGCGGTACATTAAGCTTCCGGATTCGGGGCTCACAAATGCCAGCATCAGCTGGATCGCGAAGGCAAACAGAATCACCAGGGGGGTCGCGCGTTTGAGCGTATACCAGTAGATCCCGAACAGCGGACCGATCAGCGCCCGCTGCGGCTGGTAGCGCATCGCCACCTCGAACGGATGTCCATGTGCGCGCAACATTGCTGCCTGTTCTTCCAGCGTCAAGGGATGCCCAAGCTCTTCCTCGCGGTCTTCCATGGCGTCCAACAGATTCGCACCCAGCTCCGCCAGGATGTCGTTCTTGCGGTGGGTGGGGAGGTGCTTGCCGACGGCAGCGAGGTACGGCATCAGCATGGCAAAGGTCGTGGGCGGATCGATCGGTTCGGTGTTGGGCTGGTTCATGGCGGTCACTCCTTGGTGACAACAGCAGATGAAGCAAGAATCCGTTCCAGGGCAGAAGTCAGCCCGACATACTCGGCCAGCAGCTTTTCGAAGACTGCGGCTCCCGCGATCGACAGACGGTAGAACCGCTTGCGGCGCTTGTCCTCCTCGCGCCACTCACTGGTCAGCAGACCCTGTGTCTCCAGCCGCCGCAGCAGCGGATAGAGGGTGCTCTCTTCCATCTCCAGCCCGCGCTCGGCCAGCGCCTTGCGCAGCGTGTAGCCGTAGTGCTCCTGCTGCAGCGCCGCCAGGACGGCCAGGACCAGCGAGCCGCGGCGCAGCTCCAGCGTCAGGCTTTCGGCGATCTCGGGAGTGGGGAGAATGGTGTTCATACCCTGTACAGCACATACTGTGTAACATACAGTGTACGATGTCAAGTATTTAAAGACAGTTGCAAGTTAAAAGTTGAAAGTTGAAGCGTTAAGGCATGGGTGTCACGTAATTGAGAGCTACACCGTATTTCCTGAAAATACCGGTACGGCAAGGACTTGCACGCGCCTGAGGATTAACGCTTTAACTTTTAGCTTTCAACTTTTAAGTGTTCCCAGCCAGTTTCGCTCCCTTGAAGCCACTGACGGCGATTCCGTCGCAGAGTTCTTTCCACGGGCAGTCCTCGCAGGCTGCGCGGATGTCTCCGTTGCGGAAGGCGGTGCGTAGCATGGCCAGGCGGGCGCCGGTCAGCTCCAGAACGGCTCCGGGGACGACTGGCTCTCCCAACAGTGAGGAAAGCTGCTGGGCGGCTTTCTGGTCGCGCCCGAGGACGCTTTCGTTGAAGCAGTGACATTCGCCGCCGGCGACCAGAGGGGCGCAGATGTCATCCGGACCGGAGACGATTTCGACCGGCTCACCGCCGGCAGCAAGCTGCCGGGTAAGCCGGTCGAAGTTCGCAATAAACTCCGGCGAGTAGCCCTCGCCCTTGTACGTCAGCATGCACAGCAGATGGTGCGGACGCAGACGAATCATGAGATTTCCTGCCTTAGACTGCAGGCTTGAAGGTACGCCGCGCCGCCATCACCGTGGCAGTCGCCAGGCCGGCCTTCACCAGCGCGCCAATCACGAAGGGCATCACGCCCGCGGCGATCGCCTTGTTCCAGCCCACCAGCGTCGCCAGCCATGCGGCTCCCATACCCAGGTTGATGACATTTCCCGCCAGCATCGCGCCCAGGTTGGCGGCGACGCCGTTGATCCACTTGCGGTCGGTGAGCCAGCCAATAAAGGCAGCCGTCACCGGGAAGCTTGCCAGGTAACCGGCGGTCGGTCCCATAAAAACGGCGACACCGGCCGAGCCATGCGCCAGCACCGGCAGACCGATCACCGCTTCCGCCAGCCATGCCAGCACGGTAATGGTTCCCAGCCGCGCTCCGAACAGAGCTCCTACCACCAGCACCGCATAGGTCTGCATGGTGATCGGCACCGGGAACATGGGCACGGCCAGCCACGACGAAGCCGCCAGGAAGAGCGTTCCCAGAGCGACCTTTACGACGGAGCGGGTCAGCGTGTTGGTTCCGGCATCAACGAATGGAGAGAGGCGAGCGCGAAGTTCCATGGGGATGATTGTCTCTCTTTTTCCAGCAGGGGAAAAGCGCCCCTGCTGGAGTTAAAAGTTGAAAGTTAAAAGTTAAAGCGTTAATCCATCGGAGATGACAGGCTGTATTGCCACGCAATACAGCGGTATTTCCAATACCACCACGACCTTAACGCTTTAACTTGCAACTTTTAACTTGCAACCGTCCGCCACGAACCTTCGATGTACGGCAAGAAAGATGGCGGCCCCGGAACACATCCATGTCCCGGGGCCGTGTTTGCAGATAAGGCCCGTAAGCCGAATTCTGTTCTAGACGGTCATTCCTCTAGGCGCCGCATTACTGCGGACACTCAACAGCAACCTACCCGCGAGTTTCGGCCCTTTGCGGCGAACCGATTGGGAACCCACCTTAACGTGCCGGGCCGACACGCGATGGCCCCCATTTGGGTCTTGAGCCATCTCCCCGCCTATTTGGTCTTGCTCCGTGTGGGGTTTACCTTGCCACAGCCATTACTGACTGCGCGGTGCGCTCTTACCGCACCTTTTCACCCTTACCCCGGTCGCCCGGGGCGGTATCTTCTCTGTGGCACTAGCCGTCCTGCACCCTTTACGGTGCAGTCCCGGACGTTATCCGGCACACCGCCCTATGGAGTTCGGACTTTCCTCTCCCGGCCGAAGCCGGCAGCGACCATCCGGCCCCATCTGCTGAGTTCTATTCTAACGAACTAGCGAACTTCTGCCGTGTTTCTGACGTACCCTTATCGAACAAGATCACCCACCCCATGGAATTCCGCGAAGCCATCAAGATCGCCCTGCAGTCGCTGTGGGCCAATAAGCTCCGTTCGGTACTCACGCTGCTTGGCGTGGTCATCGGTGTGGGCTCGGTGATTGCTGTCGTCACCCTGGTCAACGGCGCCAACGTCTACGTCGCAGAAAAGATCTACCGCTATGGCGCCGACGTCTTCACCGTCAGCAAGCAGCCGCGTGTCATCTCCTCGTACGACGAGTACTCGAAGTTCCAGAAGCGGAAGATCATCCGCCTGGAGGACTACCAGTTCGTCATGGAGCACTGCCGTCGCTGCCAGGCCGTGGGCGCGCTGCAGAATACGACCGGCAAGGTCGTCTCCGGAACTCATTCCACCACCGATACCGACATCCGCGGGTGGACCGCCTCCATGCCGCCTATGTACAACCTCAACATTGTGCTGGGCCGCAGCTTTACACCGACAGAGGAGGAGCACAACTCTCACGTCGCCATCATTGGAACCGACATTCAGGACAATGTTCTCGGCGGGAATGACCCGCTCGGGCAAGAGATTCGTATCGACGGTGTTCCATACACGGTGATCGGAGTCGGCGAAAAGCAGGGCAAGAGCTTCGGGGCCAGTCAGGACAACTGGGTCGCTATTCCCATCACCGCCTACCAGCGCAGCTACGGTACCGCGAAGACCGTCACCATCTACGCCAAGGCCGGATCCACGGGCGAGCCGCTGAACGCCGCCGTGGAAGAGGTCCGCACGTTGATGCGTAGCGAGCGCCACAACCGCCCGGGCCAGGAGGACGACTTCAACCTCGACACCAACGACAGCTTTGTCGGCCTATGGAACCAGATCGCAGGCGGCTTTGAGGCCGTGGCTGTCGCCATCGCCGGTGTCTCGCTGGTGGTCGGCGGCATCGTCATCATGAACATCATGCTGGTCTCGGTGACCGAACGCACCCGCGAGATCGGCGTCCGCAAGGCGCTTGGAGCCAAGCGGAGCGACGTGATGCTGCAGTTCCTGATCGAGAGCGCGACACTCTCGCTGGTCGGCGGTGTCTTCGGCGTCATCGGCGGCATTGGTGTCGCCCAGGGTGTCACCGCTGCTCTCGGCTTCCCTTCCTCGCTTGCCGTCTGGAGCATCTTCGCCGGCTTGTTCGTCGCCACCGCCGTCGGTCTCTTCTTCGGCGTCTATCCCGCAAGAAAGGCAGCCATGCTGGATCCTATCGTTGCGCTGCGGTCGGAGCTCTAAATGAAACTAGCCGACTTCAAAGAGACCGTTACCATGGCGCTGGACACGCTGCGCGCCAACAAGCTGCGCAGCGGCCTCACCATTCTTGGCATCGTCATCGGTGTCTCCACCGTCATCCTGATTTCGTCGGTCATCAATGGCCTCAACGGCCAGGTCTCGGACGCGGTCGCAAGCTTTGGCACCAATGTGCTGTGGGTCTTCCGCTTTGAGTTCGGCTTCGGCCGGCCGACGACCGAGATGCTGACGCGCAAGCAGCTTACCTATGAAGACGCCATGGCGATGAAGGATCTGCCGCACGTCGTCGCCGTTTCGCCCGGACTGCGCTACACCAACTTCCAGTTCAACGAAGGCAACGTTACTGCCAAGTACAAGAGCCGCAAGGTACAGTCGGTTTCGATTGAAGGCGATACCGCCGCCGTCAAGGATGTCTACGACTACAACATGACCGCCGGCCGCATGTTTACGGACACCGAAGAAGAGCGCGCATCCGATGTCGTCGTCCTCGGGCACGACACGGCCGCAGGCCTCTTTCCGGGTGAAAATCCGCTTGGCCAGGAGATCACTCTCGAAGGCCGCTCCTTCACGGTGATTGGCGTCATGGATAAGCAGAAGTCGCTGGTCGGCGGTGGAAAGAATCCGCAGGATAACTATGCCTATGTCCCGCTGAACACCTTCCATAAGCTGCATCCCGAGGTGCTGGACTACTGGGTCAGCGTGAAGTACGACGACCAGAAGAACCGTCCGCTTGTCGAGGACGAGCTGCGCGATATGCTGCGCCGCCGCCGCAAGGTGCCGAACAACAAGGATGACAACTTCGCCATCTTCTCCTCAGACTCGATCACGCGTCTGTGGTCGCAGATCACCGGCGGTCTCTTCGCCCTGATGTTCGGTCTTT
>JABFXN010000371.1 GCA_013361705.1 Acidobacteriaceae bacterium
GTGCTCGCGGTTGCTATCTATCTCAAAGTAAATAAGATGTTTATCAGGCAAGGTAAGGCTGTATTTGTCGGCTTCGTTACTGAGCCTGCAGTAGATTTAATTTCGATCTAGTCAGAGAGGGAACATGCACTCTGATGGAAAGACAACTCGAAGACCGACGAGATCATCTGGGATCGATCAACTATCGATACAGCAAGCTAAAAAGAGACTGCTGCGGGACGCATCGCGTCCGGAAGAGCAACGCGACCGCGCGTTTCGGCTGATGATTCTCTCGATTCCACCTGGCAAGGTCAGCACCTATGGCAGAGTCGCCGCGGCGGCCGGCTATCCACGCTACCACCGCGCCGTGGCTCGGCTTCTACGTACGGATCCGGCAGATGATCTGCCATGGCATCGCGTGCTTGGCGCCGGAGGAGCGATCAAGTTGCATGGAGAGGCGGCACGAGAGCAACGCTCCCGTCTCAAGCTGGAAGGTGTCCGCTTCATCGGAGAGAAGGTGGATATGGAAAGGTATGAACACACCTTCAAGCCCTGGGAGGTTTACGAGTGAGCCTTCGGCATTCGCTCTAACCTATCCAGCAGTAATTCTTTCTCCCTGCTGTTTTGTGTCATGTCGATCGCGCGCTGGATCTCTTCACGTGCCTCGGTGAATCTGCCTAGCTTGATAAGCAGATCGCCACGAATACTGGGAAGCAGATGATAGCCGGCTAACGCAGGTTCAGCGGCGAGAGTATCCAGTTCGGCCAGCCCGGCTGCTGGTCCTCGTTCCATTCCGACAGCTACCGCCCGATTCAGCGCCACAATTGGGGAGGGACTGATCTGGAGCAATGCGTCATAGAGGAGGACGATCTGCTCCCAATTGGTTTCCTGGGGAGTGCGCGCACGTGCATGACAGGCTGCAATCGCAGCTTGCAGCGCGTAGTTGCCGGCGCCGCCTCCTAACTTCTTCGCTTGCTCGAGTGCAGTCATCCCTCGCCTGATCTGCGCATAGTCCCAGAGGGATCGATCTTGTTCCAGTAAGAGAATCGCTTGTCCGTCCCGTCCCCTGCGTGCAGCGGTACGTGATGCCTGCAGTTCCATGAGCGCCAGAAGACCGTGGATCTCAGACTCCCCAGGCAGAAGTTCCACGAGCATTCGCCCGAGCCGTAATGCGTCGTCACAGAGTGCGATCCGCATCCACTCCTCGCCTGAGGTTGCCGTATATCCCTCATTGAAGATCAGATAGACGACCGAAAGTACGGACTCAACTCTTCTGCGCAGCTCCTCTCCATGAGGAGTCTCAAAGGGAACATGGGCTTCGGAGAGGGTCCTCTTGGCGCGAAAGATCCGCTGACCCAGGGTCTTCTCCGGCACGAGGAACGCCCGGGCAATCTCGGCCTTGGTGAGGCCGCAAATCAGACGCAACGTAAGTGCGACGCGCCCTTCCATTGTGAGGACCGGATGGCAGGCAATAAAGATGAGGCGCAGGACATCGTCGTCGATGACCTGATCCAGAGCGTTGTCCAATGCGTTGGATAACTGTTGTTGTTGGAACTCAAGTTCCCGGGCAATCTCTCCGTGTTTCTGATCGAGCATCTGTCCGCGGCGTAAATAGTCGATGGCGCGCCGTTTGGCCGCCGTCATCAGCCATGCCGCGGGTTTTTCCGGGATACCTTCTTCCGGCCATTGCTCGAGAGCGGCGACAAGCGCATCCTGCGCCAGCTCCTCTGCAAAACCGACGTCGCGGATAACGCGGGCAATCCCCGCGATAAGGCGGGTGGACTCAATCTTCCACACCGCCTCAATCGTCTGATGGATTTTGCTCATATTTTGACGGCCGAGGTATTGGTCAGATTCTCGAAGCCTTCCGCTGCTTTCTGAACGTCCTCGGGAAAATCGCTCATCTCTTGAATTTGACGCACTTCGATGATCTCGTTGTTTGCCATCGGCGCGCGCCTGGCCCATTCAATCGCTTCCTCTCGCGACCGTACCTGAATGATCCAGTAGCCTCCAACGACCTCTTTCGCCTCGGCGAAAGGTCCATCTGTAACGGTAGCTTTGCCGTCGGTGTAGGAAATACGTGCCCCAGTCGAAGGAGGCAGGAGTCCATCGAGCGCAAGCAGTACGCCGGCCTTCTGCAGACTCCTGTTGTACTCCATCATCTTGGCCACCGCCTCAGCGCTTGGGACTGCATTTGGAGCCGCACTTTCATAGCCCTTTGGGATCACGATCATCATGAAACGCATAACTTTTCTCCTGTTATCGATTCCAACCAAATTGGTCGTTCTATCCAAACGTCGAACCGGGAGTGCCGATTTCTACTACGCAACAACAAAAATCCTGGTTCTTTTGTCCGTCCGGCGTTTCCCGGCTGGTGGACCCCGCGCGATACCTCCGTAACGGCGAGATACGGTTCCATTTTGGGTCCACAACCAAAGTCTGACGGCTGGGTGCTGCCGTTGGCAGCACCGATTCGGGCTACGGTTAAGTACCGGTGCGGATCTTCAAAAAACTGCACCTATCCAGCGGCTATTGCGATTTGCCTCGTTTAGGAATGTTCCGATGGGTAAGCCCTCATCTTCCCCCCATACGTCGTTCGGCCCCTCGCTCGTAGTGGATTACGCTGTCAGTGGCCTTGTCACGGTTGCAGCAAAAGTATTTTCATCGCTGTTCATGTCTCTGTTCTTCCTCATGAGGCTTCCCGCGAGACTTTCTGCCCGGTTGCGGGGAGAGAAACCCGAGCCTGCAAAGAGCGATAAGCGTCCTGAAGTCGTCTGTATTTCGCAGGAGCGCTTTCCCGGTTGGGTCGTCTACCAAACAAAAGAAGAATTTCCAACCTCAAGGCATACCGAAAAGCGTGCGGCTGCAAAGAGCTCCAGGTAGATTTCTTCATATCTCGGCTAGGCCGAGATGTGGGTTTGCAGGATCTTTTCGATAAGGATCTTCAGCGACTGGCAATGCTACTTGCCGCCGGATGGCTGTAACTCACCAGAAATGTTCCCGGCCCGGCTGGAACAACCGCATAAGAAAGTCCTGCTACGGTTCGCTTTTGCCACTGCACGGTAGCTCCGTTGAGCGAAATGGCAGTCAGGTCACCAGCAGCAGAGTGCATCGGCAGCATCGCTTCGATGCCGTGTCCGCCGATTCCAACGTCGATTGAAAAAGAAAGCTGGCAGTTCGACCATTTGAGGTCCCGAAACCGGGAGGCATTCCGTCCATCGAGCCATTTCAACAACTGTGCTGCGGTAATGACCGGAACGTGATGTTTTTGAGCCGATGCGATGATCGCGTCAGCGCCGGAAGATTTTACCTCGTCGTTATGCATATTGGCGGTGAATACGCCGAAGTACTCCGCGCTTCCCAGTGCATTTGCGAGGAGCGTATCAATCGTGAATGGATAGCTCTGTTTTGACTCGTCCGTCATCTGCGTCGGAGCCTGATACACGTCGATCGGGCTTCCATCGCGGCGAGCGAAACGCATTGGGAATCCGGAGCCGGTAAATAACCCCGGAGTATCTTTGACCCACTTTGCGGGCCAGTAGTAGTAGTTCGTATCGAGCCGAATCCTATGGTTCAACTCTACCTGTGGCTGCGTATCGTAATCGCCCCAGGTGATGCAATCAGTGCGGTTGCTGACAGGAGGCGGAAGATTGGGATACTTTGCGGCAAAGCCTTCGAGTTGCTGCAAATAGAGATCGTTTACAAATTCACGATCGATTTCTCGCCTTACGACACCGTCGCTCTCTCGAACCTGGTGGGATGGCCAATCTGTGCATGCTGTATAAACGTGCAATCCGATCTCGAAGCCCTGTTTCACGAATTCGTCAGCTTGTTCAGAGGAGATTGATCCGACAAAAATGTGCGAGGTAGCACGGATGCACTCCCATTTTTCGAGCGAACAGTCGCTGGCGCTTTTACGTTGATACTCACGGAAGCGCTTCGCAGTTCCTCCATGTCCATGATCGTCCCCGGTCATGACGATGGCGGCCTTGAAGCCGTAGGGCAGATACCAGAAGTGCGGAAGCGGTGTTTTGCTCGCGTTAAAGGTGATGATTAAGTTGGCCAGCAGCCGTTGTTGAATGTCCGCTTGGGGAATCGCAATTGCTTCCCGGGCCACCCAGTCTGGTTGGGGATCATTTTCGCTCGCTCCATAAAACAGGTCGTCTGACCGTATCGGAGGGATTCCATCTCGTTCATGCCCCGACCACTCGGGATTGCCCTGGCGCGTATAGACAACGGACTTTGCCAGATCGTAGCTGAATACGATGACATTGCCGGCGCCATGCGTTACAGCGCTGACCGCAGGGAATGGAGTCGCAGTTTTGGGATCCGTATACAACGTGGCAAATACGGTTGCCTTGCCAGCGGCGAATAGATCGGCGTCGCCGTGAAACTGGATCGCTTGCTGAATCAATCCAGCGCCCGCTGGGGTCTTCGAGTTGATCTTCAGATAGCCGCTATGCTGAACGGCCTTGTCAGCTTCGGAAGTTGGCGAGCTAAACCCGAAGTTCTCCGCCAGCTTTCGGAGCGGCCGCATTGCAATCAGGGTTCCACCGCTTCGTACCCAGTCGACGAAGATCCGGATTTGATTGCTATCGACAGGCATTTCACCCAGAAGAACGATGTCATGCCTGGCGAGTTCCTGTGCAGAAACCTGATCTATATCTGCGACATCGAACTCATTCAATCCTTCATTGCGAAGAATCTCCGCATAGTACTGGCTGAAGCCATTTGCCTTACTTGTGACCAGCAGGATGGGGCCGTCTGGGCCTTGTTCCGGCGATGCGGCAGTCTCAACGCCGGTCGTGAACTGCCATTTCATGTCGCCCGTCAGAGAACGATTGTGCTGATCGAGGATGCCTTGTTTGCCTCCCCGCAGTGTCACCTTATAGGTAGAGCCCTGGCTCAATGCGGCGAGCGGCGTGAGAACAGCCTTGTTCGCTGAATCGTCGTAGGAGACAGTCGCGGGAATGATCCTGTCCTGCTCGTCTCGCAAAGTCAAGGTCGCCGGTCGTATCGTTTCAGGCGACATCGGCTTATTGAAGGCTAATGTGATCGGTTCCTGGGGCTCGACCCCTACCTCGCCCGCGTAAGGGCTGGCAACCATGACACGTGGAGGGGTTACGAAGCCGCGGACCAGCGGACCGACGAAACCAACGCATACCACAGCGAAGAGAAAAGCGGCAGCAATTGCAAAGCTCCCCCTGATCTTGAGATCCGAAGGCACAGGCTCCCTCCCTTGGGCCGTTCATTCGTCCTAGTCAAGCACAAAAGCCAGTGTTGCAGTGGTAGACAGTGTTGCAATGGCGCATTAGTTTAGGCAATTTGAAAGCCAAATTGCCAGTGTATTTATAAGTTACTTATTTTGAGTGATTTGCAAGTGGTGAATCGTGAGGGCGAGCTCGTGAGTCATTGGGCATCGCAAGACAATTGCATAACGTCGAGCTGCGGGTGAATACGATAGTTTCCACTAGCCAGCAGGATGTTTACGTCACGATTCAGGGATGTTGGTCGCAGCATCCTTGGTCGTGAAGGATGCAAGGAAAAGAAGGCCAGGACTTTGCCCTTGTTGGACCTGTCATTAAATTATTGGGGGGAAGTATGGCGGAGAGACAGGGATTCGAACCCTGGATACCTTGCGGTATACACGCTTTCCAAGCGTGCGCCTTCAGCCACTCGGCCATCTCTCCGTTGCGGGGATGCAACATCTCTGAAGGTATCACATCCTTAGCTTTCCTTACATCGCCGGCTGCGCGAGAACGCTTTCATAGAAGCGTTCATAAAGGGGAATGACTTTAGAGCTGCAGAACAGCTTCTGTGCGGTTTGTCTGGCAGCGTGCGACATCTCCGACAGCCGGTTCTTATGGGTGAGCAGATCGATGGCGGCCGCAGCCATGCCGTCCGTGTCTCCTACGGGAAACAGCATGCCCGTGACTCCGTCGTCGACAAGTTCTGGTACGCCGCCAACGCGGGTTGCGATCGACGGCACGCTGCAGGCCATCGCTTCCAACGCAGCCAGGCCGAACGATTCCATCTCGGAGGGCATCAGCATCAGGTCCGCCAGCGACAGTAGATCCTCCACGCTGTTCTGCTTGCCAAGGAAGTGGATGCGGTTCTTGATGCCGTAGCTTACGGCAAGCCGCTCGGCCTCGCTGCAGTCGGGGCCATCGCCGATCAGCATGAGCCGCGCCGGGAGCTCGCGGGTGACCTTGGCAAAGGTGTGGACTACATCGGTAGCGCGCTTCACAGAGCGGAAGTTTGAGAGATGGACGAACAGGGCCTCTTCGGGAGCAGCGTACTTCTGCCGGTCACGTTCGTAGACCTCGGGACGGCGCATGTAGACGTCGCAGTTGACGAAGTTGCGGATCACCTCGATATGGCGCGTGATGGAGAAGGCGCGTTCCGTCTCTTCCTTCAGATACTGCGAGATCGACGTAATGCCATCGGACTGTTCGATGCCGAACTTGGTGATTGGCAGAAAGGAGTGATCCTGTCCAACAAGCGTGATATCGGTGCCGTGCAGTGTGGTGATGAACGGCAGCCTGATTCCGCGCGCAGCCAACATCTGCCGCGCCAGCAGCGCACAGACAGAGTGTGGAATGGCATAGTGCACATGCAGTAGATCGAGCTGGTAGAACTCCGCCACCTCGGCCATACGCGTTGCCAACGCCAGATCATAAGGAGGGAATTGGAAGAGCGGATAGTTGGTGACCGGAACCTCGTGATAACGGATGTTGGTCTCACGGCCGGTCAGGCGGAAGGGCTCCGCGTAGGTGATGAAATGGATCTCGTGCCCACGGGCGGCGAGTTCAATGCCGAGCTCCGTCGCGACGACTCCGCTGCCGCCGTAGGTGGGATAACAGGTAATGCCGATCTTCATGAACGACTCGTTTCCTTACTGGGCGGCGATGTTGCCGAAGTGTGTGAGTTCGATATCCGGGCGAAGGGTTTGGATGCGTGGAAGTATGGCCAGAAGACCATGCAACTCTTCCTCGCGCGATGCCTGCAGACGGGTGCGCTGCGAAGCGAGCACGCTGTCTCGATAGCCGGGGTGACAGGCGATCTCCCAGACACCCGGGGGCATAGCCTTCATCCAGGCTTCAATCATGGGAGCGTTGACCCGGCCCGTAGCCGCAACTCCAATGCAGCCATCAGGAGCAAAGACATGGTTCTGTTGGGCATGCCTGCGAAAACGAGAAAGGAAGCGCGCGCGCAGGCCACGCACCTCAAGCGCCCGTAAGGCATCGGCCTGTGAGGCTTGCAGGCTCCACGGCTGTTCAAAAGAGTTCCGGACTCGATAGATGCCACACGACCTCGCCGCCGCAAGTACCGGACGCAGAACAGAGGGAAACATGTGCGTGTGTTTGTGCGTGTCGACGTGGGTGACGGTGATACCGGCGTCCTGCAGCTTGCGGATCTGGGCAGTCGCTTCGCGCTCGATCTCGTCCTCTCGCACCTTGCCTGCGGCCAGAGCCCACACAAAGCTACCGAGTGTCGGCCGAAAGCTGCGGCCGTCGGGGCTAAGCAGGGAAGCAACCTCACGCGGCGGCAACATCGGTTGACCGTCTAGAAGAACGATGTGACATCCCACGCCAAGGTGCGGGCGTTGCTTGGCGATGGATACAGCCTCATCGAAAGCCACACCGCCGGCCATCAGGGTTGTGGAGGTTAATGCGCCGGCGTCATGCAGCTCGGCGACGGCACGGCAGATTCCAGGCGCCTGACCGAAGTCGTCGGCGTTGATGATTAGTTGCGGCATCAAGCCTGAGTGTAGAGCGTTTTCCCTGTTACTGGGTAGCCCGCAAGAGGCGTGCAGCGGCGTTTTCATTGCTGAAAACGTCCATAGATGCGGAAACCAGACATCACGTCTACAGTGAAAATGCTCTAGCTGTTACTGCGGTGTCTTGCTGAGCCGCCGGTAGTAGTCGGCGACATCATACTGGTAGGCC
>JABFXN010000129.1 GCA_013361705.1 Acidobacteriaceae bacterium
TGCCGGTATATTTGTGGTCCTTCACTACTCCGACGATCAGTCTCGGACGAAGTCCCTTCGAGTTGGACAGGACGTGGCCGACTGCATTCACGGTGCCGAGATATTTCTTCGCAAAGGTCTCATTCACGATGACTGCCGGGGGAGCAGTGGCAGAGTCGGCGTCGGAGAAGTCTCTACCCTGCAGCACAGGTACGCCCATGGTGCGGAAGTAATCACTTCCAACGGTATTATGTCTGTAGTAAGCGTCTTTCGGCTCAACCCCATTCGGTTTATGGCCGTCGACGCGGAGACCTCCGTTGTTGCTGGACCAGCCCGAGCCCGGGCGATTGGCGGCGAAGGAGGCGGCTTCCACGCCGGGTATCGTCCGCAGCCTCTGCTGCAGATTGCCGAAGAAGGCGATACTCTCCTCTTTCGATTGAATGTGTTGCGGACGAACACCGAAGACGAGGACTCCCTCCGGCTTCTGCCCCAGGGGGATATTCATCAGGTTGCGCAGTGTCCCCATCAACAGCGCGGCTCCTACCAGCAGTACGACACACATCGCCACCTGCATGACGATCACGATATTGCCTGTGCGTATGTTGCGAGTGGTTATCTGGGAAGCAGTGGCAGAGCTGCGTAACGCCATCTCCGGTCCTGAAGAAACAGCCGAACGCAGAGGAGCCAGACCAAAGACCAACGCCGAGAGCATCAGCACAGCCAAGGTGAACCAAAGCACGACCGAGTCGGGTTGAAGATTGGAGTCGATCTGTGCCCAGGCTCCGAGAGCGCGTGTTGCACCCAGCGCGAAGATCCACGCTGTGACTCCACCTAACGCGACCAGCAGAAAGCTTTCAGTCAGCAGTTGGCGCGCAATCTCCTTGCGACCCGCACCGATCGCCAGGCGAATGCTGAACTCCCGTTGGCGATTGGCGTTGCGCGCCATCAGCAGCATTACGATGTTGCACATCGCAATCAACAGGACAAGGCCGACCATCGCCATCAGTGTCTTAAGAGAGCGAGCAAAGGATTCGTCCTGTCCATCGAACTGCTTGGCCGGGAAGAACGAGAGCTGTGGGATTCTTTCTCCCGCGCGTTGCTGCGCGATGCCAAGATAAGCCACCTGCTGGAAGATGCCCTGTGCCTTGGCAAGCGCCTGCTCCTGAGTGACGCCAGCGGGTATGCGCGCCATCAGGCGCATGCACCAGAAGGTGGGAAGCGTGAGATAGGTTCCGTCGGCCGCTGGATTGCCCCATGCATTGAACTCCGGATCACTCTGCAGCGGAATCCAGAAGTCCAGCGGAATACGGCCTTCCGTGCCTTCGAATCCTTTTGCTGCGACACCGACAATGGTGAAGGGGTGTGACTTGATCAAGAGCGTCTGTCCGATCACGTCGGGACTGTGGGCATAGTGTGACGCCCAGAAGTTCTCGCTGATCACGGTGACGGCCGCGTGATCGTCTTCATCCTTCTGAAGGAATCCGCGTCCCAGCGCCGCACCAACGCCTAAACCGCTGAAGTAGTTCCCGCTCACCATGTCTCCCGCTGCCTCCTCAGGGAGAGCACCAACGCGGATAGGCGCCTTTCCACTCGAAGACATCGGAATAAAGCCGATGACCTCCTGCAGGCCGCTGTGATCGCGGAGGTCGCGATAGGCGGCATAGGAGAAGGAGGTGTTGTAGTCGCCGGTGTTGTGGGCGCCGTCGGGGAGATCGCTGGTGTGCACGTAAACAACCCGGGAAGCATCATGCACCGGCAGCATCTTCGTAAGTACGGCATGCATCACGCTGAAGACGGCCGTGTTCGCTCCCACCCCAAGGGCCAGGGTCAGGACGCAGACGAGTGTGAATACAGGCGTCTTTACAAGCTGACGCAGGCCATACCGCAGATCACGCGCAACGTTGAAAAAGAACATGGTTGTCCTTGCTTCCTTTCTCTTCTGTGTGAGCAGGGTTACGTTCCCGAACTGCCGCCTCGCAGCTTGCTTTGCTTCCGTCGCGTCCATGCCCTGGCTTCGGTAGCGCTCAGCCAGCATCTCGAGATGAGCTTCCACCTCGTTGTCGAAAGCCGCATCATCGGATGACCGCAGGAAGAGCGCTTTGACTCTGGCGATGAAAACAAGCACGCGGTCCATCATGGCTCGACCTTCGTCTCAAGCGCGAGCACGCGGCCGATGACGCCGGAGATTCTCTCCCAGTTCTCAGTCTCGACGGCGAGCTGCTTGAGGCCCCGCTTGGTGATCCGATAAAAACGCGCGCGCCGGTTGTTTTCCGAGACGCCCCATTCGCTGGCGATCCAGCTCTTCTGCTGCAGCCGGAGCAGCGAGGTGTAGACGGTTCCTTCGTTCAACGTGAGAACGTCGTCGCTGAGCTGTTCGATACGCCGCGCAATGCCAAAGCCATGCAGCGGACCCAGGGCGTGCAGGGTCTTAAGGATCATGAGATCCAGGGTTCCCTGAAGAACTTCCGATTTGTCCACGGCCATCTGGCAGCGCTCCTTTGGATATGTCAAAGGAATATCACCACTCCTTTGCAATGTCCATAGGAGAAGTGGCGGGGTTTATCGTGTCATCAAACCGGGATACCCAGCAACCGGGAAGATGCTCTAATATTCCTGCCATGAACAAAGTTGCGCCTTTCCTCTGGTTCAATGACAACGCTGAAGAAGCAGCCGCGTTTTATCTGAGCGTCTTCCCCCACGCGCGCAAGATCGACGAACTGCGTTCGAAAGGAGTGGGCCCCTGGCCCGAAGGGAAGACTGCCACCATTACCATCGAGCTCGAAGGGCAGGAGATGGTCTTTCTGAACGGTGGTCCCGCCCAACAGCTCACGCCGGGATTCTCGTTCTTCGTCCGCTGCGACACCCAGGCGGAGATCGACACCTACTGGGATAAGTTGCTGGAGGGTGGCGGAAAAACTATGGCCTGCGGCTGGCTGACAGACCGTTTCGGTCTATGCTGGCAGATCGTTCCGCGCCATATCGGCGAGCTGATCAACCATCCCAAAGCCATGCAGGCAATGATGGAGATGATCAAACTGGATATCTCCGCGCTGGAAGCCGCGGCGCGCGGCAACTGACAGGCATGAAAGCTCTCAAGATCGTGCTGGTCGTGGTCGGAATCATCTTCGTGGCGCTGGCCTATCCCATGATGATCTTCATCCGGGAGGAACCTGCGCTCTCGATGATGCTGTCCCTCTACGTCACCCTTGGGATCTTCCTTCTGATCGCGGCCCGCAATCCGTCCGCACATCGCAGCCTGATTGCATTCGCCGCCTGGTCAAGCCTGGCCCATGCCGCATTGATGGGCACCCAGGCGATGCGCCACATGGTCGCACGCGTCGAACTGATCGGTGTGGCTGTTCTTATCCTTATTGGTGTGGCGCTACTGGTGCTTGCCCCTGCGAAACAAACGTTCAATTCCTGACGGGTGCCGACTTGCGCTTCTTTCTCTCGGCGGGCGATTTCTTGATTGTGGCGATGATTCCATCCGCGCGCAGCTTTGCAATCCTGCGGATGAGTTTTACCGGAACCGGCTGATCGAGTGAAAAGTGGATCGTCCCTTTTCGCAGTTCATAGCCTTTGAGCTCCTCTCCGAGTGCCGCAAAGAAGGTCCCCGACGCGGCGAACAGGGAGTAGTGTCCTTTGAAGCCGGCGAAATACAGCATCGGCTTTCCATGTAGCTTGTATCCGGGCATGCCATACCCTATGCACTCCACGGCTTCCGGCACCGTCGCCCGGATCGTGCTACGTAGCTGTTCAAGCTTCGGTCGAATCGCTTCGGGTTGCGCGGCCATATATTCGTCCACCGATTTGGGAGCGCTCTGTTTCATGCCGCGCAATTCTACGTCTCGCCGTGGGGTTTCACCAGTTCCTTTGAGCCGGGGTACGGTGTTCACGAGCGGACACCGTTTTCGATATTGGACATCTGGAGGTTCCCGCCGTACTTCAGGCATCGGCAAACAGGCTGTTTCTGGGATTTAATTGAGGCTGGCGGATGGTCTTTCCCTTGCTTGTCGTTTTTTGAAGAGTCTGATTCGGGTTTCCGAGTGGAGAAGATGATGATCAACATCGTTGGGGACGTGCGTCATGGAATGCGGAGACTCAGGCGTTCGCCTGGATTTACGACTACAGCCTTGTTGACTCTGGCGCTGGGAATCGGCGCGACGACGGCGATCTTCACTTTGGCATATCAGATCATTCTGAAAGCAATGCCGGTGCAGCATCCGGAGCAGCTCTATAAGGTCGGGAAGGAAAGCGAGTGCTGCATCGGCGGCGGAGATCAGGGCCACTGGAGCATCTTCTCGTACGACATCTACCGGACCATGCGCGAACGGGTCGGCAGCATGGCTGACATGACGGCCATGCAGGCGGGCGCTGCTAAAGTAAGTGCGCATCGCCAGGGCGACACTGACGCCCAACCCCTCGACATACGCCACGTGGCGGGCAACTACTTCGAGGTTCTTGGGGTAACGCCCTATGCGGGAAGGATGTTGACCGCAGAGGATGACCGAGAGGGTGCTCCCATTGTTGCCGTTATCAGCTATGCGATCTGGAAGTCGAAGTTCCACGGCGATCCAGGCATTGTGGGAGACACGGTAATCATGACCGGACATCCGGTCACCATCGTCGGCATTACGCAGAAGGACTTTCTTGGCGAGCGGAATATGAGTGACCCGCCGGGAGTCTGGATTCCGCTGGCGCAGGAGCCCATCTTCAACCCCACGAGAAAGCTCTACAAAGCACCGAATGGCCAATGGTTGCGGATTATGCTGCGCATTCCCGAGAAGAAGAATGTGCCTATCGTGGAGAGTGCCGTCCGCAGCGGCCTGACCGCGTGGCTGATGTCCAATCCTGATGTCCGCTCAGGTCACACGCTTGCAGAGATCGCCCGAGAGTCGACAGAGCTTGCTCCGGCAGCCGATGGCGTTAACGAGCTACGCGACAGCTATGAGACAAGCCTGCTGATGCTGCAATTAACCGCGGCTTTCGTGCTGTAGATCGCCTGTGCGAATCTGGCCAACCTGATGCTGGTGCGCGGTGTGGCCCGCAGGCAGGAGCTGAGTGTCCGCGCCGCCCTTGGCGCCTCGCGTGTACGCCTGGTGCGGGAGATGCTGATCGAGGCCATGCTCCTTGCGCTCATGGGAGGAGTGATGGGAATTGGCGTCGCCTATCTCGGCGTGAAAGGAATTCTGGCTTTGGCGATGCGCGGCGTGGCGGTCATGCCGCTCTCCCCTCTACCGTCGCTGCCGGTGCTGGCATTCTCCATCGCCGCGTCGGCGATGACCGGCATTCTGTTCGGCATCGCGCCGGCCTTCATCGCCTCCAATGCGGATCCCGCGGATGCGCTTCGCGCAGCCAATCGCGCCACCGGCAGCTCCGGCGGGCTGCAGCGCGCGCTCGTCATCCTGCAAACGGCGCTTTCGGTGGCTCTCCTCAGCATCGCCGGTCTATTCCTCCGCAGCCTGCAGCGCCTTGAGCATCAGGATCTGCGGTTCGAGACGACGGGCCGGCTGATTGCCTTTATCGACCTGCCGGCCGCCGGATACACCTACCCGCAACTCGAAGGGCTCTATCGCCACCTCGAACAAACGTTCGCGGCTGCGCCAGCCTTGCACGATATGGCCTATGCGACCTACGGCCCGATGACATTCATGGGATGGGCAACGGGGGTAAACGCCGCCGGGCCGCATCCCGAGCGTACGGTAGGCGCCGGCTACAGCTTGATCAGCCCTCGATACTTCAGCGCGATAGGAACTCCGCTGCTGCAGGGCAGAACGTTCACAGAGCATGACAATACCAGGCATGTGGCGATCGTGAACCGCCAGTTCGTTCACCGGGTGCTGCAGGACGTGCCCGCGCTCGGCATGCACTTCGGTCCCGGCGTAGATATGATCCAGGAATACGAGATCGTAGGTGTGGTCGACGACGCCAAGTATGGCGATCCGTCGAGAGGCCCCCAGCCCATGTACTTCATTCCGATGTCACAGACTACGACCTTCAATAGGGAGCCATATACCGCGACGATCATTGACCAGTCGAACAAAGCGGCGGAGTTCAAGCACTTTGCCGCGAACATCATCGTCCGGTATAGCGGTGACCCTGCGGCGGCGGCGGTGGCCATGCGTCACGCCATCGAACAGGTCGATGCGGGGATTCCGATTACGCGTATCACGACCTACCAGGATCAGATCAGCAACTCTTTTACACAGAGACAACTGGTCGTGCGGCTGACGTCCATCTTTGGTGGACTGGCTCTGCTGCTTGCGTCCATTGGTCTCTACGGAGTCACCGCCTATGCCGTCGCGCGAAGAATCCCGGAGATCGGCCTTCGTATCGCTCTCGGCGCGGGCCGCGGCCAGGTGATGAGCATGATCCTGCGCGGAGCTCTACTGCAAACTGCAGCCGGTCTCCTGCTGGGCGCTCCGATTGCATTGCTGAGCGGACACTATCTGCAATCACAGCTCTACCAGGTAAGCGGGTATGACCCGACGATCTTCCTGCTCGCATCCGCTGCGCTGATCCTGAGCGCGTTCGTCGCCAGCATGATTCCGGCCCGGATGGCATCCAACACCGATCCGATCCGCGCGCTGCGTACGGAGTGATTGTCGAGGAAAGGTTTGCGAATCATTGATCTTCTCGTGTCCTGAGTGTAAGTTCATGACATAAATCGTGAAGAGCTCTAGTGTTTCAGCGAGCGCTCTTCGCACCGCAGGTGCGAATGTCTTGCTTAAGGGGATGGCTTTAGCCATCCCGTCCCGGCACTGAAATACATGCGGCTTTAGCCGCTGAGGTACCGAGGCTATGCCCTCAGCGGCTAAAGCCGCGTCTCAGTGCAGATGTATACGGCACGGCTAAAAGCCGTGCCCTTAAGCAAAACAAAGCGCCTTTGGCGCTTGCGGTCAAGAGAGTGCTCTGGCGTTTTCATTGCGAAAACGCGCCATTGGATGCAGAAGGCTCTACGCCGCGTTATCGGATGGGGAATCGCTCACTTTGGACGCATCCGCAGTCCTGGAAGAGGCGATATCCTCTGTCCCTGCGCTCTCCAGGGCCGCGACATTGAGCATGACCGAACGCTTGAACTCTAGAAGTGCGGGATCATCGGAGGTTAAGCCTGCCTGGCCCTCCACTTGTGTCAGGGCAGTACGCAGCATTTCGATGGCTTTCGGAGACAAGGGAGACATTACGCTTTCTTTGTGATGACGCAATCGAGGTTATCGTTGCCTGCAACCGATCACGATCCATTCTGTGATTCCCGTGGGGCCAAATCCGAGCGGCGAAGGGAAATGCTCCGGCCGCTACTTCTTCGTGTCGCCACCGATCGCGATGACCACATATTTGGCAGGTACATCGCCAACATTCTTAATTCTGTGAACGGTTCCCAGGGCGACGTACACTAAACCGCCCGGCCCTACCCTCTCCTCTTTCCCGTCATGCTCGAATGCCACGGTACCTTCCTGCACGACGATCAGCTCGGAATGGCCGATTCTGTGAAGTTCTACCGGCGGCGTCCCCGCTGGTTGCATGGATTCATGCACGGCCAGCGTTTCTCCTGTAGCCAGGGTTCCCGTGAAGGCATTTCGGCTTTCAGTTCCATTCGCAGTTTTCCGTACCGCCATCTGGTCGTACGGAAATATACCGGCGCTCGCTAATGGGTTCTCAGCCTTTGAAGGGGGTGATGCCGCAGTGGCTGCAGTTTGCGCGTTCACCATCCCACATCCAAACAACAGTACTGCGAAGCCACGGACAATTTTCCTCATAGTCACCCTTTCAGAGCGGGACTCAGAATACTTTTACTGTTGAGCGAGTCGCAAGTACAGGTACTAGCAGGAGCTTCATTGGCGGCTGTAAGGCTTCGCTGACTTCCCGGTATGCTTGAATCAGCGCGCCTGACTTTCTGCTCGGAGCGAGTATGCTGGGGCGTTAAGGGGACGGTCATTCACGCTTCGCTTCTGTTTGTTCTAGCTATTGTCTTCGTTGCCACGCTGGTGCGGTCGGCCTTTGGATTTGGCGAAGCTCTGATCGCTGTGCCCCTGCTGGCGCTTTTCCTGCCAATGAACGTCGCGGCGCCGCTTGCGGGTCTGCTTTCCAACTCGGTCGCAGCGATGGTAGTGGTTCAGGATTGGAGACATATTCATCTGCGCAGCGCTGCTGGGCTGCTGGTGGCCACTGTCTTCGGTATTCCCCTGGGCTTGCTTGTGCTTACCAGTGCGCATCAGGAATGGGTCAAGGCAGGACTGGGTATCTTCATCATGCTGTTCGCGGCCTATTCGTTGCTGTCGCCTGGGACGTTCCGGCTCGATAGTGAGCATCAGTGGCTGCTTCTGTCGTCAGGCTTTCTGGCCGGTATTCTGGGCGGGGCGTATGGCATGAATGGTCCACCTCTGGTGATCTACGGTTCTCTTCGCAGATGGTCGCCGCAGCATTTCCGCGCGACGATGCATGCCTATTTTCTACCCGCCAGCATCTTGGGAATGGCCGGTTACTGGAGCACTGGGTTGTGGACTGCCACGGTGACGCGTGAGTTTCTGTTTTCGGTGCCGGCGATGCTGCCCGCTGTCTTCCTCGGGCGCGCGATCAACCATCGCTTCTCCGGTACAGGTTTTCTCAAATATGTCTATGTCGGACTGATGTTGATTGGCGGGCTGTTGCTTTTGGAGACGGTGACGCGCCGTGTGTGAATCACTGATAGCTCTGGATCTGCGAGAACTGATCCGTGTCGGATTTCCCGATACTTTATAAGGCACAGCATTTACAGACTTGAGCAACGATCGACCTGGAGGATTAGAGTGACCTGGAGCTGGCTCGACATTGCATTCCCTTGGATCGGAGGTGCGGCCGCGCTCGTACTGCTGCTCTTACTCTTCGGATCCCGCCTGCTCCAAAGCGATCCGAACTTGCCTCGTTGGCATGATCTCGTCTGGTTGTCGTGGCTGGCAGACGCCGTATATCTCCTCCACAATGTCGAAGAATATGGAGTCGATCTGCTGGGTCACACCCATGCATTTCCCAATTCGCTTTGCGCCACTCTGAAATTACCGCCGTATCCTGCCTGTCCTATCCCTCCGCCGTTTTTTCTGGCTGTCAATCTATCGCTCTTCTGGGTAGTTGGACCAGTGGCCGCGCTGCTCAGTCGTCGCCATCCTCTCGCAGGCTTATCGTTATATAGCGTCATCAGCATCAACATGCTGGTTCACGTCGCCTCGATTGTGACATCGGGACATATCTATAACCCGGGCTTGTTCACAGCACTGGTGCTGTTTTTGCCGTTGTCGATCTGGATCGCTCGTGCCAGCTTTGGGCGAGGCTTATTGCCTTACAGCGCGCTGGGACTGCTCCTGATCTGGGGCGTGTTCATGCATTTGATCCTGGCGGCTTCCGCCAAGCTTGTTACCAGGGGGCTAATTGGCTCAACAGCCGCTGAAGCCACGCAGATCGTCAATGCAGGCCTGCTTTTGTTCGTGACCTGGTTGGGAGAACGATGGCTGGTAACTACACCTCGGCGTATCGATTCATCATCGCTTTCATCAGCGAGCCGGTAGAACGCCGCTTTCAATTTGTCGGACAAAGCGCCTCAAAATGCAGCGGCAGCAGTCGCCTGGGTAAAACTCACACCCCAGAAAGCCATGCTTGATATTCCCGTCGTGGACAATATTGGCGAGTTGACAGGGAACTAATCACAGCGCCGGTAACGGCAGATTGGCCTTGGCAGCGATCTGGGACGTCGAAGATGAGTTTCGGCAACGCCACTATATGCCCCTTCCGGAATACCCAGCGGCCCAGTGATGTCACATTCCGAAGACCTATCCCGTCCTACCATCGGAGAGACGACGGGAAATTTATGAAACGAATCCTCACCATCATTCTTGTTGGCCTGGCCGCAGCGGGTCTGTTCGGGGTGCTCATACATTTGGCGCTGGTAGCCGCGCACGTTTCCGAACCGGCGCCCACTACTGTACAAGGTCCGACCCCGCGCCGGCTCTGGGCCACTGGGGCAGCTTTGCTGGCATTAGCCGGGGTGGTAATCGGTGGATGGAACCTGGCTCGCACGGCCAGTCGTATCGGTACTGCCGCCAGCCGTCGCAGAGCCATTGCGGCCCTCGCAGCCGGAGTCATCGCTTCGATCAATGGCGGGCTAAACTTGGCTGTGGCCAATGGTGGTCCGGGGAGTGGCAACGGAGTCATAGGAGGCGCTGTGGCGCTCATATTAGGATTGGTCGCTACTGCGCTTGGCGGGCTGGCCCTGACCCGCTCTGGCCGAACTACATCAGGGCCGGAATATACAACGTGAGTTCTACCCCCGCAATGTCGAATCCCGCTGAGACCTTTGAACCGCATCGCCGTCGCTTGCTCGGTCTCGCCTACCGCATGCTGGGCGCGATGTCTGATGCTGAAGATGCGGTGCAGGAGGCCTATCTCCGCTGGCATGCGGCTGATCGCGACAGAGTGCTGGATCCACGAGCGTTTCTTATGACGACAACAACGCGAATTTGCCTCGACATGCTAACCTCCGCGCGCGCCCGGCGAGAGGAATATGTTGGACCCTGGCTGCCGGAGCCGGTTTTTGATACAGCAGCGCTTGCACCCGACAGTCGCGCGGAGTTAGCCGAGGATCTGTCTATTTCATTGCTCTTGATCCTTGAAACACTTTCGCCGCTGGAGCGCGCAGCCTTCCTGCTCCACGACGTCTTCGATTTCTCCTTCAGTGAAGTAGCCGCAGCGCTGGATCGAAGCGAGGCAGCGTGTCGAAAGCTGGCTACTCGTGCACGCGCACATGTACGCGTTGCACGTCCACGCGGCATAACCTCACCGTCGGCAGGTCCGGGCGGCCTTGATAAGAAACATGCGGAGCTCATGTCTGCATTCGCCGCAGCAACTCAGGCCGGCGATCTCAATACGCTGATGCATCTGCTCGCAAATGACGCCCGTGTCGTAACAGATGGCGGAGGAAAGGTACGTTCGGCGTTGAACGCGATCGACGGTGCTGAACGCGTGGCCAAGTTCCGGGCCGAGGTGACGCGTAAGCGTCCCGACGCATGGTGGCAGCCTGATTTCAGGCTGCGCTTTGGAAGCGTCAATGGCCTGCCCGGTGTCATTGTGGAATCCCCCGGCGGCCCTGTACAAACAACGGCGTTTGAGATCGACGGTGACGTAATACGTGCGCTCTATATCGTGCGTAATCCGGACAAGCTGCGTCATCTGGCCACAACCAGGCAGCGAAGCGATCCAGACGAAACGAATATGTGTTGAACCTCGTCAATACGAACACGAACTGGAGTATCCACCGATGGCTTCCATACAAAATGCAAGGGAACAGTCCGAATCAACTCGCGCCGCGCAGGACTCAATCTTGAGTTTTTGGGGCGTTCGTTACCAGGTCAAAGATGTTCAACGCGCGATTGTGTTCTATACCCAGATGCTTGGCTTCAGTCTGGACATGCAGTCACCGCCCGCTTTTGGGCAGGTATCGCTTGGAGAGCTCAAACTTATCTTGAGTGGTCCGGGAGCATCTGGCTCCAGGCCTGTTCCCGATGGACGTGAGCAGGAGCCTGGAGGTTGGAACCGAGTGGTTCTTCATGTTCAGGATCTGGCTGCGCGTATTGCCGCTATGAAAAAAGCGGGCCTGAGGTTCAGAAACGAAATGGAGGTTGGCCCTGGCGGCAAACAGATCCAAATCGAAGACCCCGATGGCAATCCTATCGAGCTATTTGAACCAGCCCGTCAGCAGTGATCCGGGCGCTGCGCCGAATCACTGCCGTGGGTACGATTTATGCGGTCTGGAGTTCCGGCTGGAGGGCGGAGCGTTCGTCGGCGCTGGGGCCCCAGCTTGAGGGAACGGGGATGTCGAGCAGGCGAAGGTAGACGCAGAACTGGCCGCGGTGCTGGTACCAGTGGTTGAGCATGATGTTGCGCAGGAAGGCAACGCGGGGCATGGCGGCGATCTCCTTGTCTCCGTCGACGATGCGCCAGGTTGCATTCATGGTCGCATCATCGAAGCTGGGCAGAACTTCGCGTACGGTGGCGATGCTCTGGTCGAAGGTATCGAAAATCTCCTGCAGACTTGCAGGTTGATGGAACTGGAAGCCTGGCGGGGGGATCTGGTCTTTCTGTGCGCCCTGAACAACTCCTCCGGGCACAAAGGCAAGGTGATAGGCCAGTTGGCCGGCGGTCATGGATTTGTTGTGAGGCTTCCAGGTGAGCTTGTCTTCGGGAAGGCGCTCAAGAAACTTCCGCGTGACCGGCGCCTGCGATTCGAACTCTGCGAGTAGGGCTGCTGCCATCGACATGGTGTTTTCCTTTCAGGTCTGCATCGATACGGTGAATGAGTGAGCCGCTGCTATTTGCTTGTGGCGGCCTCGGCCAGCTTGCGAATACCTTCATGCATCTCAGCCCAGCCTTTATTCATCCCCGCCTTCACGTCGTCGGGAATGAAGCCGAGCGCGCTGTGCCGGAAGGCAATCAGGGTTCCGCCATCGACCTCGCTCAAACGATACTGCACGTTCGAGACCATGGGGAACGATGCGAACAAGGGGCCGGAAAACTCAAGCAGGGAAGGCCGTTTGATGGCCTGCACGTTGGCCCAGAAGTGTCCGTTGTTGTCGCCCAGATCGCGGTACCAGCGTCCGCCCGGCCACGGTTCGATCTTCATGTTGAGAGACTTGCCGTCGGGGGTCTCATTGCCAGGGCCCAGTTGCTCCAGCAGCGCTGCAAAGGTGACATCGATAGGAGCCTCGACGTGAATCTCCTGATTGATGGTGACGGTCAGATTTTCGAGAGCCAGCTCGGTGGGCATCATAATCTCTATTTCTCCTTAGATTTGGCGGAATCCAATTGTGGTGATCCCTGGCGAGCCATAGCTTCGGCGCGTGCCTTCACGCGCGTCAACTGGTGCTGCCAGTAGCGCTCGAAGGTTGCGGCCCACTGGTGCAACGGCCGGATTGCTTCGGCATTGGTGCGGTACAGCTTTTGGCGGCCCTGGCAACGCATCCGGACCAGTCCAACATCCTTCAGCACACGCAGGTGCTTCGAGACCGAGGGCTGCTCCAGACCGAGCGCCTCCGCAATCTCTCCTACCGGCCGTTCGATTCCGGCAAGATAACTCAAAATCTCGCGGCGGCGGGGTTCAGCAATTGCGTTGAATGCGTCCGAGGTCGTGCTCGCTCTTGCCATGAGGAGAACGGTATATTCCCATATGGGAATATGTCAAATGTGACGAACGCCCTTGGGCATTCAAATACGGCCGGTGGTCCGAAAAATCGCGTCAGACTTGTCACTCTCAGCCTGGGCCAGCTTTCCATCAAGATCATTCCAAGGATCGCAACGGAAACAACGAAGGAGACACACAGATGACGACCGCAGTGAAGACACAGACGACCGGCAGCGGTGAGACAGAGCTGCGCGGGATGAAGACACCTCCAACCGTTTCCCCGCAGGAGTGGGAGGCTGCCTGGCGGCAGCTTCTGGTGAAGGAGAAGGAATTTACCCGCTCGCGGGATGCGCTCGCCGCGCAGCGCCGGCGCATGCCTTGGATGCCTGTCGAGAAGACGTACATGTTTGAAGGCCCGCAGGGCAAGGTGAGCCTGCTTGATCTCTTCGAGGGCCGCAGACAGTTGATCGTCTATCGCGCCTTCTATGAACCGGGAGTCTTTGGCTGGCCAGATCATGCCTGCCGCGGCTGCTCGCTGGGAGCCGACCAGGTTAGTCATCTGGCGCATCTCAATGCGCGCGATACGACGCTTGCCTATGCCTCGCGGGCTCCGCAGGAAGATATTGCCCGCCTGAAGAAGCGCATGGAATGGGAGATGCCCTGGTACACCATTACCGACAGCTTCGATAAAGACTTCGGCGTCGATGAATGGCACGGGCACAACGTCTTCATCCACGATGGCGAGAAGATCTTCCGTACCTACTACATCAACAATCGTGGCGATGAGGCCATGGGAACGGTGTGGAGCTATCTCGACATCACGCCACTCGGCCGGCAGGAAGTGTGGGAGGATTCGCCCGAAGGGTATCCGCAAACTCCGACGTATAAGTGGTGGAACTGGCACGACACATATGAAGCTGAGGCCGCGCCGAATGAGAAGTGGGTTCAGGTATCGACTGCGGGCGAGGCTGCCTTCCGCAAGGCGAGTGCGGAGATGAAGAAAGAGCCGGGGCAGTAGATAGATTTTCGATAACCCATGCACCGGGTGCCCCATGTCCCTGGGGGACATGGGCCCGGCCTCTATCCTCCCAGGGATCGATTTCGAGTCTTCGACAAAAGCCGTTCTTCTCAGCGCGAATGAAAAACGGTCGCGCGCAGCGCGATACCCCAGGCTGGTCCCCAGCGAACAAGTTCGCCGGGGACCCCACCCTTTGCTTGCGCAAAGAATGGGGCAGCGAGTGCGGTGGCCCACCGAAATTTGCCTACCATTAAAAGTAAACACTCCAGACAAACGATCGCCGCTAGCCGTATCTTTATATCCACCGATAGGGAGCGGCTATCAGATGGAACTACGGCATCTTCGCTATTTCACGGCGGTGGTCCAGTGGAAGGGATACCGCGAGGCGTCACGGCATCTCTACGTGGCACAGCCGTCCATCAGCCAGGCGGTGGCGGATCTTGAGAACGAACTGGGCATAAAGCTCTTTTCGCGTGAGGGACGCGTGGCGCGGCTTACTCCCGAAGGACAGGTCTTCTACGAAGAAGCACTGAAGACGCTGGCACAGGCGGAGCGGGCAATCGTCACGGCGCAGCGTGCCGCAAGAGGAGAGATCGGCAGGCTCGGCATCGGTTTTATGGGATTTGCCACCTGCCAGTTTCTTCCGGATCTGCTGCGCAAGTACAAAGCGCGTCATCCCGGAGTGGTGTTGCGGCTTGAAGAGAACGTGCCCAGCGGGCAGGATCTCGCGTTTGACAGGGGCGAGATTGATATCGGATTTACGCGTCCTCCTTCGGCCGATCGCCGTGCGTCCTACGAGTCTCGTCTGCTCTTCCGCGAGCCGCTGGTGGTGGCGCTGCCGAAAAGCCGCAAGGTCAAGGCAAAGCGTATCCGTATCGCGGACCTCGCAGGCGAGCGGATCGTCACCTTTCAGCGTGCAAGCTCTCCGGAGGTCTTCGATACCATCATCCGCGTCTGCAACGACAACGGCTTCTCGCCTCGATTGCATAACGAGCTGAACAACATGCACTCGGTGCTGTCGACGGTGGAGGCCGAGGAGGGCGTGGCAATCGTCTCTGCGTCCGCCCACAATCTGCGCGCAGACAATGTCTCGTTCTTCCGGCTGCAACCGGATGACGTACGCGTCGACATTGTTGCGACGTGGCGGAAGCAGGAGCCTTCGGTAGCGCTCAAGCTGTTTCTAGAGTTGCTCGATGAGGAGCTGCCGGCCATCCGCCAGAAGATGCGCTATCTGGAGCGATAGGTATTAGCGATCAATTGATCGAAAAATGCGAGGAATCGGAATCACCATCTTCGGAATCTCTTCTGATGTACGGCAAGAGAAAGCCGTCAGCCAAGGAGGCTGGAGATGGGCAGCAAACAGAAGACAATCATCGTCACGGGAGCATCACAGGGCATTGGAGCGGGCGCAGTGCAGGCGTTTCTCGATCGCGGCTATAACGTCGTCGCCAACTCGCGCAACATTACGAAGTCGGGCGCCTATACGGAGTCTGCTCAGCTTGCGATGGTGGATGGCAACATCGGCGACAGCGCTGTAGCCGCCAAGGTGGTGGAGACAGCGATCAAGAAGTTTGGATCGATCGACGCGCTGGTGAACAATGCGGGGATCTTCTTCACCAAGCCATTTATCGATTACACTGCCGAGGACTTCGAGGCGCTTTCGAACACCAACCTTGAGGGCTTTCTCTACGTGACACAGGGCGTGGTGAAACAGATGCTCGCACAGAAGTCGAGTGGAAGCGTGGTCAACATCACGACCTCGCTGGTGGCGAATCCGATTGCCGGTGTTACAGCTTCGGTTCCCATGATCACCAAGGGAGGTCTTGAGGCAGTGGTTCGCAGCCTGGCAAGTGAGTACGCGAAACAGCACATCCGCTTCAACGCTGTTGCGCCGGGGTCGGTGGATACTCCGCTGCACAAAGACAACCCGAAGGAGTTCCTGAAGACGCTCTCTCCGATGGGTACCATCTCCGACGTCAGTGACATCGTGGATGCGGTGGTCTATCTGACTGAAGCTCGCAACGTAACCGGGGAGGTGCTGCACGTGGACGGTGGTGCACACGCAAGCAAATGGTGAGCCCCAAGAGCCCACAGCCAGCCAGGACGCAGCCAGCAGGCCCGCAGCCGGCGAAGGCGGAACGCCGGCTTGCTGAGCTCGGTATCGAACTGCCGCCAGAGCCCAAGCCGATTGGCGCATATGTGGAGAGCGTGCAGACCGGCAACCTGCTCTACCTCAGCGGGGTGCTTCCAGTAGTCGCCGGTCAACCGAGGTTTGTCGGGCGGCTGGGTAAGGAGCTCGACGTGGAGCAAGGCCGCGAGGCAGCACGCATTGCGGCGGTGAATGTGCTCTCTGCCGCAAGAGATCACCTGGACTCGCTCGATCAGGTCACCCGGGTCGTAAAGCTGACGGTCTACATGGCCACCGAAGGAGACTTCACCGCACATGCGAAGGTTGCCGATGCGGCCTCGGAGCTATTGCGCGATGTCTTCGGCGAGGACAAGCTGCCGGTACGAATGGTGCTCGGTGTGGCCAGTCTTCCGCTCGGTGTGCCGGTGGTGGTGGAAGTTTTATTTGAGGTGAAAGCATAGCGGGAAGAGGCGGTCTGTCCGCCTCTTCCTTCATTGCGAGGTGAATCGTGTCCGGATTGTGGAATCAGACTCGTGTCGCAAGTTTGCTGGGAATTGAGTATCCAATCATTCAGGGACCACTCGGCGGACTCTCATCGCAGCGGCTTACGGCTGGTGTTTCGAACTTCGGCGGGTTAGGTTCCTTCGGTGCGCACGGTATGGAGCCCGAGGCGATCAAGGACGTGATCGCGGAGATCCGAGCTCTGACCACGAAGCCATTCGCGATGAACCTCTGGGTCTCGATGGAGGACGAAGGCGCACGTACGTCCAGTGAAGCCGAGTTTCAGCGGGCAGCTTCGGCGATTGCGACTCATATCGAGCTTCTCGGCGGACCCGCTCCTGTGTTTACTCCATACAAACCGATACGGTTTGAAGACCAGGCGCGTGTCGTGCTGGATGCGAAGGTGCCGGTCTTCTCATTTATCTATGGCATTCCGCCCAAAGAGATTCTCGACGAAGCCCGCCGGCAGAAGATCGTCATTATGGGCACCGCGACCACGGTGGAGGAAGCGATTGCTTTGGAACAAGCAGGCGTAGATATTGTGATCGCCTCCGGCTTTGAAGCAGGAGGACATCGCGGCTCATTCCTGCGCTCGTCAGAAGATTCGTTGACCGGAACCATTTCGCTGGTTCCGCAGACTGTCGATGCGGTGAGTGTCCCGGTCGTTGCCGCCGGAGGCATCGCCGACGCACGCGGTATCGCTGCCGCCTTCGCGCTCGGTGCGGAAGGCGTGCAGATGGGGACGGTGTTTCTGGCGTGCGAGGAGTCCGGTGCGCACCCAGTGCATCGTGAAGCGATCCGCAATGGCAGAGCGGCGCGTACTGGATTGACCCGAGGTTTCACGGGACGGCTCGCCCGCGGTATCCGGAACGAGTTGATGGATCAGATAGATCGTCCCGGGAGGGAGATTCTGCCGTATCCACTGCAGCGAAGCCTGATGCGTAATCTCACGATTCATGCGCAGAAAGCCGGCAACGCGGAACTGCTGGCTCTATGGGCTGGCCAGAGCGCGAACCTCGCGCGGTGTGCTGATGTGCACGAATTGCTACAGGCGCTGGTGGATGGAGCCGCGGCAAGACTGAATCGATAGGGACGGCCGCTCGTATCCCCGTGCTTGGTAGGCGCACGATGCGGTGTCATTTTTGTTAGGGATTTTCAGGGTATTCCTGACCTACCTTGACTCCATGAGGGTGTCCCTCAGGCAAGGTAAGCGCTGAAGGCCGGGGTCCCCAATGAACTTCTTCATTGGGGTGGAAAGGCGCGTTCTATATCAGCCTGGGGCGTAGCCCCAGGTTTGGTGCCCCACAAGATGTTAAAGGGCTGAAGGCCCGCTCTATATTAGGATCTTCAATCTCAGACTATTGCATCATCGGATGCAATTCCGCACCTGGTAAGAAAGACGGGGAAGCAGAAACGCGAGAGATTGTGGCATAACGACGATTGGGAATATAGATCGGGCCTTCAGCCCTCTTACCATTCGCTATCCGCAGACCTGGGGCGTTGCCCCAGGCTGGTATAGAGCGCGCCTTCAGCGCTTACCGTAGGCCTTGCCAACGAACTTTCGTTGGGGTGAACGTTCGCAACGATAGGATGGGTCAGGAATCAAACCAGGGCTGGCTTCACATGTGGTTCGCCCGAGCTTTAACGCTGAATCACCCGATACGTCTCAAGCGCGTAGTTGAAGGGAAGGACCTCGTTCTGCTCGGTCGATAGGACGATCTGATAGGTCCTGGGAAATTCCTTAATTCCATCGACGCGAAGACGGTCTTTGAACTCCCGCATGCACGAAGCGCAGGAGAAATATTCTGCTGCCGCAAGAGAGCCTGCCGAGTTCTCACCAGAGATGACGACGAGCCTGGTCTCCACACCGTCGTTCCGTTGTTCATTAATGACGGTGATTAATCCATGTACGGTTCCGGGCTTGCGGCTGAGTTCTTTCACCCGGCCGGTTGCCGCATCGGTCCAGTACACCTCCTGGTCGTGGATCTCCGGAGAGTAGTGGATGTTGTAGTACATGTCTTTCAGGAACACCGCGGCAGCGGGGCTGATCTCCGGCCTGCCGATCAGAATGGCGTTGCGATTGCGCAAGGCAAAGGCAGATTGCACGCGCTCCGGCAGCACCTCGGTATCGGCTCCGGCATGAGCGAGAAGGCGAGACAAGGTAATGGCGCTTGCCGCGTCGCCCCAGAGCGGCGAGTTATGGTTCGGGACGAAATAAAGGTTGTCTCCCTGTTGCAGGGGATACCGCTCCGCATACCAGGCCTTGAGGTTGAGCTCGTCCGGAAGCTGTTTGTAGTTGGCCAGGCTGTCAGGCAGGCTTCGGACGAAGAGTTCGGGTGCATTGGCGATGCAGATCACCGGATGAGAGCCTTTGGAATCCAGCGGTCCCCATGCCTGTTGCAGAATGTCGTCAATCGCTCGTGTGCGCGATTCACCCCAGCGGAATCCGATGCCAAGACACACGGTGCAAAGCAGCAGAGCCGTCGCCACCCAAAGCCAGATTCGGGGAGCCTTGCCAGGCCGCTCTTCAGAGGGGAACGCCTGCTCCACCGTATCGGTGGAAGGCCCCGGTATGTGGGCATTAATGTAGTGGGGGCAGTACGAACCTTTCGGGATCTCGATGCGCAAGGCCGCGTCAGAACCCTCCCCGGCATAGTACTCCGCCAGTTTCTTGCGGAGGCTGTGTGCGCGGTTGCGCACCACCGAGTTTTCCATGGTCGAGTAGCCGGGCTTCTGGCCCAGCACCTCGACGCCGATCAGATACTCGTGCAGGTCGTCGCCGCGTCCCGCCATCTCGTACTCGCAGACAAAGCGCAGGAAGGCCCTGAGTTGTTCGTGGCGCTGAAAGGTCTGGCTCGCCTCGATTGCCACCAGAGCTGCGAGCTTCGCTTCGTCGATTTCCTGTGCCGGGTTCAATACAGTCTTCACGGAAACCAGAAGCATAGCACGCGGTTGCTGCTCTTTTTCCATGCCGGCGCTCGCTTGAGATCGTCGGTGGTGTGGCGTTCTAACTTGCACATTCTTCAGCCCGTTACGCCAGCAGCAAACGGTTGCAACGGTTTGCGGACAGCCGAAACATTGACGATGGAATCTCTCATGCGCAACGTTCACGGGCATGCAATCACTTCGTCAGTGGATTGGAGCCCTGGCTCTCGGATCGTTATTTCTCACCTCTGCGGGACTCGCCGCGGACGCACCAGCGTCAGCCACGAAGAAGGAGATGTTTGACGTTGTTGTGGTTAGCGGAAGCTCCGGAGGATTTGGAGCGGCACTGGCTGCGGGGCGGTTGGGTGCACATGTGGCTCTGCTGGAAGACACTCCGGTGCTGGGAGGAATGCTCTCCAACGGAATCTCGAACATCGATGCCTTCTCCTATGAATCGCTGTCGGGAATCTTCGATGAGTTCCGCCTGCGTGTGAAAGAGCACTATGCCGGGGATGCTGCCACTGATCCCATCTTCCGGATGGAGGCAAGGAAGTCCATGTTTCTGGACGGACGGTCTCAGCAGTCGAACCTGCCGATTGATGGCGGCCGTTGGGAGCCCCACATCGCAGCCGAGATCTTTCACTCCATGGTGGCCGCTCAGCCCAATGTTGAGGTCTTCTACAACCAGGTCCCGACTGGAGTGGTGATGCAGGGAAATCGCATCACCGGTGTGACGGTGCAGGACAAGAGCGGTCGGAGCCGGACCTTCCGGGGAAAAGTAATCATTGACGCAACCCATGAAGGGGACATCGCTGCGTGGGCAGGCGTTCCTTACTCCATCGGGCGGGAGGCGCGGTCTGCCCTGGAGCCGCACGCAGGCCGCGTCTTTTACTTCAACTGGACAGGAGAGATGCTGCCCGGCACCACCGGCGAGCAGGATCGGGCCATCCCTTCTTCTGGCTTCCGTTTGACGGTCGAGGACTATGCGGCGATTGGGAAGCAGGCTCCGATGATTGCGAGCCCTCCCCCGGGCTATCGCGCAGAGGACTACACGGCCTCCGGCGAGTACAAATTTTATGAGTCAGTCCCTCACCATAAGACCGAGTTCAACGTGAACCCGGTAGGCAGTGAACTGCCCGGCGGCAACTGGGACTGGCCGGAGCTGAGACCGCTGGAGCGCATCAGGCTGCAGAGCCTGTACCGGAATCATGCGCTGGGTTACCTCTATTACCTGCAACACGATCGCGGTCACACCGGCATTGGACTGGCAGCCGATGAATACACTGACAACGGCAATGTCCCGTACCGGATGTTTCTGCGCGAAGGCCGTCGCATCCATGGCGAAGCCACGATGACAGAAGCGGACGTGAACCCATTTGTCCTGGGCCGCGGCCTGACGCTGCCCTTCCATGAAGACAGTATTGCGATCGGTCACTATCCGATCGACGCCAAGGCTGTTCGCGAGAAGACGGAGCTGAGTACACCCGACAAAGGAGATGGCGACTTCTTCCTCGCAAATACCATGCAGCCGTTCCAGGTTCCTTATGGCGCCATCGTGCCGCAGCGTATTGAAGGATTGCTGGTCCCGGTTGCGCTCTCGGCGACTCATGTGGCGTTCTCAGCCGTCAGAATGGATCCCACATGGATGGTGCTCGGACAGGCAGCCGGTACCGCCGCTGCATTAAGTCTCCGCGAAGGCACGAGTGTGCGCCATGTTTCGCTGCCCGATGTGCAAGCCAGTCTGCTGCAACAGCACTGCCGGCTGGTGTTCTTCTGGGACGTTTCGCTGACTGAGCCATATATGCAGGCGATCGACCGGCTGAGCCTGCTGACGGGCGAGGACGGCGGAGACAAGCATGAGTTTCTACCCGATGCTCCTCTGACCAGGGCAGCATTGGCAAACTGGCTGGTTCACGCTGAGCATCTGTCGCCTTCCGTCAGCAATCAGCACTTCAGCGATGTTCGCTGGACGATGCCGGCGTTCCGCGAGATCGAGACGCTCTATGACGCAGGGCAATTAAGCGCGTTCGGGGTCATTCCGCAGTGGCCGAACTTCGGTCGATATGACCAGGCGAAGTTCGGCGGCTTCAGCCAGGCGATGGGATTTACCGCATTCCATCCCGAGCAACCGGTGACCTGGAGCGAACTGCTGCAGACGCTGTGTTCGATGGATGCTCCGCACGAACAGCAGGCTGATCTGCAGGCGCTATACGCCGGCCTGATCCGCGATACGCCTCTTGCCCACGCCGATCTGGATCTGAAGCAGGCGGTTTCACGAAAACAGGCGAGCGCTGTGCTCGTAGCGTTCTTCACTCGACGACAGAAATAACCGTAGTAACGATTCACCGCAGTCTTATTCAGGAGTCCACCATGAAGTCTTCTTCCAGGTCTTCCCTTCATACGTTGGCAGGCCGTCTTCTCTTACTCGTGGTACTGCTGGCTGTGCCGTTCCACGCGTTCGCGCAACAGGACGTTGGATATATGAGCGGCATCGTGACCGACACCACCGGAAGCCTGGTTCCGGCCGCCAGGGTTCATATTCAAAACGATCAGACCGGGGTCGCCATCGATGTTGTGACCAATGAGAGCGGGTACTATACATCGCAACCTCTTCATCCTTCGCGCTACACCATCACCGTAATGGCGCCCGGGTTTACAACGACCACCTTGAGCAACCTGGCGCTGGATGCCGCGGCTCGTGTCACAGCAAATGCTTCGCTAAAGGTGGGCGCGTCGACCGAGTATGTCGAGATTCAGGCGCAAGCGCCTACTCTGAATACGACTGACGCCCAGATTGCGAATACGGTGGACCAGCGAGCGACACAAGACCTTCCAGTGAACGGGCGCAGCGTGCTGGCGCTGGCGACACTTTCTGCCGGTGTGACCTCCGCCGTGGGGGCAACCTCGCAGGGATTTACCAATCGCGGCACGCAGCCTTCTGCCATCCGTATCTCCGGCGGTGTACCTGGATTGAATAACAATCTACTGGATGGTGCGAACAACCTGCAGAATTTCCACGGCGAGATCGGCATCAATGTTAAGTCTGATGCGGTAGAGGAGTTCCGCATTATGAGCGGCGTAATTCCTGCGCAGTTCGGGTACACCTCGGGCGGTGTGGTGAACGTGATTACACGGTCCGGAGGCAATCGGCTTCATGGCTCTGTCTATGAGTTCTTTCGGAATGACGCA
This sequence comes from Acidobacteriaceae bacterium, assembly GCA_013361705.1. Classification (GTDB taxonomy): domain Bacteria; phylum Acidobacteriota; class Terriglobia; order Terriglobales; family Acidobacteriaceae; genus Terriglobus. The sequence continues at coordinate 22,885 of JABFXN010000129.1, forward strand.
CTGGACGCCACTCTTGCCTTACCGAAACCGGTCTTCGGCAAACCGGAGCTGCGCTTCAATAACTACGGCGGTACGCTCGGTGGTCCTATTCGTCATGACCGGGCCTTCTTCTTCGGAGACTATGAAGAATACCGTTTCATTAACGCGCAGACGTACTATTCATCGGTCCCGACCGATCAGGAGCGCGCCGGGGACTATAGCGATCTCGGTCGCCGTTTAGGCAATGGCGCGTGTTCGCAGTATCCAACCGACAGCACATTGCAGCTCTACAACCCCTTCACCTCCAGCCCAACGCAGGCGCGCCAGCCTTACGCCAATAACAAGCTGACCAATCTTGACCCGGTCGCACTGGCCGCACAGGATCTGATGTATCCGCGCGCCAATAATACGGCGGGAAGTTATGACTCCTGTACGCATGCCAACAACTATGTGGCGAACCCGAAGCTCATCTCGAATGAGCGTACCGCGATGGGCCGCATCGACTATCGCCTCTCCGACAAGGACAGTTTGTTCGGTCGGCTGGCCTTTTACCGCAACTACCAGAACAACGCGACCTTCGGATATAGTCCGCTTTACTATCGCAACGACACATTAAGTGTGTGGAACGGCGTGCTGTCGGAGACGCATGCTTTTTCCGCGTCACTGCTGAATGACTTCCGTATCGCGGTGCTTCGTGCCACGCTGCCATTTTTGCCGCAGAGCTATGGCCAGGACTATGCAAGCAAGATTGGCCTGAAGAACTCTCGTCCAGATCTGATTCCTGCGTTCAGTAACGGGCTGAACGTGCCTAATAACGCGCTTGGCTTCCGCGCTTCAACGACGATAGAGATTATGGACGACGTGACCAGAACGATGGGGTCACACACACTCCGCTTCGGCTTCGATGGCCGGCTGGCGCAGTCGTTCAATCTGCAGTCGAACTATGCATCCGGACTCTTCAACTTCAGCGGCAACCAGACGGCTGCAGGCACCAGCACGACAGTGCAGACATCGGCCGCTCCGGGCAACATCTATGCCAGCTTTCTGATCGGCGCCGTCAATAATGCGACGGCGCAACTGGCCGCCGGAACAGAGTACCGTAAGTGGCTATACGCGACATATCTGCAGGACGACTGGCACGTGAACGCGCGTCTCACCCTGAATTTCGGTCTTCGTTATGACTTTATGAAGCAGCCGTATGAAAAGCACAATGGCTATTCCAACTTCGATATCAACGTCACGAATCCAACGAATGGCTTCAAAGGTGCTGCGGTATATGCCGGCCAGGGAGGATACGGTACGAACTTCGTACGCGAGAACTGGAATAACTGGGGACCGCGTGCCGGCTTCGCATTGCTGCTGACTCCGAACGGAAAGACCGTAGCTCGCGGCGGATATGCGGTGTACTATCCCACGACCGCACAGAATGCTTACATGCAGGGAGCAGGAAGCTCCAACGGGTTCGGCAGTCTTGGCACTAGTTGGGCCTCCACGACCAACTATGGACCTGCGTTTACGCTTGCCGGCGGTATACCGTATCCGGCAACCCCACCTCTTGGCGCCGCAGGTGGACCGAATGCCTTCCTGGGGCAGTCGGCAACCTATGTGTCTCCTTCGCTGAAGGATCCTTCGTCACAGCAGTACACCCTGACGCTATCGCATGAGCTTCCTTCGAGAACGGTGGTTGACGTCTCCTATCTCGGCAACCACGGCAGGCACTTCGACATGCCGAATATCAATATCAATACGCTGGATCCGAGTTACTACAGCCGGGGTACCGCGTATCTGAACGCATCTGTGCCGAACCCGTATGCCGGCCAGGTTCCGGGCGCATTGGGCGCGCCGACGATTACGCGGGCCAATCTGCTGAAGCCATTTCCCTATATGAGCGCCATCACCCTGGGATTCCCTCGTGCGGCGCACTTCGATGGAAACTATCTGCTCGTCAACGTGCAGCGCCGCTCGGACACCGGCCTGCAGCTCATTGCCAGCTATACCTATGGAAAACTGATGAGCCTTCCCATCTATACGGATCTTTCTACGGTAACGGGAACACCGACAGGAAATGGTTTGCAGAACTGGCGCAATCTGGATGCGGACTATTCCATCGATGCCATCGACGTGCGTCACCGTGGAACCATCGCCGCCTTGTAAAACCTTCCCTTCGGGAAA
>JABFXN010000336.1 GCA_013361705.1 Acidobacteriaceae bacterium
GACTTCCGGAAAGCCCGTAGTTTCTATGAGCAGACACTCGGTCTGCGTTTTGTTTCGGACGACGGATTCGCACTTGTCTTTGACGCCAATGGTGTCATGCTTCGTATTGCCAAAGCTTCGGAGTTCAAGCCGCAGCCTTTTACTATCCTGGGCTGGAAGGTCGATGACATCGGTGACTTCGCCGGGCAGCTATCGGCGAAAGGCATCATCTTCGAACGGTACGGTTTTCTTCAACAGGATGGCATCGGGATATGGACCTCGCCCGATGGAGCGAAGGTCGCATGGTTCAAAGATCCAGACGGCAATCTCCTCTCCATCTCCCAGCATCCGTAGATCGCATCCGTAGAGCGGTAGGCTCTGTTTTTGTTTGTCACTTCGTAGCGACCAAAGGGAGTGGAGAAATCTGCTTCTCTACCGATCCCTTTTGGAGTTGTCGCCGGCTAGAGCATTCTTCCTGTAGGTGTAGAGTAGGGTTTCCATATCTATGGGCGTTTTCTGTAATGAAAACGCCGCTGCACGCCTCTTCCGGGATACCCAGCAACAGGAAAAATGCTCTGAGTGGTGCAAAACCATCCATCATGCATGCATTGCATGAAAATCTCCACACGCTGCGCCGCGATTTAACCATCTTTTCTCTCTCCTTTCTTTGAACATGCAGAGGCCGCGAATAGCGTAACCCTACCGCATCCGTAACTTCCCCCAGGAAGCAGCAATCCTGCTGCATGACGGATGACACTGCATGTTCACAACTTGGAGAGCTATGACGATGGAGCATTTTCCTTGTAGGTATAGCGTAGGGCTTCCACATCTATGGGCGTTTTCCTCAATGAAAACGCCTCTGCACTCCTTTTTCGGGCTGCCCAGCAACAGGGAAAATGCTCTAAAACGGTTCGGCTTCGTTTTTCTTCTTCTTGCATGCGTTTGCATGATGTGCCCGTTGAGCTGGGCGCAATCCACACAAGGCACCATTCTCGGCACGGTAAAAGATAGCAGTGGCGCTTCCATTGCGAGCGCAACCGTCAAGCTCACCGGCGTCGATACCGGCGTGGTGAAGACCGCACAGGCGGACTCGTCCGGCACCTATCAGTTCCTTAATCTAAACGCTGGTAACTATCAGATCGAGATCACAGCCGACGGCTTCAATACCCAAGTTCAGCGCAATCTCAGCCTCTCGGCACGGCAAGAGCTTCGCGCCGACGCCGTACTCTCCGTTGGAACCATTGCGCAGGAGGCGTCCGTAGATGCCGCCGCTGCCGGCGTGATTGAAACAGACAATCCTTCCATCGATGCCACGCTCTCTGCGACGGCTGTCCGCGACCTTCCCGCAAACTACCGCGCCAGCGCCAACGGCACTAGTCCGCTGACTGTGATCCAAACGCTGCCGGGAGTACAGACAGACTCCAGCGGAAACTTCTCTGTGCAGGGCGGCTTGCCCTTCCAGACCGATGTCACGGTTGATGGCATCACCACGCGCAGCGCTACCGGCGGCAATACGCCCATCCAGAACGCCTTTCCTTCCGGCGACTCCATCTCTGAGATGCGGGTGGATGGTGTGCTCAACGCCGCGGAGTTCGGACAACCCGGTGAAGTCACCACGACGACCAAGAGCGGTACCAATCAGTTGCACGGCGCTATCTTCTGGTATCACCAGGACTCCGGTCTGAACGCTAAACCCTGGGGATCAACCCAGAAGCCCAAGCTCGTGACCAACGATTACGGCGCAACCATTGGCGGTCCGGTTGTTCTGCCGCATCTCTACAATGGTCACGACCGGACCTTCTTCTTCGGAACGTATGAGGGCTATCGCAGTCCACGCACCAGCCCCTATACCGCCGTCGTTCCCACGGCCGCGATGAAGCGCGGTGACTTCTCCAAGGTCAAAGGTCTCACGACACTGAGGAATCCTTATGGCGGCACTTACCCCCTGAATGCAGTTCCCATCAATGCCGTGGCGCAGAAGTTCCTCTCCTTCTTCCCCGATCCCAACATCGGTGATACCAGTACCTATGTGCCTGGAGCCGTCAATTACAGCACCAACAAGGGAACGTCGCTCTTCTCCAATCAGTTCGATATCCGCGGAGATCAGTACGTCGGTCAGAAGGCGCTTGTCTTCGCTCGTTTCACCTGGAAGAACTACAACCAGGACGCTCAGCAACCCCTTGCCGTTCCTTCCAGCACCAAGTCATTTCAGGACCGCATCCTCCTCATTGCCGGCAACTACAGCTTCACGCCGAGCTTGATCAACGAGTTTCGTTATGGCTTTACCTTCGACACCAACGGCAACGTGAATCCCTTCGATGGCAAGGGCTTCACCACCAACTCCGGGCTGCAGGGCCTGCAGAACCTCTTCTACAACGGCATTCCCGAGTTGGACTTCGGCGACCTCACCACTCTTGATGCCGACCGCCTTACCTCCATCAACAAGTCACGGACACATGTCTTTACCGACAATGTCACCTGGGTCAAGGGCCGGCACAGTATGAAGTTCGGTTTCGATATCCGCAGGCTGCAGGCGATCACGCCGCTCGGTTTCAACGGTGCTGACAACTATGGCACCTTTGACTATTCCTCTGCCAGCTTCACTGGCCAGGAGTTTGCCGACTTCCTTATCGGTGCTCCCAACACCACCTTCTATGACGTGGTGCAGTCTGACAACGACGGCCGCTCGATGCACTACCACTTCTTTGCGCAGGACCAGTGGCGTGTCTCCAACAGCCTGACGCTCAGCTACGGCCTGCGCTACGAGTACCATCCTGCATATCACGATCCCAGCGGCAACATCGGTAACTTCGATCCCTCGGTCGCCAAGTCGGGCCAGGTGATCTTCCCGGCAGGGAAGGGAAGCCTGGTCTCGCAACCGTATCTGGCCAGCTTCAACTCGTGCGGTCTCGGCCAGACCTCCGGCAAGCCGGCGGTTAACGGGGCTGCCTGCACACCGACCATCGACAACAACCAGGCCGGCTTGCCCGATGGTCTGCGCACCGCCGTCAAGCTTCGTTTCGCTCCGCGTTTTGGCTTCGCGTGGCGTCCGTTCGGAGATAACCGTACTGTCCTCCGCGGTGGATATGGCCTCTACAACATCACGCTTCTGGGATCTAACTTCTACTCGCTTACCGGTACGCTCCAGGCCAACACCGTGCAGTACACCAACTCGCAGACCGCCAGCGGTCCTTCGTATGTCTGGCCGCAGATCTATACCGCTTCCGGAGCCAGCTCTGGTTCTGCCGGTTATGGACAGGCATACTTCGGGACGGCGAACGATATTCACTGGAACGATCCGTACTCGCATCAGTTCTCGCTTTCGGTCGATCGCGATCTTGGCCGCGGCTATGGTCTTCGCGTCTCCTACATCGGCATGACGACGAAGCACCTCGTCTGGGCGCCGAACCTGAATGACCTCCCGTACTCCAGCACGACCTCGGCGTACAGACAACCTCTCTCCGCTCGTCCTTTCCCCAACTGGGGAACCATCAACAGCCGTTCCACCGGCGGTTCCGCAGCCTATCACTCGGGTCAGGTTGATTTCCGTCATTCCCTTACCTCCGGTCTGACCTTCGACACGACCTATACCTTCGCTAAGAACCTCACCAATAACCAGGGACCGAACAGCACCTCCTTCGCAGGTGAGAGCGGCGGTTCCCGTGCCTCGTTCGGCCGCGATCCTGATGTCGATTTTGGCCAGGCGTCAGGCTCACGCCGCCATCGCTGGAACACCACGCTGCTTTATGCCTTGCCCTTCGGGCGCGGCAAGCAGTTCGGTGGCAACATGAGCCGTTGGACTGATCTCGCTGTCGGCGGATGGCAATTGAGCAGTATCTTCGTTGTGCAGAGTGGTCCTCTGCTTGCGCCGTACTTCCCCGGCGGTCAGGGCGATCCGTCAGGAACGGGCGCAGGTTTGAACGGTGACATCAACGGTGGCGCTCTGCCTGGGCGCAGCCAGAAAGTGGACCGCGTTGTTGGTGTCAGTGAGATTCCCACCAATCGCAGTGCTGCCCGCTGGTTCAACCCCGCGGCCTTTACCTGCCCTGGCACGCCGACCTGGACTCCGGGCTCGCAGTGCCACACCGGCCGCGGTCTGACCGGCGATCCTCTGCCTATCGGCCGCTTCGGCAATATGCAGAACAACTCCATCGTCGGCCCCGGCACAGTGAATCTCTCTGCTGGTCTCAGCAAGAGCTTCGCCATCACCGAGCGTGTCTCGCTGCGTGCGGAAGGCACCTTCACCAACATCCTCAACAAGGCGAACCTGGGAATTCCGAATATGAATCTCTCCAGCGGAGCCTTCGGTACTATCACCTCTGCCAATGACAAGGCAGACTTCAGCGGTGCACGCACCGGACAGATCTCGGCCCGCCTGCAGTTCTGACGGACAGAACGTTCATCAACCGCGTAGCCAGCGAAGCAATTCGTTGGCTACCTTTGTCTTAAGTTCGAATCTCTTTGAAAAGACTTACGCTTTAGCTGCCCATCCACACTCAGGGATGCGGGGCAGAGCAGATGCATCCCCGCAGAGATGGATTTCCTCACCAGAGAGATAACCACTCTGTTAGTGGGTGAAAAACCACCAACGGTTATCGAACAAGTTGCCGGTCCGTTGGTTGATCGTGTCGATGATGTTCTGCGCTTGAGCCTCAGTCACGTTCTGGCCGCGTACGTCTATAACGAGCGCCTGCTTTAGACCTTCCGGTAGCTCTGCCTGGCGTCTCAATGCCTGCTCCACCACGTTGTTTATCAGTTTGCTGGAACCCTTTGAAAGGTCATAGTTTTTTACCTCAATCACAACTCCTACCTCGGGTAAGTAGCCATCCGGGCGGGTGCTTCCTTGTCTTCCATTGGGAGACGGAAACCCTCCCCGAAATGAGCGCTGGCCAAGAATTTCCGGGTTTCCTGAGAAGTCCTCGCTTGTTGAAGGATGGGGACGCGTTCCCCCTTGGCTGAGGTAGGTATTTTTCGTGATCTCGTTGTGCAGTATCCCGGCACCCACGGCGATATTGGTGATTCCTTGCGTGACCCCAGCGGCGCCAACCACTACAGAGGTTGCACCCAGGGCAGTCAGTGCGAGTGAGGCGCCTCCGGTCTCTGGAGCCCCTCCCACGCCGGCGACGGCCGAAGTCCCGCCGCCGATGATTGCGCCAATACCACTCACTGTCTGGACAACACCCGTCGCGAGTTCGCCGATGCCATAGCCTTTCTTAAACTCTGTCGAAGGCTTGTCCACGATGCCGGTCGCCTGGGCCAGCGGTCCAATAGACGGTCCCGCAATTGGCACCGCGGTCAAGCCGCCTCCAACCACTATGCCGCCCCCCATTTGCACCAGAGGGGAATCCTTCAGGCCTGGTCCCTCTGTTCCCGTCCCCCCCGGAACCCCGCTGTCCTTCGATCCATCCACCAGCACAATGACGTGGTCTTGTGCATAACCTTCCCACTCATACTGTTGGAGCAACATCGGCGTTCCGTCGGGAGTAGTTCCCACCATTGTGAACGTCTTGCTCCCATCCGGCCCGGCCCAGTACGACTGCGAAAACGAGAAATCCCCGCCCAACACCGGTGAGACGACTGTTCCTGGGCCCTGCTCCACGCCTTCCCCGGAAGGCGGCGTCCACTTTATCGACCGCGCATCCTCGACAATGGCCACGTCCGCGTCCCCCGGCGCACGGTCCCTTGGTTTTTCCGAGTCATCCCCAGCGGAAGAAGTATCCCGGTGACTATCGTTCCCATCGTTAGGATGATCCTGCTTCCCAACGTCTTGAGCCGAATCAGCGTTTCCATTCGTTTCAGCAGCCGCGACTGTGGCAGTCGTCCCGTCTACGTTGATGTCTTGTCCCCGAAGGGCTTCGTTTCCATCTGGACTGTCAAGGGGACCAGATAGCGAAGAATCCGGAGCCACGGAGGAAGCGTCGAGGTCAATCGTCGTGGAATTGGAATCGGCATTTGCCAAATCCGGCCCGAGGGTCGATGTATCTGGTCCAAGCGTCAAATCAGACATTGCAAGGTCGGCATTGATGTTCGGTGGATCGAGAACAGGAACCGATGAATCAGTTGGAAGCGGGGAGAGATCAGGTCCGAGCGTCGGTGGATCGGGACCAAACGTGGTCGCATCCCAGCTGGTGGTCGATGAATCAGTTGGAAGCCACGACGTATCTGTTCCAATCGTCATGTCGGATTGTGTGAAGTCGGGGCCTATGCTCGGATCCGGCGCCGGAACCGGTACGTCAGGAGGAATGAGTGAAGGATCGAGTCCGAATGTCGCTGAAAGATCAGAACTGAAACCGAGGGTCGAATCGGTGACATAGGATGGCATTACGTCAGGCGGATGCATCGAAAAATCGGAACCAAAGCCCGTCGTTGGATCCTGCGGAAATCCCTGGGGCTGATCAGGAATATGAGGTGGCGTAGGGTCAGGCGTAAAGCCCAGGTTTGGGTCCTGAAATGGCGTCGAGGAATCGAATCCGAATTGATTGTTGTCCATTGCTGCCTCTGCCGTGCTTTGTGCTGTGGCGATGTTTCCGTACCGCAGTACGGAAACATCGCTTGGATTGGTACGGCCTACTTTTGAATGATCAGAAAAAAGGTGAATGCGATGACGCCCATCGCGAGGAATATCACTAGCGGAACCACGATTCTTTGTGACTGATATTTCTTGTACTCCTTGGATTCTTGAACCGGAGCGGCCACGATCTCAACGCCCTTCGAAAGGTTGCGGACTTGCGCAAATATATTCACTTCCGCAGCGACCGGCGTTCCTGGCAGTTCGATGAGATCGCCATCTTCTAGCGCGCCCGTGACACTCGCTCCTTCCATGCGGACCTGGATAGGAGACAATGGACGTCCGTTCCCTCCTATGCCCTCCCGTTTGAGCGCAAAGGTCCAGACTGCCTTGTTCACATTTCTAAACCTCCCCCGCCGCAACGGATCAGGACCGAGCGAGTGCAGCTCCGACCTTCGCATATAGCCGTAGACAATACCGCGGAGTTCGCCGCCATTGTGTGGGCCGTTCGCAGCCGTAGTGGCGCCTTTCGGGGGTGCCCACTGAAGCGCCTTTTTCCTCGCGGCCTCGGATGCAGTGACGTGGTCCTGGCCCAGTTCCAGTGCTCGAAGAAAGGCGGCGTATGCCACCAGTTCCTGACTTAGCGAGCCAGTCTTCAAGCTGCGCCATGGCTCTTCTGTCAACACCAGGGCATCGCGTGTTATTGCACGGAGTTCGACATGCGCCGGAGCCTCCCACGCCTTGGCCACTGCGATTGCTGCCTGTTCTATGGATGCATGGTCTTTCCCCATCTCAAGCGCACGTACAGCGCCCGCCAGCGTCGCATACGCAAGGCTTAGAGGAGTGTGGCCATGTCGTTCCATCCAACGGGTCCATTCCTTTACGGACTCGTCGTCGAGCGAGAGTCGCCGGGTTTCTTGCTCTTTCTCTATTCTTGTAGCTGGGGCGGCAGCCTTCTCAGGGATTGTCTTCGTTTCCACAGAAGTGTCTCTCGCTCGAAATTTCGAGAGCAGCGCCAGAGACACCAGAAACGCGGCACACACTCCCGGCACAAGAATCAGAAGGAGCCTGTCTTGCTCACGCGGACGACTCATTCTTGCTGCCCATTTAAAATCCAGATGACTCAGGACAAGCGACACGGGGGTGGACACCATCGAGTATGCGCCGAGTGTAGCCAGCACTTTACCAATGCCATCGGGTGAACTCCGCATTCGGAACATCGCGCCGAAGGTAATTACCAACATCCCGGCCCACGTTGACCAGTCCTGGTCGGTATAGCTAAGTAACCGGGTCGCGGCCAGCAACCAGAGATAAATCATCAAAACGCGAGAATCATAGGTTCGTTGATCCAAGACAGTCCTCCTGCGTAGATAAAGCCGTCTACACAATTGCCATAGTCTGCACTGCGGTTTGCCGTTTACGTCTAGCCGGTACTGCACGTCCCGTCGCCAGGTCTGTCTACGGCGTTACGTTACTGTTGATCGAGAAATCCTGTACCGTGACGTGCTTGAAAGACAGAACGAAACAAGGCCAAAATCTCGCGACAAGGGGGCCACGGATCGTCTTCGCGTTCGAAGCGGCCATGGTCTTAACTCCAGCGTTCAAATGCAGGTTCTGAACGAAAGCCAGATGTATTCGTCAGCGACCTCTATCCCGCTAGGGGAGGGGAGAACCAAGGCGGAGCCGGAAGAAAAACGGTTCACCTGGGCGCTGCTGTCGGCCCAGGCGAACCAGCAAGGAAATGTCACAACACAGGGGGAGCGGTGTCATTTAGGGGACCTCACCAGATTCCTGTTAAGACTCCAAGTCTTCTCCGATTCGCATGATCTATTTCGTCCCAATGCTGATCGAAACCAGAGGGAAAGCGAAGCGACTCATGGAGGTACCTTGCACGACTGCGCCGGTCAGGAGGTAATCTAAGCAGGCAGTTTCACGCCGGTCTTCATTGCGGCATCACAAAATTCTCATTTTTTTCTCAAGACCCGTAATCCATTGATGAGTCGAGTTTTATACGAGTTTGGAGACTTTCGGTATGACCCTGTTCAGGGGCTTCTCTGGCGTGGGGAAAAACTCCTGACGCTGCCTCCCAAACCTTTGATGGTGCTTACAGCTCTCGTTAGGGCAAAAGGAGAGGTGGTTTCCAAAGCCGCACTCATGGAAGCTGTCTGGCCCGACTCCTTCGTGGAAGAAAGCAGCCTTACTCAGTGCGTTTTTCTTCTTCGTAAGGCCTTGGGGAGACAGGAGGATGGTGGCGAGTTCATTCAGACTCTGCCTAAGCGCGGTTATCGTATAACCGTTCCCATCATCGTCCTCGGAGCGCGGGAAGAAGTTCAAGAAGGTTCGGACCTGAAAGATCCGCCCGGCTGCGCCGAAGGCGTTCACATGGAGCCCGCGCTCCCGGCAGACCCAGCCCAGCGGCCGCCGAGAAGAATTTCATTTCATAGCTGGCCTGTCTTCGCGGTTGGAGCGCTGTTGGCTTTTGCTGCCGGTGTCTTCGGTCTAAGTCGTAGCGGGCTCATCTGGGAGCAGCCGCACGTTCTTCGCTCGACGCGTTTAACCAATGATGGAACCTACAAGGAGCGTTTGATCTCGCTCCTAACGGACGGCTCACGCCTTTTCTTCAGTGAAGATGTGGATGCCCACAGCTACTTTGCCGAGGTCTCCACGGCAGGTGGAGAAACATTACGTAGACCGGCTCCCCACTCCGTCGATATAGCACTGGCATACTCGCGCGGCACCAACGAGCTCCTGTTTGGAACACTCTGGGAGCAAACGCCCGAACATGGCTTCTCGGCTTATTCGCTCAGTAACTCCTCAGTCCGTCCGCTGGGAGACCTCAGCGGCCATGCCGCTAGTTGGTCGCCTGACGGCAGCCGTTTTGTCTACGCCCGTGGCCTAAGCCTCTTCGTTGCTGATGCAGATGGAGGTAACCCCCGCGAAATAGCACGTATGTCCGAGGCGCCCTACTGGCCACGATGGTCGCCCGATGGCACACGCATTCGTTTCTCCATGCAACACTGGAGCAAGAACGTAGGCCTATGGGAGGTAAGTGCTGACGGGAAGAATCTCCACACTCTTTTCGCGAACGAGCGATGGGCCCGCCAGGCATGTTGCGGCGATTGGTCTCCCGACGGGCGCTACTATGTTTTCGTGTTGGATGAAGCGAGGCGCAGCAGTCTTTGGATCGCGCGTGATCATCCCTTGCCATGGCAGTCCCGTAAGCCACAACAGCTCGCAGAAGGTCCAGTTGACTATTGGCGCGCTCCCCTGATCTCGCAGGATGGGAAACAGCTTTATGCTCTTGGGGAAGAGGCCCGCGGCGAGCTCCTGCGTTATGAACCAGCGTCAAAGGAGTTTCGGCCATATCTCGATGGTTTATCTACCGACACCATTGCTTTCTCACGCGACGGTCAGTGGATGGCGTGGACTGCTTACCCGGAAGGCACACTCTGGCGGAGCCGCATCGATGGCAGTGAACGGATGCGGCTCACCGATGTCGGTGGGCTTGCTCGCTTTCCGCACTGGTCGCCGGACGGCTCGCAGATCGCGTACATCACCGCCGATACGGATATCGTCGGGAAGATTTTTCGTATCTCTGTGAACGGGGGGCGACCGGAAGCTCTTATCGCGGACACGTCCAACCAGGGTGTTCCTACCTGGTCGCCCGATGGTGAGAAGCTCGCCTTTGGCCAGATTGTTAACTTCGGCGTAGGGGGGCAGCATATGGAACAGGTTCGCATCTTGGACCTCAAGACACGCTCGGTCACAACTCTGCCTGGCTCGAAGGGACTCTGGACGGTACGCTGGAGCCCGACTGAAGACTATATCTCAGCGGTGACCACCGATAACAAAAAGCTGATGCTCTTCGACATAAAGCGCTCTTCCTGGACAGAGATCGCAAACGTCGGGATCAACGACTGCGTCTGGAGCCATGATGGACAGTACCTTTATTTTGACTCTCCGGCAGAGCCAACGATCTATCGCGTCAAAATCCGAACCCGGACACTCGAAAAATACGCCAGCCTTGAAGGAATTCGCCGCACCGGCTTCTTCGGTTGGAGCCTGAATCTCGCGCCCGACGATACCCCCGTGCTTCTCCGCGAGGCCGGCATCCACGAGGTCTACGCCCTTGATCTGAAACTCCCTTAGGACACATGACTAAATCAGGCGACTTGTTTGTCAGCGGCCCAAGTATTTCGCGCTCAAGTTATGCCTGTTACCCGGCGTAAGCTCGACTTCCGATCGATCACGCAGAACACGCAAGCGATGCACCTCATCCAGAATGCGTTCCGCCATCGCCCGCTTCGACGACAGCTCCAACCGCACCTCGCGATCCGCAAACAACATCACGCCTGCATTGTGATCAGAGCCGATGCCTGCATCGGATCCGGAGACGTCGTTGGCAACGATGGCATCGACGCCCTTCTCACGCAGCTTGCGCCGGCCTTCCTCTACGACGCGTTCTGTCTCTGCAGCAAAGCCGATGATGAGCGTTCCTGAAGGACGCAGCCGCGCAGCCTCCGCCAGAATGTCCGGCGTCCGCTCCAGCTCCAGCGTCAACTTCTCGCTGCTCTTCTTGATCTTCTGCGCGGCAGGATTGGTTGCGCGATAATCTGCAACAGCCGCTGCCATAATCAATGCTGTCGCAGCTGGAAGACGATCAAGCACAGCCGCGCGCATCTCCTCTGCCGACTCGACCAGCACCCGTGCGCAACCTGGCGAGATAGGACGGTTAGCCGTCGTGATCAACGTAACCTCTGCTCCGCGCTTCAATGCTGCTTCCGCAAGGGCAATCCCCATCTTGCCACTTGAGCGATTTCCAAGGAAGCGCACCGGATCAATCGCCTCCCGCGTGCCTCCAGCGGTGATGAGTAGGTGCTCTCCTGCGAGGTCGCGAATCGGATTCGCCGCGTGTAGCGTCGCGGAGACGATCTCTGGAATTTCCGCGAGGCGTCCCTCGCCCACCATACCGCAGGCAAGGTCTCCACTCGCCGGCTCGACGATGGTAACGCCGCGTGCACGCAGTGTTTCAAGGTTTTCCCGCGTTGCAGGATGTCGCCACATGTTCACATTCATCGCCGGAGCCACAACTACCGGCGATGTCGTCGCCAATGCAATCGTGTTCAGTAGATCGTCGGCCATGCCGTGCGCCAACTTTGCCAACACATGTGCCGTTGCCGGAGCGATGACCAGCACATCGGCCCACTGTGCGATATCGATGTGTTCAATCCCAAACGCTTGTGGCTGTTCGCCTGCAATTTCACTTACCGCTGGAGTCCACAAAGCGGTCAGCACCTGCCGTCCGCTCAGTGCAGCAAAGGTGAGCGGTGTCACGAACTTCTCCGCTCCCTGCGTCAGCACGACTTGTACCTCTGCGCGTTGCCGCTGCAATTCGCGCAACAACTCCGCTGCTTTGTAAGCAGCGATGCCTCCGCAGACACCCAGCAATACTTTCATGGCTACACCTCACGTGCGGGAAGCAACAGGTTGTCGATTAGCCGTGTGCTGCCCACCCAGGCGGCTACCGCCAGCAATGTGCCTTGCGATAGATCGCTCACATCCAGCAAGGTATCCGGATCGACCACGGCAACATAGTCCACACGTACACCGTCAGCGCTTTCGAACTCGCTCAGCATCGCATCGCGCAGCACCGCAGGTGTTCCAGTCGCTGCCAGTGACTCTGCCTTGTGAAGAGCTCGCGACAGCACCAGAGCACGTCCGCGTTCTTCCTCGCTCAGATAGCGATTGCGCGAGCTTAACGCCAGGCCATCCGCCTCGCGCACCGTTGGGCAAACTACTATCTCCAGCGGGAAGTTCAGATCCCGTACCATGCGACGTAAGACCGCCACCTGCGCGGCATCTTTCTGCCCGAAGAAGGCCAGGTCCGGCTGCGTGATATGAAACAGCTTGCTCACTACGGTGGCGACGCCGCGAAAGTGTCCAGGCCGCGACGCTCCATCCAGCCGTGCTCCCAGCTCCGGTACGTCGACCGTCGTCTGCGCACCCTGCGGATACATCTCTTCCGCGTCCGGCGCGAACAGCCAGTCCACACCTTCGTCGGTCAGCAGTTCGGCATCGCGTTCAAAGGTGCGTGGATAGCGGGAAAAGTCTTCGTTCGGACCGAACTGCAGCGGATTTACGAAGATGGTCGCAATCACATGCGTACATCGTTCCCGCGCGGCCCGCACCAGCGACAGATGTCCCTCATGCAGCGCGCCCATAGTTGGCACCAGGCCGATTGTGCCCGAGCCTCTTCTGGCCGCGCGCACAATCTCCTGCATCTCCTGGATCGTTGTTACAGTCTGCATTGCCGTTGCTGTCTGCATCGTCGCTTACTCGCTCCAGACAGAGAGTTCCGGCTCCTCCGTCTCGGGTAGGTGTACATTCGCCGGCAGGTGATAGCTCTCCTCGTCGCGTGGGAAGCTTCGTTCGCTAACGGCGATACGATACTCCTCCAGCCCTTTGCGCATCAGCGCTGCGGCGTCTTCAAACTGCCGTACAAACTTCGGAGCATTGCGGAAGCTCAAGCCAAAGACATCGTGCCATACCAGGATCTGGCCATCGCACTTCGGCCCCGCTCCAATACCGATCGTCGGTATATGAAGCCGTGCCGTAATCAGTGCGGCCAGTTCCCGCGGAATGCCTTCCAGGACAATCGCAATCGCTCCCGCATCTTCCAGCGCCAGAGCATCGTCCAGCAGAGTCATCGCTTCGATCTCACTGCGGCCCTGCACACGATAGCCACCCATACGGTTGACTGACTGCGGCGTCAGGCCAATATGTGCGACGACAGGAATCTCCGCCGCGGTGAGCGCACGAACACGTGCAGACATCGCCGCGCCGCCCTCCAGCTTTACGGCATTGGCCCCTGCCTCTTTCACCATGCGCAGACTATTGCGAAGAGTATCTTCCACGGAGATCTGATAGCTGCCATACGGCAGATCAACAACTAACAAGGCCCGCTGCGTCGCGCGGCGCACAGCGCGGGCATGATGCAGCATCTCGTCCATGGTGACGGCCAGCGTATCTTCATGGCCCAGAACGGCCATTGCCAATGAATCGCCTACCAACAGCATGTCAATGCCGGCTTCATCGGCCAGTCGCGCTGTGGGATAGTCGTATGCGGTGAGAGCGGTGATAGGTGCCCCTGAGCGCTTTAGCGCCAGCAGGCTCGCGGGTGTGACGGCGGTAGCCACGCCCAAAGGACGCGCGGCCGCGTCCCGGAATCCGGTCAGACTCATAGTTCACTCCAGTGCCGCTCCTCCCATGATGACAGAGGATGCAACCCGAATGCATTCAGTATAGTCCTTTCTTCTTCCTTTCATTGAAACGTTTCGCTTGCGGCCTGTATGCTGGTCGCGCCATGCAACGTCGCGATCTTATTAAGCTCTCTCCGCTAGCGCTCGCCGGAGCTGTCGGCCATGTCTCCATGGCCGAAGCCCAGACCGAGACGCAGAACGTCCAGGCTCTGTACAACGTGCGCAGCTTCGGTGCTACCGGCGATGGCAAGGCCGTGGACACGCCGTCCATCAACACGGCCATTGAAGAGGTAGCCAAAACCGGCGGCGGAACGCATTATTTTCCGGCCGGCACCTACATGTGTGTCACCATCCGGCTCAAGTCGACGGTTGACCTTTATCTTGCACAGGGATGCACCATCCAGGCGGCAGACTCACCCAAGGCCGGCGAGACGACCGGCTACCGCGGCGGAACCTACGATGCCGCCGAGCCCAACGATCCCTGGACGCCCTATCAGGACTATGGCCATAACCATTGGAAGAACTCGCTCTTCTACGCCGAGAATGAACATGACTTCTCCGTCTCCGGCCCGGGGCTGATCTTCGGCAAAGGTCTCTCGCACGGCATCGCAACCGCTGTTCGTGGTGGCTACCAGCCCTTCAAGGCGGAGCAGCCCGGCGTCGGCAACAAGACCTTCGCTCTGAAGAACTGCCGCAATGTCATCCTGCGCGACTTCCGCCTGCTGAAGGGCGGCCACTTCGGCCTGTTGGCAACCGGTGTGGATAATCTCACGCTCGACAACCTGCTGGTCGACACTGACCGCGATGGCTTCGACATCGACTGCTGCCGTAATGTGCGCGTCACCAACTGCACCGTCAACTCGCCATGGGACGACGCCATCTGCCCCAAGTCGAGCTACGCTCTCGGCTACGCGCGTTCGACCGACAATGTGACGATCGCCAACAATTTCGTCTCGGGATACTACGAGCTGGGTAGCGTGCTTGCCGGCACCTGGAAGAAGTTTGCGGAGGACGCCAAGGTTTCACGCAACGGTCGCATCAAGTGCGGAACAGAGTCCAACGGAGGTTTCCGCAACATCACCATCTCTGGCAATGTGATCGAGGGCAGCAAAGGTATCTCGCTCGAAACCTCCGACGGTGCCTATCTGGAAGACATCTCCATCACCGGCAATACGATGCGTGACACCATCGATGCTCCGCTCTTCCTTCGTTTGAATCGCCGCAATCGCAATCCGAAGGAGACCCTGCGCAAGGGCACTCTGCGCCGCATCCTTATCTCGAATCTCGTCAGCTATAACTCGGCGGCATCAACCGCATGTCTCTTCTCCGGTATCCCCGAAAACCTGATCGAAGACGTCAAGCTCTCCAACTGCTACTTCGGGCACGAGGGCTTGCCCAAACAAATGCGTGTGGGTTGGGGCGACGATCGTCAGCCCATGACCGACTGGCGTACCCTGAAGGTTCCTGAGAAGGAAGAGGATTACCCCGAGCTGCTGCGCTTCGGCCCAACACCCTCGCACGGCTTCTTTCTGCGTCATCTGAGGAATCTCGAAATGTCGCATATCGAGATCGCTCCGGCGACGGCTGACCCGCGTCCTGCCATGTGGCTTGAAGATGTGCATCGTGCCGACCTCTTTGCCATCACCGCGCCACCACAGGAGAACTTCTCACTGCACAACGTGACGGACTTTCGGCTGATGTGGTCGCGTGCGGCAAAAGACACGACGCTGGCAAATGCGGATAATCAAGTGGTTTAAACTCCGCATACAATCAAATGCCGTGGCTAACGAAGAAGTCATCAGAATCTCCCGCTTCGCCTGGAACGAAGCCGAACCGCTCCATGCGCTGATCTGTCTGCCGGTCGTCCTGCTTGTCATGGCGGCCGGCATTCTGTTCGATCAGCAGAGCTGGGCCGCCATGGCGGTTGGCGGAGCGATGTGTGTCGGCTTCGGATCGTTCCAGCAGCCCATCTTCTATCGCTATGGCCCCATGATGGCCGCGGCCTTCGGCATCACCGTCTCCACATTTTTAGGTGCGCTCTTCGCCGTCGACAGCTTCGCTCTCGGCTGCGTTTGCGTTCTGTGGGCTTTTATCTATGGCCTGATGCAGGCACAGGGAACCGCTGCCTCCTGGGTCGGCGTGCAGTGCTGCGTTTACCTCATCATCTCTTCTGCTGCGCCTGACACGCACGGACGTCTGCTCGGCACCTTCCACCAGGCAGCGCTGCGTGGTGTCGCCACGGCAGTCGGAGCCGCACTGGAGTTCTTCGCCATTCTTTACTTCTGGCGGTTCGTTCCCCGGATTCGCGCTAATCTTACCGATCCGCATTTTGACCCGCGGAAGTTTCGCGTGAATTATCTGCTCTCGCACATCACGCCCCGCAGCATCTACTTCCACTTCGCGGTGCGCCTTGCGGTCACCACTGCGATTGCGGTGATGCTCTATCGCGTCTGGTGGCCGCTGCCCAACGGCTACTGGATCGCAATGACTGCCATCCTTGTGGTGAAGCCGGAGTTCTATCTCACGACGGAGCGCACCATCCTTCGCCTGCTAGGCACCTACCTCGGCGCAGGCGTGGCCACGGTGGTCGCCACACTGCTGAGGCCAAACCTATGGGTGCTGGTTGTCCTGGTGCTGGTCTATTTGTGGGTATCCTACGTTTTTATGAACGTGAACTATGGCGTCTTCTCCGTAGCGATCACCGGCTACATCGCCTTCCTGCTGGCCTTCAATCATCTGCCGGAAGAGTATGTGCTCCACAATCGCATCCTAGCGACAACGATAGGTGGACTGCTGGCGCTTGCAATCCACGCCATCTTCCATCTGTTTCGCCGAGCGTGGCCGGCGCCCGAGGATGAACCGGCGGTTTAGGACTGTTCCTACGCAGGGGCTAATGCACAACAATGGCCGGCAAAAAATCTTTGCCTGCCACTGCAGTACGTCTTCAACTTTCAACTTTTAACTTTCAACTTTTAACTCTTCCTTACATTCCGCCCTGGCCGATATCCGCAACCTTGCCTTCATTAGCTTCATCCAGATAAGTCGCCATCGCCGAAGCAAGCTTACCCTGTGCCTCCAGGATGAACTCAATCGCATCGCGCCCCGCGCCTTGGCCGGGAAGATTCGTTGTGGTCCAGTGCGCCATCTGCTTGACCTGCGGACGCGCATTGGCAACCGCAATCGCCAGGCCGACATGATTCATGACTGGCAGATCGATGACATCGTCACCGACGTACGCCACCTCATCCAGCGTGATGCCTTCCTTGGTGCAGATCTCCTGTACGGCGCGCATCTTGAAGTGTTGTCCCTGGTAGACATAGTCGATCTTCAGGTCGCGCATGCGCACGGCGACGGTATCCGACTGGCGCTTAGTCACAATCGCTACCTTCAGGCCGGCAGTGCGGCCGATGGCGATACCCAGGCCGTCATGGGCTGAGAAGCCCTTGGTCTCCACTGCCACCGGCTGGGCGTTGGCGTCTTTGCCGGTAGGGATAAACCAGAGTGTTCCGTCAGTGAGGACACCGTCGACGTCGAAGACAAGAACCTTGATTCGGGAGGCGCGTTCTGTGGCAGTCATCAGAACTGAGGGTATCAGTCCAGCTCCAAAATCCGGCAAACCGGGCACCTTAAGGGAAGATTAGGTGGAAAACCATAGGCGAAGGAATTGCGAAGAAGGCGATAGAATGACGCATGGCCACCGCGACCCTGCTGCCCGAGGAGACCTTTGCCGATCCGGCCATGGAATGGGCGCATCCAGTCGTCCGCGAGTGGTTCCTGCGCAGGTTCGGCTCACCCACTGAGCCGCAGATCGCAGGCTGGCCCGCGATCGTTCGTGGCGAGCCTGTTCTCATCTCCGCACCTACAGGCTCCGGTAAAACCCTCGCAGCCTTTCTCGTCTGCATCGATGCTCTGCTGCGGCAGGCGATCGAGGGCCGTCTCGATGCATCGACCCACGTTGTTTATGTCTCGCCGCTGAAGGCGCTCTCCAACGACGTGCAGAAGAACCTCGATGGTCCGCTGCGCGAGATTCAAGCTCTCGCTCTCGAACGCGGCTATCTCTGCCCCGAGATCCGTACGGGCGTCCGCACCGGCGACACACCGGCAAAGGATCGTGCCGCCATGCTCAAGCGGCCGCCGCACATCCTGGTCACCACGCCGGAGAGTCTGTACATGATGCTCACGGCGCTCAAAGCGCGTGAGAACCTGCGCCGCGTGCGCACCGTCATCGTCGACGAAATCCACGCTGTCGCTGACGACAAGCGTGGATCACACCTCACTCTCACGCTTGAACGTCTTGATGCTCTGGTGCGCGGAGAAAACCGCCTCGCCGCCGGTGGCATGTTGACTGGTCTCAGCGAAGCTCCGCAGCGCATCGGTCTTAGCGCTACACAAAATCCTATTGAGCTGGTTGGCAACTTCCTTGTCGGCGCGGGCGAGCGTGCGGTCACCATCGTGCAGGTCGGGCAACGACGTCATCTCGACCTTGCGATTGAAGTGCCGAGCGAAGAGCTTGGCTCCGTCACCTCGAACCGCATGTGGGACGAGATGTACGACAAGCTTGCGGCACTGACCGAGACTCATCGTTCCACGCTGGTCTTCGTCAACACGCGCCGTCTGGTCGAGCGTCTGGCCTTCAACCTTGCCGAACGTCTTGGGGCTGAGCATGTTGCTGCTCATCACGGATCTCTCTCGCGAGCCCTGCGGCTCGATGCCGAACAGAAGCTTAAGAACGGCGAGAGCAAGATCCTGATCGCGACCGCATCTCTGGAACTTGGTATCGACATCGGCGACGTCGATCTTGTTTGCCAGATTGCGACGACCCGTGCCGTTGCCGTTGCCATGCAGCGCGTCGGCCGTGCCGGTCACTGGCGCGGAGCCATCCCCAAGGGGCGCTTCTTCGCTACTACCCGCGATGACATGATGGAGCAGGCGGCGCTCATCCGCGCCATGCGCTCCGGCGATCTCGACAAGCTGGAGATTCCGCCGGCTCCCAAAGATGTGCTCATGCAGCAGATCGTTGCCGCCGTCGGCGCCGAGCCCTGGCGCGAAGACGATCTCTTCGCTGTCTTCAAACGCGCGTGGCCGTACCGCGATCTCGAGCGCACCACCTTCGACGAACTGATCGCCCTGCTGCACCAGGGCATAGAGTCCTCACGCGGACGCTACGGCGCTTACCTCATGCGTGACGGCGTACGCGGCGAGCTTCATGCTCGTCGCGGCGCTCGCATGATTGCGATCGGCAATGGCGGAGCCATCCCCGATGTTGCGCAGTATGCCGTTATGCTGCAGCCGGAGAATGTGCAGATCGCCACGCTCGACGAGCACTTCGCTGTCGACTCCGGCCCGGGCGATGTCGTGCTGCTTGGCAATACAAGCTGGCGTGTCCAACGAGTCGAGGCCGAAGGCCGCGTTCTCGTGGAAGACGCGCAAGGAGCTCCGCCAACACTGCCTTTCTGGGAGGGCGAGGCGCCGCAACGCACCGATGTCCTCAGTGAAGGTGTTGGCAGACTCCGCCAGGAGATCGCCGAGCTTGTTCCCGATGTTCTTCCCGGCCTCGCCGTTGGCTCGCATCCGCAAGCCATGGCAGCCGCCGAGTGGCTGCAGCAGGAGTGCGGCCTCTGCCCCGGCGGAGCCGCACAGCTCGTGCGCTACGTCGTCGAAGGCAAAGCTGTCCTCGGAGCCGTCCCCACGCGGCAGACGATCATTGCGGAGCGTTTCTTTGACGAAGGCGGAGGCATGCAGCTCATCCTGCACGCTCCCTTCGGCGGACGCATTAACAAGGCCTGGGGCCTCGCGCTACGGAAACGCTTCTGCCGCGGTTTCAACTTCGAGCTGCAGGCAGCGGCCACCGATAACGGCATCAACATCTGCCTCGCCGAGCAGCACAGCTTCCCGCTCGCCGACGTCTTCTACTTCCTCACCGTCGAGACCGCGAAGGAGCTCCTCGAACAGGCATCGCTTGCTTCACCCATCTTCAAAGCGCGCTGGCGCTGGGCCGCAAGCCGATCGCTGCAACTGCTGCGGTTTGTCAAAGGGAAGCGAGTCGCGCCACAGATCCAGCGCACACGCTCGGAAGATCTGCTCGCAAGCGTCTTCCCGCAGGCTGCCGCATGCTTTGAGAACATCGAAGGCGATATCCAGATTCCCGATCATCCTCTTGTGGGTGAGGTAATGCAGGATGTGCTGCATGAGGCAATGGACCTCGATGGGTTGGTGCAGGTGCTGCAGGGAATCGCCAACGGCAGTATCCAGTGCCTCGCCGTCGATACGCCCGTGCCCTCACAGTTCGCGCACGAGCTCATCAATGCCATGCCCTACGCCTTCCTCGATGAGGCCGGTCTGGAAGAGCGCCGTGCCCGCGCCGTCTCGCTCCGCCGCGGCATCCCCGATGCGGTGCTCGCCGAAGAGGGCAAACTCGATCCCGCTGCTATCGCCGAGGTCCGCAAAGAGTGCTGGCCAGACATTCGCGATCCGCACGAGCTGCACGACCTTCTCTTCGCTCTCATCGCTCTTCCTGTCGATGCCATGGCCGCATGGGATGCCCGCCACTGGCCCGGCTTCTTCGACACGCTTGCCATACAGGGCCGTGTCAAACAGCTTCGTCTCGCAGACCGCGAGTGCTGGATTGCGGTCGAACGTCTGGCGATGGTTGAAGCTCTCTGGTCCTCTACGCAATCCGCGGAGGCGGCCGATGCTTTGAAGCTTCTGCTGCAGGGCTGGATGCAGATCCTCGGCCCAGCCACCGCCCGCAGCATTGCGGAGACCTTCGGCTTCGACGCCAACGCCGTCTTCGCGCAGATGGTGCTGATGGAGTCCCAAGGCGTCATCCTGCGTGGCGTCTTTGAGAATGGACGCTCCGTACAGAGCGATCTCGATATTGAATGGTGCGAGCGCCGCCTGCTGCAGCGCATTCATCGCAACACCGTCGGTTCGTTGCGCCGCGCCGTCGAGCCGGTCAGCCAAGCTGTCTATATGCGCTGGCTCCTCGAATGGCAGCACCTCACCGGAACCAAACTCGCTGGGGAAGAAGGGCTGCTCTCGGCACTCGAACAGCTCGAAGGGTTTGAAGCTCCAGCTATCGAGTGGGAGCGCACCCTGCTTCCTGCGCGTGTCGCTAACTACGATCCTCGCTGGCTCGATCATCTCTGCCTCTCGGGAGTCGTCGGCTGGGGCCGCGTCTCACCGCATCCAGCATGGGCCGATGGAGCGGCGCCACGCCGTGTCATTCCCACCAACATGGCGCCCATCACCTTCTATCTGCGAGAGACCGCCGACTGGCTGGGATGGGCGCTGGAACAGAAGCAGGTGGATGAGCCGAAGCTCGCGGTTGCCCTCAGTGAAGAGGCCAACCGCGTACGCAATCTTCTGCGTGAGCGTGGCGCCTGCTTCGCCGCTGATATTCAGCGCATTCTTCTGCTGAGCAAGCAGCAGACGCAGATGGCTTTGTGGGAACTGGCTACCGCCGGTCTCGCCTCCGCCGATGGATGGGACCAGCTCCGCGTCATGATGGATCCGAAGAAGAAGCCTGCAGTCATGGAGCCGGGCCGCCGTGGCATTCGCTCGCATGCCGGCCGCTGGAGCCTATTGGTTGAAGACTCCTCCGCGATTCCCGAGACAGCCATCGAGCGCGCCCGTCGCGTCGATGCGGCTCACGAGTCCGCCGCACGCATGCTGCTGGCGCGCTATGGCGTCGTCTTCCGTGAGCTCCTCGCCCGCGAATCTAACGCTCCCAAGTGGCGCGATCTCGTCGGCATGCTGCGCCGTATGGAGGCGCGTGGAGAGATCCGCGGCGGCCGTTTCATCATCGGAGTCGGCGGCGAACAGTTCGCTCTTCCTGAAGCCGTTGACTCGCTGCGCCAGATGAAGAACCACCCCGCCGACGATCGTGTGGTCGTTGTAGCCGGTGCAGATCCCATGAATCTTGTCGGCGTGGTTCTGCCCGGCGAACGCGTTGCCGCCATGCCGCGCAACGTCGTCCGCTATCGCAATGGTCTCTGCGAGAAGGAAGAAGAAATGGCCACACCGTTCGCAGAACCTCCTACGCAGGTTGCGGCTCCGCCCGCGGGTCTCTTTTAGAAGCGCAGATTACCTTTCGGCGGTTCTGGCGTTAAACTAAAGAAGATGCGCCGCCTCACAAGCTTCGTTGCTGTATTGCTGATGCTGGTTACGGCATCGCCAATGATGGCCTGTGTGTCGGCGCTCTCCATGACTCCCGCTGAAAAGGCTTGCTGCGCCGCCATGCAGGGCCACTGCGAGCAGATGCCGGGTCATAGCTGCTGCCAGACGCATGTGCGGAATGACCTCTCCCAGAGTCCTGCCCAGCAGTCAGACCTTTCCCAGATACACTTTCCGGTCGCGGCAATCGTGCCGGATGTAGCTCTTCTGCTGAGCGACGAAGCCGTTTTCAGTGCGTCCGATACCGAACGTCCGCCGCCCCTCTTACGGCATATCGCGACAACTGTTCTTCGTATCTGAGTCTCTCCTTCGCAATCGATGACTGCGCGCGCGTCTGCGTGTGCATGGAAAGATCGATTTCTTACCGAAGGAGATGTGATGAAAGGGCTTCTGCTCTTCACCTGCTTCGTGGCGTTGACCTCTGCCGCCTGGGCTGCCGACCATGGCCCGGTCTTTGGTTACGCCACACCCGTTAACTCCCAATACGAGTGGAGTTTTGACACCGGTATCTTTGGCCGGGCCGGCTCTCATGGCGCCCAGCTCTCAACTGGAAGCCAGCTTGGCTATGGACTGACACCTCATCTGACTCTCAATGCATTTCTGCCGGGAACCTTTGGCAGCGCCTCATTTCCCGAAACCCGTATCTATCCCAGCGGAGAGTGGACTGCCGGTGCATCCTGGCGATTTTTGCACTCCGTGACCTCAGTGGGCAGGCGCACCGAAGCTACCGGCAGTCTTGCCATGGTCTTGCCCGGCCCGCAAAAGGAGACGGGAGTATTGGGGCAGTTGGCACGTGCTCCCGGGCTAGCGGGAACTCTCGCTACTGGCTTCGCCTCCAGAAGCTCCTATCTCTGGCTGGGTGGCGGGTACACCCGCTTTGCGCAATCTGAAGGAGATCAGCGTCCGGATACACTCTCCTGGAGCACCGTTTATGGCTATCGTCCCGCACGTCTGCGGCGAGGCTATGACCAGTGGGACTACCGCGGTCTGATCGAATTCACCGGGGAACATACCGGCAATGTGCGGCTGCGCAACACCGTGCAAGCCGGTACCGGGACGACCACCCTGTGGCTCGGTCCTTCCGTGCTGGCCATCTTCAAAAACATTGCAATTGAAGGTGGTGTGCAAGGGCCCATCTACCGGGACGTTCCTCAATCGATCGATGGACGGGAAGCCGTTCGCTTCGCCATCAACTTCAGCTACCTGAAATATTCCGCGCACGCGAATGCGCATTGAAAGGAGCTTTGTCATGAAGAAGATTGTTCTGCTCACACTGTTGATGCTTCCCGCGTTCGGCGCCCAGGCCGAGTATCGGAAGGTCAGCCTGACTGTATTCGGCATGGATTGCGCACCATGCGCGCATGCGATCCATGTCTCTATGAAAGGCATTCGCGGCGTTGACAAAGTGGATGTCGATCTCAATACCGGCCTCGTCGTAATTCAACTCATCCCGGGGAATAACGCTACGATGCAGCAATTCAACGCCGCGATTGAAAAGAACGGATTCACCCACAAGGACGCAAAGATTGTCGCTGTCGGAAAGTTAGGTGGTACCCCTGCCGCTCCCTATCTTGAGATCAGAGGGACGGCTGACCGCTACGCTCTCTCGCCCTCGGGGCAGCCTGCGGATCTCACTGGTTTGTCCGGCAAAACTGTAGCCGTCTCTGGTGTTCTACCTCAGGTCGCAAAAGGGAAGGTGCCTGAGAGGCTGACCTATGACTCCATCGTGGAGGCACAATGAACGTGCCTGTCTCTTCGTTGATGCAGCCGGAGCAGGGCGTGCGCCGCGCTGCTTTGCTCAACTACTTCTCGCTCTTCACCTCGTTGAGTACCTTGCTATGTTGCGCGCTTCCATCCGTGCTCGTTCTATTGGGGATGGGATCAGCCGTAGCTTCGGTACTCTCTGCCGCTCCGTGGCTGGTCAGCCTGTCGCGGCATAAGATATGGATCTTCAGTATTGCAGGCACGCTCATCGCCGGCAGCTTCGTGGTGACCTATCTGATTGCTCCGCGGCTGCGGCAGGAAAATGCATGCGACGCGGACGATCCCTCCACCTGTAACCACGTCAGCAAGGTGAGCCGGATGATTCTGTGGTTTGCGGCGATGGTCTGGTGTAGCGGCTTCTTCGTCGCCTATCTCCTCGCTCCAATTCTCGAACATCTTGATCGTTAATCCTCGAAGGCGATGGAGTGTCCATCGCCTTCCTCAACTCGTTATAATCCCCGCGAAAGCAATGGATACGCCACAACCATCTCCGAATGCGCCACAGCCATCTCCGCCAGACGAACTGCAGCCCGGCGACTTCTATTACGAGGGCGAGTATCTCGTCTTCACGGCGCAGTATCTGCTACGCCGTGGCTACTGTTGTAACAACGGCTGCAGACACTGCCCGTATCGCGAGAATGACTACGAAGACTAGCGTTTAGTGCGTCGGCGGCTGCGGCGGAATCGCGGACGCCGGTGTCGGAGCTGAAGCCGGGCTCTCAATCGCCATCAGGAAGGCACGGGTGTCGCGAATCAACAGCGCCAGTTGCGGATCCTTTTGGTACTTGCGGAAGACCGGGTCATCTTTGACGGCGTTGCTCACATCCATACCGCCTTCGGCTGCCTTCGCCAGGTAACGGTACATCGTCTGGGTCTCGCCGCTACGGGCATAGACACGCGCCAGCTCAAAGCAGAAGCGGGCACGATCGTTGGCGGAGATCACATGAGTCGCAATGCCGCCAGAAGCGCGGTGCTCGTACATCTGCGGATCCAGCGTCAGCGCAATCTGGAACTCCTTCTGGGCCGACTCCATGTCCTTCTGGCTGAAGTAAGAGGCCGCCAGGTTGGCATGGAAGACAGCGGACTTCTTATCAAGCTTGATCGCCTTCTTGTACTCGCCGATCGAGTTGCCAAAGTGCTGCTCCAGGTAATCCACCGTGCCCAGGTTATTCCAGGCTTCCGCATACTTCTTATTGATCTTCGTTGACAGCACAAAGCTCTGGCGTGCGGAGCGGTTGTCGTTCATCTCCAACTGGATCAGGCCGATCTTGTTGGTCAGCCTCGCCTTGTCGCCA
>JABFXN010000284.1 GCA_013361705.1 Acidobacteriaceae bacterium
CTCCGTCTCCGACGACGACGAGGTAGGGATGCGGATCGACTCCAGGCCCTGGCGACAGCCGCAGGAAAGCTTCCAGCAGATGGTCGCAGTGCTTGCGTTGCTGCAGCTTGGAAGCGAACAGGATCACCGGGCGCGATGGATCCAGGTTGAGTTCCTGTTGCAACTGCGCACGAGTCTCCCGGGCTGGAATCGCGCGCTGCTGGAAATAACTGTTATCGACCGCATACGGAAAGAGGAACTGAGGAATATCCTCCCCGAAGTAATAGCTCCAATACTGGCTATTCAGCGTTCCGATCGGCAGGGTTGCATCGACCAGATGTGAGAGAGCCGCAAAGTAGGCCTTCTTCATCGCCAGCTTCCATCCGGCTCTCGGCCGGTCCGCCATCCACGGTTCTGCTCGTAGCAGGACCGGCACCCCAAGCGCCCTGGCAGCCACCATGGCATGGAGAGCATTCACGCTGGAGTATCCATGGGTCCAAAGCACGTCGTGCCGGGCGATTCTAGAGAAAAAACCTCGGTTCAGGGGACGCAAATGATTTGGTGAACCGACGTTGTCCAGAAGCCGGGGAAGGAATTCGTATTTATAACCTTCCAGGAGAGGAATGTCCCATTTCACCTCAACGCCGAACCCCTGGTCCTTGTAGCCACGAACGGAGAAATCCGACCCGAAATAGACCGTCAGGTCAATGTCCGGCTCCTGAGAGATACGGCGGAGCAGGGGGGCCTGATACTGGATCGGATGCGTAACCAGATATGCGAGCCGGAGCTTGCGCCTGGAAGACACTTGATGGTCACCCATCATGCGGACGTTGACTCCTTTCCTGGATGGACGTCGTGGCGTTTAGTGATTGAGCGAGATGTAAGACGAAAGCTGTGCAATACCCATCAGTGTGGCGATGCCGCCCGCGCGAATCGCGGCCTTCATTCCGCTTGTCGGCAGGTAAAGGATGTCATCCGGCTGCAGGACAGGGTCCGGGTCCTTGCCTGCAATCACACGAGACATATTGACCTTTACCTCAATGCGACGTGTTCCCTCGGTACGGATGATGCGGGTCTCCTCACGCTTGCCTTCAAAGTTCGGGCCGCCTGCGAGAGTGATGGCCTGCAATACCGTGAGAGGCGAGTTGCTGACGAGCGGAATCGCACTTTGTGACTTGAATGCGCCAAGAGCATAGATCACGCCCGTTCTTGCGATGACCAGGGTGTCTCCCGCAAAGAGTGGCACATTTGCCATAGAGCCGTTAGCCGGGTTATTGCCGAGATCGATAACCAAAGGTGCATCCTGGCCGGGACGCAGGACGGTGACCACATGGCTTGCCGTCGGCAGAAGCCCTCCGGCCGCTGCAATAACATCAAAAAGCCGCCGCCGCCCCAAGGCTGGTACTACGCCAACATTGCCCCGCGTTTCGCCGGTAACGGTAATGATCTGATTTGGGGTTTCCATGACTTGGATGGATACCTGGGGATCGCGGTACATCCCCCCCGCAACCAGATGTTCGGCGATGGCGTGTTCAGCCTGGGTCAATGTCAAGCCCTGGATACGGACGACACCCGCCAGTGGAAGGGCAATTGAGCCATCGAGTGAGACGCGAGCCGTCGGGTTGTACTCCGTGGAACCGTAGATGTGAACCGCCAGCAAGTCGCCGCCGCCCACCGTTGGTACGCGGTCAGGCGGGAATAGAAGAGCTGGGTCCGTAGTGATCTTCAGCTGAGGGTTCACACCGCTATCATTCCCCGGCGCCGGGCCTGCGAATTGTGCGCGAGTCGAGGGAACCATTGCGGTCATGATGACAGCCAGCAGAACCGGAGATCCGATCTTAACCTTGAGAAACGGCATAGTCAGTTTCACTCTCCTTCCTCCTGACGCTTCTTGGGTGTGGCTGCTGTCTCCCACGTGTCAGAGTCGAGGTTTGCGTAGGAGTAACCGGAGTAGCCGTAGTAGCCATAGTATTCAGGCGAGTTGATATCGACCGCGTTCAATACAAAACCAGTCACACGGATACCGGAACGGACGAGAAGGTCTCTTGCACGGCGGACAACCTGTTTGCTGGATTTGCCATGGCGAATGACAAGTACCGCGGTATCCGTCTGGCGACCAAGGATCACACCATCTGTAACGGAAAGAATAGGAGGGGAGTCGATGACGACATGCGTGTATTTCGTCTTTGCGTTCTCGATGAGATGCTGCATGCCTTCTGAGCTAAGCATCTCGGTCGGGAAGGGAGGAACAGGGCCGCTGGCCAGAATGTCAAGGTTCGGTACATCGGCCACTTGTTGCACCGCTTCTTCGAGGCTGGTGGCCCCACTCAGTAGTGAAGAGAGACCAACCTTGCCATTCAATCCAAAACGATGATGGATGCTGGGACGCCGAAGGTCAGCGTCGATAAGAAGCACCCTGGTCTCACGTTGAGCCAGGATGCAGGAGAGGTTCGTGGAGCAGGTTGTCTTACCTTCCGACGGTGTAGCGCTGGTAAACAGGATCGTCCGCGGTGGATGAGCCGTGTCGGCCAGCAGGATGGAGGTTCGAAGCGAACGGAAGGCCTCAGCAAACTGGGATTTGGGCATGGTAAGCACGCCCATATTGAGTTGTGTGACACTCATGCCGGCAGGCAATTCGCTGACGGTGCGGCGTGACCTCGGGATGATGGCCAATGCTGGCAGTTCTGTGATGCCTTCGACTTCAGCAATCGTACGCAGGCCAGTGTCGAGGCTCTCAAGCAGGAAGGCAATGACGATGCCGCCGAACAGACTGAACAGCAGCGTCACGATAATGATGGTCGTGGCTGACTGCAGCGTAGGTGCCGCCGGAATCAGCGCCTGGTCAACGACATCAATTTCCAGAGATTCGAGACCCGCTTGAATGCCCGCAGCACGCAAGCGCTGCAACAGGCTGTCATAAAGCTGGCGCCCCGATTCGAACTCACGCTGACGCAGCGTATATTCCACCAGCTCGTCGCGTAGCTTGTAGGCATCGGCCTTCTGTGCTTCGAGTGCGGCTTGGGTCTGTTGTTCAGTGGCCTTAGCGGCGAGATACGGTTGTTTTGCCTGATTGAGCAGACGTCCCTGCTCGGTATTGATCTCGGTCGCCAGCTCGTCCATCTGCGCTTTGGCAGCCTTGACCTGAGGGTGGTTCGGACCAAGCTGCGACGTCAGTTCTGCATAATGCGCGCGGGCGGTAGCCAGCTCACTACGCAAACTATTCAGCGGCCCCGGCTGGATGCTGGGGGTCGCATCGATCAGACCTTCCATCGAAGCGGGATCCGCCTGGGCCAGCGCGCGATAGCGGGACTCGGCGATGATGCGGTTGATGCGCGCATCGCCGGCCGCCTTCGTCAGGCTGTCGATGAGGGAAGTGATCTCGCTTTGGCTGTGGGTAGGATCAATGCTTACGCCTACAGAACCGAGGCGGCGCTGTAACTCGAGAAGCTGTTCCTGCGAAGTCTCTACCTGCTGTTTGAGATCATCAAGCTGACCGGTGAGCCATTGACTGGCGTGTTGCGCTGAGTTGAACCGGGTCTGGTAGCTACGCTGAATATAGTCTTTGATCAGCGTGTTGATAATGTTAGCCGACAGATGCGGGTCGAGACTGCGATAGTTGATCGTGATCAGGTTCGTACGTGCCACGATCGATACTGTGAGATTTGCCTTTAACCGCCCCAATGTGGCCTGGCGGATCATCGGTGTATCGAGGGATGTTACGGGTACGGGGCCACGTACACCCAGGAAGGCCGGTTCGTTGTTCAGGTTCAGCTCGCGAGCAACCGTCAGCAGCAGGGTTTCGCTGGTCAGGATGGACGATTGGGTATTGAGGTGACTGCTCGTGTCGGTAGCGCCTACAGTCGTGAGTCGGTACTCGTTCGAGGAGCCCGAGCGCACTTCAATACGGCCGGTCGCTATATATAAGCGCGGTTGCGAGACCGACCGGTACATGCCATACGCTAAGCCAACTGCAATGGCAATGAGCAGAACCCAACGGCGTTTGCGCAATACGAGGATTGCTTC
This sequence comes from Acidobacteriaceae bacterium, assembly GCA_013361705.1. GTDB lineage: Bacteria > Acidobacteriota > Terriglobia > Terriglobales > Acidobacteriaceae > Terriglobus. Next base: position 4,003 of record JABFXN010000284.1, read on the forward strand.
AGAAAGCGATGCATCCGTAGGCGCAGACGCAGCAGCACGGTAATCCGTCGTCGGCGGGAGAGGTTGCTGAGGATTTTGCGGACCCATGTGTACCCAGTCTAACCGAGACCCTAGGTTCATGGAATTTGAAAAGTACTGCATCAAGTGCTGCAAATGATTAAAAAACCCTTGCTATGCCCTAGACTGGAGATAGTAGATCAAATTCTGATAGGGAGCCTATGGCGCAAAACGTTCGCATCGCAGTAGTCGGTTCAGGGTATGTGGGGCTGGTGGCGGCGGTCTGTTTCGCTGAGATCGGGCACTCGGTCGTATGTGTCGACAACGACGAGCGCAAGGTGAAGGCATTACAGGGCGGTGACACGCTGATCCACGAAAACCACTTGCCAGAACTGCTGGGTAAGTATCGAAATGGCCGGGTCACCTTTACGACCGACCTGGGCGAAGCCACTAAGAACTCTGATGTCATTTTTGTTGCTGTAGGTACACCGCAAAGCGAGACAGGCGATGCGGATCTGTCCTATGTCGAAGCTGTTGCGGCCGAGATTGCGCGTTCCATCAATGGGTATAAGGTCATTGTTGAGAAGAGCACTGTGCCTGTTTACACCAATGAGTGGATTCGCCGCGTCATTGAGCGCAATGGCGTAGATAAGCATCTTTTTGATGTCGTATCAAACCCGGAATTCCTGCGCGAAGGCACCGCGGTTGAGGACTTCCTCCATCCCGACCGCATTGTCGTAGGTTCTGACAGCCCGCGTGCGGCCGAGCTTCTCAAAGCTATCTATGCTCCCCTGACGGAAGGTGCCTATTACAAGCAGGAAGGGCACATTACCGGTATCTGCAATACAGAGGAGCTTCCTCCGATCCTTCTGACTTCTACCAAGAGCGCAGAGATCATCAAACATGCCTCCAATGCCTTCCTGGCATTGAAGATCAGCTTTATCAATGCCGTAGCCAACATTTGTGAGGAAGCTGACGCAAACGTCGAGCAGGTGGCAAAAGGCATGGGGCTGGATGCGCGTATCGGACCCCGCTTCCTGCGGCCGGGCATCGGATATGGCGGCTCCTGCTTCCCAAAGGATGTTTCGGCGTTCCGTTCGGTGGCTGAGCAGATGGGCCTAGGCTTCAATCTGCTGGCAGAAGTCGAGCGGATCAACGAACAACAGAAGAAGCGTTTTATCGCCAAGGTTCGTTCTACCCTCTGGACGCTACGCGGCAAGAAACTGGGTGTGCTCGGGCTTGCTTTCAAGGGTGACACGGATGACATCCGCGAGAGCCCTGCGATTGATCTGGTACAGACGTTGCTGGCTGAGGGCTGCTCGGTTGCGGCATTCGATCCAGCTGCCATGGGTCGCGCCAAGGTCGAATTGCCTGAGGGGCCGAACTGCAAGTATGTGGGCGATCCCTATGAAGCGGCAAACGATGCTGATGCGCTATTGATTCTTACTGACTGGGCGGAGTTCGGCCAGCTCGATCTGGCACGGCTGAATAAGTCGATGCGCTATTCCATCATCGTAGACGGCCGTAATATGTACGAGCCTGAAGCGATGTCGGAAGCTGGTTTCCACTACACCAGTGTTGGACGTCCTTCGGCTCATCCGGCCCACTAATCTCGAACGTAACGCGCACAAGGAGAAGACCCAAAAGCATGGGCAAACGCCGCATTGTTGTCACTGGAGCTGCAGGATTTCTCGCATCGCACCTATGCGATGTGCTTCTGAGCGAAGGGCATGACGTGCACGGCATCGACAACCTGGCGACTGGCAAGATGGGCAACCTGGCCCATCTTGCCAGTGAACCGCGGTTTTCTTTTGCCGAGCAGGACATCTGCCAGAGCTTCGATCCTGGCCCGTTCGACTACATCTTCAACATGGCATCGCCTGCCAGCCCCGCCGACTATATGCGTCTTGGTATCGAGACGCTGCAGGTCGGTTCTACCGGAACGCTCAACACGCTGGAACTGGCAAAGAAGTACAAGGCTGGATATCTGCACGCTTCTACATCGGAGTGCTATGGGGACCCCCTCGTGCATCCGCAGGTGGAGACGTATTGGGGCAATGTCAATCCGATTGGCCCTCGCAGTGTATACGACGAAGCCAAGCGTTTCAGCGAGTCTGCCGTTGCCGCGTATGAGCGCTACCATGGCGTCAATACGCACCTGGTGCGTATCTTCAACACCTATGGTCCTCGTCTGCAGGCAAATGATGGACGTGTCATCTCAAACTTCATGATGCAGGCACTTCGCGGCGACCCCCTCACGATTTACGCCGATGGGTCCCAGACGCGCAGCTTCTGCTATGTCTCCGACCTGAGCGACGAGCACCTTCCGACAAATATCGGTAATCCGGTGGAGTGGACAATCCTGGAGTGTGCCAAAGAGGTGTTGGCTATTACGGGCTCGAAGAGTGAGATCAGTTTCCAGCCACTTCCTCAGGATGATCCCAAGCAGCGCCGTCCGGACATCACGAAGGCCAGAACGTTGCTGGGTTGGGAACCGAAGGTAATGCTGCATGAGGGGCTCGGACTCTCATTGCCGTATTTCAAAAGCTGTGTCGAGGCTGAGAAGTCCGCAGCCTCGGTCTAACGGTACAAAGTAGGAAGGCCCACGCACCTGAAGTGTGTGGGCCTTTTCTGTTTAACCGTTTGTCTGCTTAGTGCACGCCGAGTCCCTGACGCAGGCGCGGGTACCAGGTGAGCTGGAACTGGACGAGTGTATTGTTCTGCTGACCTTGTTTGTAGACCGGCGCCTTCCATATCTCATGCTGCAAGGTCGCATTGAGTTCCACCTCTTTAGCAAAGCGCTTGACGAGATTGACGGAGAACTGGTTCTGCGTGGTGCCGCCGGGGACAAAGTCCTTAGCGGTTTTTTTGTTCAGGTATTGCAGTTGCAACCATTCGTTGCCGGAGAAGTGCCAGGTAAGCCATGCCTGGCCCCCTTTGGCTTCGCGGCCGATGGAGTCTCCCATGATGAAGCCTTTGTTGGTGTAACCCTGACGTTGAACGACTTCGTAGTACATGAACTCGCCGTTCGCGCTGTTAGGAACCGGAGGATCGGTGCTGACCCCTTCGAGACGGAGGTCAAGCTTAGGGAGATAGGGAAGCTGCGCCAGATAAAGCCCAGGACGGAACGAGGCACGATGCGGAGCGCTTATTGGCGTGACATCGTCGTGCACCATGGAATCCAGATAGAAGGTCGCGAGGTGCTTCGGAATGGGAAGGCGCCACGACACCGTAAACATGCTGAAACGAGCTCCTGGATCGGAGCGGGAGTATTTTTCAGTCCCATTCGTATCCTGAAAATGGAAGAAGCTCTTAAGGAACGTGTGGATGGTGATCGGGGTATGCCCCTTACCTCCCCAGATCGCCGTACGGGAAAATCCAAACTGGAAGTTCTTCGTGGGTGCGAAGCTGAAAGTAGTGGAATGTACCCACGGAGAATTCGGATATGTGTGTCCCTTCAGGCTGCCGACAAAGATGTCGTAGCGAAGTGGTCCCAGGACATTGCGGATGAACGGAATGTACATGGGCTCGACGCGGTTGATGCGGAACGAATAGATATTCTCGGCATTGTTGGTCCAGGAGAACGCACTGCCTAAGCCCGGACCATTCCATGCATCGGACTTTCCAAACGAGAACTCATGCTTGGCAAGGTGAAACGAGAGATTTGCTTCCTGGATTCGAAAAGTGTTGGTTGCCGCAATGGGACCTTCAGGGATCGTGCTTTGATGACGATTGAATCCATCGTAGGGAACTCTGTCGATTGCCGCGAGCTGCTGCGCCAGTGCGTAACTGTACCCGTCGGCGGAAGGTGCGTGTTGGTACTCTCCACGGACCGACAGTGAGAGCCGG
>JABFXN010000152.1 GCA_013361705.1 Acidobacteriaceae bacterium
CAGCGAGAGCGCTCCCGGAACGAGGCGCGTATGCATCAGCCCGTGAATGCGGCGGCGCTGGAGCGCTCCCGGTTTTTGAACGAGCTGTTCCTGCGCAAGAGCTTCAGTTGGACCGCTGTGATGATGGACCTGGAAAATGTGCTTCCGGCAGGAGTACAGGTGTCATCGATCGAACCACAGATCGGAAGCGACGGCGAGGTGCATATTCGCCTGCGCGTGATGGGAGACCGCGACAAGGCGGTAGAACTGATTCGTAACCTGGAGCATTCGCGGCGGTTTGCCGCGCCTCGTCTGGCCAGCGAATCGTTGCAGACGTCAGGCAATCAGCCTGCCTATCAGTTGGCAGCGATGGGCAATGTGGAGTTCGATATCCTCTCCGGCTATAACCCGCTGGCTCCGCGTGCCGAAGCGAAGAAGGACGCAGAGAAGGAAGATAAGGCGAATTCGAAGAAGGACGCTACCACTCCGGTGAGGCCGGTAGTTCGCACCCCTGGAAAACTTCCCGCAAAGCCTATGAATGCGCCGGGCGGGCCGGGGATGCCGATCAGGTCAGGTCCACCTGCTGGGCCGGGTACAGCGATGCCGCCGAAGACAGCTACGCCGGGAATCAACCATGGAGTCAATCCCGGACTCAATCAGGGAGGCGTGAAGCGATGAGTACGTCCACCGTGACTCCCAGCATGAATTCGCGCCGCGTTGCGGCGGCCCTGTCTCCTGTGAATCTCCATATTGCAGGCGTGATGGTGCTGCTGGCTCTGAATATCTACCTTGCGGTGCATCTCTTCCTGGCATGGAACAAGCTTCGTCAGAGCGGCAGCGAGGCAGTGAGTCAGCAACAGGTGGCGTTGAAGACTGCCGATATTGCGGCGCAACCGCTGCGCGGGCTGGATGACAAACTGAGCACTGCACGTGCCGATGCTGACAAGTTCACGGAGCAGCGCTTGTCCTATGCGTGGTCTCCGGTGTTGGCTGAGCTGGGTGCACTCGCGAAGAAGCAGAATGTCCGGCTGACGCGGGTACAGTACACCGAGACTCCCGCGGAAGATTCGCCTGATCCTGATCTGGTCGAGATCAGAATGGATATGACGCTCTCAGGAGACTATCGTCCTCTGATGCAGTTCCTGAATTCAGTGGAACGCGACAAGACTTTCTTCGTGATCGGTGCAGTGACGTTTACAGGGCAGGCGGGCGGAGGGAATAACAACAATGCGCCGGCAACCTCTGTGGTGAATCTACGTTTGCGTGTGACGACGTATCTACGCAAGCCACTTCCGTCGGATTCCAAACAGGAGGCAAGTACGAAAGAGGTCAGCACCAAGCAGGAGGCCGTCCATGAAGTCCGGCGCTGAGGATAAGAAGAAGGTCGCCATTGCCGGAACGCTGGGTGCTGTTGCGGTGATTTGCCTGGGCTATATCATCTGGGACAACTTTCTTAGTTCGCCGGCAACTACTGCCGCCCCAGCTGCCGCTCCGGTAATTCGTGATCTGACGCCTAATGGTGGAACAGCGGCGAATACAGGCCGTAAAGGTGGAGGAGCCACGGGTGGCACCACCGCGAAGAAGGTTGGCACCACCGCCGCGCAGCTCGATCCCACGCTCCATATGGAAGCGATGAAAGTAGCGGAGTCCCTGGAGTATTCGGGCTCTGGCCGAAACATCTTTTCGATGACATCAGCGCCACCACCGATGGCGAACATTCCGAAGCCTATTGCTCCACCGCGTCCGATAACGCAGCCGGTCAATCTTGCTCCTGTTGGGCCACCGCCGCCTCCGCCGATCAACCTGCGTTTCTTCGGCGTGGCGACACGATCAAATGGGCAGCGTCAGGCCTTCCTGTTGCAGGGGGATGATGTCTTTCTGGCGGGATCCGGCGATGTGGTTGCGCGCCGTTATAAGGTAGTGACGGTCAATGCTACCTCTGCCGTGGTGATGGACATGACCAACAATAACCAGCAGACCCTTCCCCTGGTGACGCAATGACGAAGCGGCGGACCAATGAAGACGGCTATCTTCTGGTTGGTCTGCTAGTACTGATCTTCATTGTGCTGCTGACGCTCGGGGTGGCCGCGCCCACGATGCTGAAATCATTACGCCGCGATCAAGAGGTTGAGTCCATGCATCGCGCGCAGCAGTATCAGCGTGCGATTCGGCTTTACTACCTTAAGCTCGGACATTATCCGGCCTCGATCGATCAGCTTGAGAATACGAATAATATGCGTTTTTTGCGGCGGCGCTATGTCGATCCTCTGACAGGTAAGGATGATTGGCGCCTGATCCATTTTGGCCAGGCAAAGGCGCAGATCAAGGGCTTCTTCGGTAAACCGATTGCGCCTACAGGTGGCGGTCTGGGAGCAGCCGCAGGAATGGGCTCGAATATCGGGGGCATCAATACCACTGCCAATCCAGGCCTGGGTGGAAGTCCAGGACTGGGAGCAACAGGATCGAGCGGAGCCACTGGGAGTACGGGAAGCACGAGCCCGTTCGGTGGTATCGGCAGCCAGAGTGCATCAAGCCTGCAGGGAACCGGTGGCCTAATTGTCGGTGTAGGGACTTCCAAGACCGGACCGTCGCTGCTGGCGATCAACGGAGATGAAGTGAAATACGAGGACTGGGAGTTTACCTACGATCCCAGAGTGGAGCAGTTACGGGCGCAGGCAAGCCTTCTGGGCGGCGCGCCGAGTAGCGGCTCGTTAGGGAGCCTGGGTTCTTCCGGATCGACTGGGAGTACGGGAAGCAGTGGGTCTAGTGGAAGCAGCGGCGCTACCGGAACCTCCACGACGCCACAGCCGTAACAATTGTTCCGACAGATCTTCTTGGACTCGCTTGCATCCCGTTGTGTTCATACCCTATGTAGTATATTACTTATATAGGCGTCAAATCGCCTACTCTGCAGACTGACAAGGCTCGATCCTGGAGAAAGTTGCTTATGGCGGAGCGTCGTTTCACCCTTTCCTTGCTAATGCTGATTGGTTTGCAATCGGCAAATCATGCGCAGGTTCTGACCGCTCAGTACGATAATTCCCGAACCAGCGCAGACCTCCACGAGACGATGCTGAAACCACCGAATGTAAATTCTCGTGATTTCGGGAAACTATTTTCCAGGACTGTGGATGGGGATATCTTTGCCCAGCCTCTGTATATGCCCTCACTTGCGATTCCTGGAAAGGGGAAACACGATGTGGTCTTTGCGGCGACGGCACATGATAGCGTCTATGCATTCGATGTGAACGGTACGGTCGATGCTCCGTTGTGGAAGACCACGTTTATCAACCCACAGCATGGCATTACGACATTGAGCGAAGGCGATGCGTCTTGCCCGTTCATTACCCCGGAAGTGGGAATCACTCCGACCCCAGTGATCGATGCGAGAAGCAAAACAATGTATGTACTCGCGCGGACCAAGGAGCATGGTGCGTTCGTACAAAAGCTGCATGCGCTCGACATCATCAACGGAAAAGAAAGAACGGGCAGCCCCGTCGTTATCTCGGCGACAGTGCAGGGCTCAGGCTACGGTGCCGTGAATGGCAAGGTTAGCTTCGATCCGCTTAAAGAGAATCCCCGTGCCGCGTTGCTGCTTGTCGATGGCGAAGTGTATGTGACCTGGGCTTCATCCTGCGATGTAGGTCCTTATCACGGCTGGATCATGGCGTACGATGCCCACACGCTGCGACAGCGCGCTGTGTTGAACACCTCTCCGGACGGCGCGAAGGCCGGAATCTGGCAGTCCGATGCAGGACCCGCGGCCGATGAGGAAGGCAACGTCTATGTTGCTACCGGCAACGGTGACTTCAACGCGGCGAACGCAAATGGCCGGAACTTCGGCGATAGTCTCTTGAAACTGCGTCTGAATGGTCCCCATCTTGTGGTGCGTGATTTCTTTACCCCCTTCAATCAGAAGATTCTGGATTCTAAAGATCAGGATCTCGGAAGCCAGGGGCCTGTCTTGCTTCCGGCGCAAACGGGAGCTCATCCACATCTGCTCGTAATTGCCGGGAAAGAGGGCAAACTCTACATGCTCAATCGTGACAAGCTTGGAAAGTTTCACGAGGGGGCGGACACCGACGTTGTGCAAGCCATCGTCAATGAGAAGGGCGCGTATGGAGCCGCGGCATATTGGAACGGCCACATCTTCCTTACAGATCGAAGCTACATAACCCGCGACTTTGCGCTCCAGTCGGGCAAGCTCGTTCTAAAGGGCGCGACCGCCAAAATGCTGTCACCGGCGGCGACACCAATCGTCTCGGCCGATGGGACGAAGAATGCAATTTTATGGGTCGTCTCCACAAAGGAATGGAACGAGGGGCACATGGACAGGGCTGCGGTCCTGCATGCATACGATGCGAACGATATTTCGCATGAGCTTTACAACAGCGAACAAAACAGTAACCGTGACCGTGCCGATATGACCGTTCGTTTCTGCATACCCACCGTTGCAGATGGTCACGTATTTATCGGCGCTCGCGGCCGATTAGATGTCTATGGGTTGCTCAACAAGGCTGCTCTTCGGAGGTAAGCTCGGTACGCCGATCGCTAACTGGGTCTGCCTCTTCGAAGAGGCATCTCTTCGCGGTCCCGTAGCTCAATCTGTAAAAGAGGTCGATGCTGGCTTCTTGGAGCGGGAGACCGGGATCGAACCGGCGACATTCAGCTTGGGAAGCTGACGTTCTGCCACTGAACTACTCCCGCTCAGTGGAATCGATTATAGCGTCTGTGTGAGAAGGAGGTCGATAGCCCGGCTTGAGAGCTGCGGCAGTTCGTCCATGCCACACTCTAGAGCTCATTGCAGTCCGGGCAGTCGCCTATATGACGAGCATAGGCCCTCCAGAGCGGGTCCTCTGCCACAACTTCATATGCCTTGTTTGTCCATGACAAAATCCGCAGCTCGTATAGGGGGATTTCCGGGTGGGCTTCGGCAAAATGCTTCAGAATCTCCATCCCAGCACTACAGGCCGGTAATTCTTTAATGGCCCATTGGTCATTGAACTCAGCTTGGGTCATTTCTTCTCCAGTTTTAGCGGGAACTTTCCGGAACACGCGGTTGAAAATCTCGGTAAACCATACCACGGTCAATCCTCGGGATGTGGCATCGGGATCCAAGGCGAAGATTTATCTCCAAATTTTGGGAGCATTGGAGCATGTCTCCTAATACTGTAGCCTTGGAAAAATCTGCAAATGCCGTTTTCTTCGCGGAAAACGGCGCAAACTGCCGAAACTCCGCTCTACACCATTAGGAGAAATGCTCTCCCCAGTTAGCTCTCCACTACAGACGCTATAAAAGTCTGACCAAGCCCACTATGGATTCGATGTAGTGCAATTCAATATGCACAAGTTGAACGAATTGCGAGCATCAATGCTGCCTTCGAACCCGCGACTAAAACAGCGCATCGCAAAGGAAAGGCTATGAACTTTGGAGGATCGAAAACAGAGGCTCGATCCCCAAAGACGAGCCATCTTTTCAGAAAAGACAATATTTTCAGGTGGATGCGCTACCTAGTATGGCGGCATGGGATCAGCGTTGATACAAAGCTTTGAGAAGACGTTGGAAGGATGGAGCTTTCCCACTGCATGACGACACTTGGATCGTTGTGAAAGAAGCCGCCCACCAGTTTCCGGCGCAGGTCAAGTACTATCCTCTTCTCCATTTATTCATGAAAGGCTGAAACAACTTGTTACTTCCGTTTTCACGTCAAACAATCATTTGAAATACGGGTTCGTCAGGGATCAACGCTGCCTGCATTCTACCTTTGACTATCTCACGCTTGTTGAACGACCAATCCCATCTATAAGTGATCGAGCAGTTCGGAGACGGAGATTTCAAAGCCGAGGGCTACCACTGCTATCAGGGAGAGCGTCATGGACTTGCGGCCTCTCTCCACGTCACTAATGTGGCTCCGGTCAATGCCTAAATGCGTGGCCATATATAGCTGCGTCCACTGGCGCTCTTTGCGCAGATCGCGAACGCGCGCGCCAAAGCGGGCATCGATGGGCACATGTCGGTTTACGGAAGAATATGCCTTCGTTGAGTTAGATTCGTTAGCTACATGCTGACTGAGACTTTCATTTCTGGCCATATCGCACCTCTGGGGTCACTTGTTACTGAAGCCCTAGGATGAATCACAACATCTGCTCTGCTGAATTCGTTGTTTTATGGACAGCCGTTGCTGTAACGCAAGCCTAAATCACTAAGTGATACCGCAACGTAAATTGTTTTCGACATCGGGCGTAAATTTCATGCCGAGGCGTGGAAGCTTAATTTCACGTGAAGGCGCATTGCGTGAGTCTCTGGCAAGACAGCGCCTCAAGGGGCTAAGCCAGGTGGTCGGTTGGTGCAAGTCGAAATCTTTTCGCTGACCAGCCGTCAAAGACGCTTCAGCTGGTTGCGGCAAGAGCGCGGCGACGAACACGGCGCAGAGCTTAAGACCAGAGATCTATAAGTGCTTGAGTCTTCTGCGTCCAGGATGGGCAGATATTCCGGACGCGCACAATGACTTTAGTCGCTCGGCTCAGCAAACTGCTCACGAGAGTTTTCCGTGCGGCGATCCCATCCTCGCTCTTCTTCGGAGGGCAAGGGACGATTAAGGTGAAATTTCAGCACGTGATGCAGGGACTTTACGCTGTGCTCTGGCATCTGATCGATGAAATTCTTAAGCTCGTCGCGAGTCGTCATCATGCGGGCATAGTACCGAAAGCCTACGCAATCTAAGTCGGCTAAAGCCGACACGTGGCTTACGGCGTGTCATCAAACTAGAGCATTTCCCTGTTGCTGGAGTGATGCGCCCGCGTTATCGATTACGGTCCAAGACACCTGCATTGCGGAGGAGACGACGCACCTTTTTGGGGGATATGGAGAGGCGCTCGGCCACTCGCGATATCCTCTTATTCTCGCGCATCCACACTTTTGGGATAACAATCCCCGCGAACTCTTCGGTAATCTGCTGGAAGGTCTTGTCGCCCAATACGCCTTCCGACCATGCGCGGAGCGTGTCATTAATGCCACAGACTCGCAGGACCAGTGTCTTCAAAGCAGAGAGTTCTTCGAACAGGTGATCTCGATCTTCTGGTCCGAGCAGTGCGGAAGCTGCGACTGCACACTCATTAGCCACATTCCATTCCTGAAAGAAGTCGCTCGCGGCCGTCATGCCCCGCATAATGTAAGCGCCTGCCAGCAGCCGACGGTTCTGCGTGTGTTGTGCAAGTGCTATGGCCTCATCACAGTATTGCTTCGCAGTATCGGCATGAACCTCAATATCTTTATCCTCCCCAAGTCCCTCATCGACTCGTGCATTCTCGGTGGCAGCTTGCAGCATGCGAGCCCTGGCCATCAGTATCTGGTCATTCTTTTTCAATGCGAGCGTGTAGGCGTCAAGCGCTTCCTGAGCGCCACGTTCGATATCTCCACTATCCACGTGCAAATGCCCGGCGTTCAAAAGCGCCGATCCGATGCCGCTGGAATACCCATGCAAAGTGTAGATCTCGATGCCGCGTTCCAACTGCGCCAGTGCCTCCCGGCAAATCTCGTTATACCGAGCGTGAAGATTGCCGCGGCTCCGTTCGTTCCCGGCAGATTCGGCGGCGCCCCGCAATCTGTCAGGCCGCCGGGCTCGTGCGTCAATTCGCTTCCGCAGTTGCAGTGCGAGGAGCCGTTTCGTATAAGCAGCGTTCACCAATGTCCGGGCGAGGTTTCGATGGTCTGAATGCTGTGCCGAATAGATTGCGATAGCCCGGTCAAAATGTGCGAGCGCCTTTGTGTATTGTCCCGCTCTACGTACGATTCGGCCGCGGGCGGACTCAATATTGGCCAGCGCCAAATCATAATCAGTTGTTTTCAATACCGCCTCGGCGTGA
>JABFXN010000163.1 GCA_013361705.1 Acidobacteriaceae bacterium
TCTGCATTCAGATCGAGGGTGAATGCCCGAATCACGTCGTTCTCCTGCAGTTTCTGCAATCGCTCGGCTACCGCAGGCGAGGACATACCCACCTCGTCGGCAAGACTCTTCAGCGACATTCGTGCATCCACAGAGAGTAGCCGTAGCAGTTCCTGATCAGTCTGATCCATGCATCCCTCATTCCCTCAGAATCGAAGGGAAAACAAGTCTATCGCTTTCGAAAGCTTTCTAAAAATGAGGAAATATTGCGGAATGCCATGTATTCGGTGACCTCGACCTGACAGAATCAAGGGATGGATACACAGCGGCTTGGAACTCTGGAGATGTCCGTCGCCATGACAGTCTCCGGCACCATCGGATGGTTTGTCCTGAGCTCGGGAGAGAGCGTTCTTCGTGTGGTGCTATGGCGCTGCATCTTCGGCGCCCTGACACTCTTTCTTGCCTGTGCCGCGATGGGATTGCTGCATCATCTGCGGAATAAGCGCGTTCTCCTGTTGGGATCGCTCGGTGGCGTGACAATTGTCCTGAACTGGTTGTTGCTCTTCAGTGCTTACTCTCGCAGCTCCATCTCCATTGCGACAGCAATCTACAACACCTATCCCTTCATGCTGTTTGTGCTGGGCGCGATCTTCTTTGCGGAGAAGATGACGGCGACTAAGCTGCTGTGGCTGATTGCCGCATTCGCAGGGGTGCTTCTCATCGTGATGGCAGACACAAAGGTTGGCGGTTTCGGCTCGCACTATCTGGCGGGCGTCGCCATGGCCTTAGGTGCTGCGCTTTGTTATGCCGTCTGTACCATTCTGATCAAGAAGCTAAGCGGAACTCCGCCTCACATCATCGCGTTGATCCAGGTTGTTGTAGGCATGATCCTGATGGGCCCAATCGCGCACGCTGCACCGTCGACTTCCAAAGGCTGGGGCATGGTCGCCACCATCGGCATTGTGCATACAGGCCTGGTCTACATCCTGCTGTACGGCGCGATTCAGAAGCTGCCCACCCACCTGACAGCAGCTCTTTCGTTCATCTATCCGGCGGTCGCGATTCTGGTCGATATCATCGCACTCGGACGGCGGTTGCATCCGATGCAGATCGCCGGAGCCAGCATCATCTTTCTCGCTGTCGCGGGCATGACCTTTGGATGGAGCTTGAAGCGGAGCGCGCCTCAGCCGGCTTTATCCGGCTGTGACTGATAGATCTCTTCCACCCGCTCCACCGTATCGATCTCATCGACCGGCTTGTCATCGCGGATGCGCAGAATGCGCGGAAAGCGCAGCGCAAATCCGCTGTTGTGACGATCGCTACGCATCACGTTGTTGAAGGCCACCTCCAGGATCTTCTTCGGCTCTACCGTGCGGAAGTGGCCGAAGTCTTCGAGCGTGTGCTCCTTCATCCACTCCGTGAGTTCGAGGATCTCTGCATCGGTCAAACCGGAATACGCCTTGCCTACGTTAAGCAACTCTCCACCGTCGCCGCGCACCGCAAAGGTGTAGTCGCTTAGCAGGCCTGCTCGCTTGCCGTGGCCGAACTCGCAACCGGTGACCACCACATCCAGAGTTGCCAGCTCACGCTTCAGCTTCATCCACATCAGACCGCGACGACCGGGTTGATAGGTTGAATCCATTGCCTTCAGCATCACGCCCTCATTGCCGCGCTCACGTGCCTGGCGGTAGGTGCGATCGATATCATCGGCACTCTCCACCACAAACGACGGCGACAGAATCAACCGTTCTACGTCAGGCTCGTCGCTGGCAAACAAGCCTCCGGCGGCCTTCTCTACCGGAGACCGGGTAACCGCCGAGATGCGCTCTACGACTGCCTCCAATTCATTGCGGCGTGCGCGCAGCGGGAGGTCGAGTTTGAGTTCGCCGCCGGCATACATCAGGTCGAAGACCATGAAGATAACCGGTACCTGTGCGCGCATGGCATCGTTCACCTTCTTGCGTCCGATGCGAGTACCCAGTACGGCGAATGGCAACGCTCTCTGCCCGGCGATGTCCCAGCCGAGAATCTCGCCGTCCAGAATCAACGGTTCATTAACCTTCTCGAAAGCCTCGACCAGTTCGGGGTAGCTTTCGGTGATGTCGTCGCGATTGCGGGAGTAGATCGCCACCCGCCCGTCGACGCCGCAGTGCACCTGCGCTCGCATGCCGTCGTACTTGTCCTCAACCAAAGCCTCGATCCGCAAGGCCTCCACGGGCAGGTGCTCGGCCATCGGGACATCCGGGTCGGGCTCTTCGGCTTTGAGTTCGACATCCGCCGCCTCGGCTGACTCCTTCGTTGAAGCAAAGCGCTCCACCGCCTCCTCCGGCGTCTCCACCGGCGAGGCCAGCATGAAGCCGAGGGGATGAAACAACCGCATCCGTGACTCAGCCAGAGTTCCGGCAAATGCCCGCTCGACCGCTCCCGCCAGATCAGCCTCAAGCATGACGGCGTTTCGGACCGCCCGCACCTCGGTACCGGAAGCCTCGGCGATCGCCTCCTCCACCAGGCTCTGTTTCACGCCGATACGCATATCGCCGAGCATCAGCTTGAGCAGGTACTTCGCCTCCAAGGGAGTCGCCCGCCTCAGCAACTCCGTCAGGAGGTGCTTCCGGGCAGCTGTCGACTTCGCCGACGAGGAGGCGGCAAACGCTGCCTCTACCTCGTCCAGCACGATCTCCGGCTCCGCCCGCAGTGGCCAAAGCTCAGCGGCTGCGGCGCCCAGGTCGCCATGCTTCCGGTAGACAGCCGACATGGTGACGTCAGCCGCCCCGGAGATCTCCTTCACGATGCCGCTCAGCATCGCTCCACCGGCGTTCAGCTTGCGATTGTCGGCCTCGGCAAACGGGAGCCCGGCCAGGTACTGTGCAAACAAGCCGGCCTGTCGGCTGCTCTCGGCCTGCACTCTGGTGATGGCGGCGGCACTCGAGGCCCGCTTTTTCAGGCGGCTGGAGGTTCCGGCCAGCTCCTCTGCCAGCGACGCGAGTTCGGCAAACCGGGACATACTAGGGCGTATCATCCAACTGCTGGCTAGCACCGTTGCGAGTGAAAAATTGTCCCAGACGAGGCGGAGGCCGAAGGCTGTGGCGGGTCCACAGTCGAGGCCGACAACGAAGTATGGGCCAATTTTCACCGCAACCCTCCGGACCGGGGCGGATTTTCCCGGTCTCTTCGCCCCTCGTCGTTCCAGTAGGCCGGCTACAGTTCACTCCTCACTCCTCGATCTCGGGAAAATCCGCTCCCGGCGGTGCTGTCAGCAGTTGGATAATACGCCCTGTGATGCCCGAACAAACCGGAGTATCCTAGATATAGGCATATGCGCAGCCACCGTTCCAACCCGGCCCGCCACGACTTCGCCTAGCTGCGCCAAGTCTGCTGTCCGCTGCGCCGATCTACCGCGCCTCCTCATCCAATTAGAAAGCGTTACCCCTAAGGGCATACCTATGTTTGATCGTCTCCAACAACTCGAAGACCGCTACGACGAACTCTCGCGGGATCTCGCCGACCCTGGCATCGTCACCGACCAGCAGCGTTACCAGAAGACCGCCAAGCAGCACCGCGACATGGAACCCACCATCGACAAGTTCCGTGAGTACAAGCAGGTGCAGCAGGGCATTGCAGACGCCAAGCTCATGCTCGACGAAACCGACCCCGACATCCGCGCCATGGCCGAGGAGGAGCTCTCCACCCTGGAGAGCCGGCTTCCCGCCATTGAGGACGAGCTGAAGGTCATGCTGCTGCCCAAGGATCCGAACGACGAGAAGAACGTCATCATCGAAATCCGCGCCGGCACCGGCGGCGATGAAGCCTCGCTGTTTGCGGGCGAGCTCTTCCGCCTGTACCTGCGTTTTGCGGAACAGCATCGCTGGAAGGTCGAGATCCTCTCCGAGAGCGAGTCGACTGTCGGCGGCATGAAGGAAGTGGTCGCCATCTTTGAAGGCGACCGCGTTTATTCGCAGATGAAGTACGAGTCCGGCGTGCACCGCGTGCAGCGCGTACCCGCCACCGAGACCCAGGGCCGCGTCCATACCTCCGCCGTGACCGTCGCCGTTCTGCCGGAAGCCGAGGAAGTCGACATCAAGGTCGAAGCCAAGGATCTGCGGGTCGACACCTTCTGCTCCTCCGGTCCCGGTGGACAGAGCGTGAACACTACCTACTCGGCCGTCCGCATTACGCACATCCCTACGAATACGGTCGTGAGCTGCCAGGACGAAAAGTCGCAGATCAAAAACCGCGAAAAGGCCATGCGTGTTCTTCGTGCCCGCCTCTACGAGGTGGAGATGGAGAAGCAGCATGCGGCCCAGGCCAGCGCCCGTAAGCAGCAGGTTGGCTCCGGCGACCGTTCCGAGAAGATCCGCACCTACAACTTCCCGCAGAATCGTCTGACCGATCACCGCATCGGCCTGACCCTGCACCAGCTTGACCTGATCATGGAGGGCAAGCTACAGCCGGTGATCGATGCCCTGATCGAGCACGATACGGCAGAACGCCTCAAAGCCGAAGCCACAGCAGCCTAGAGCATTTTCCCTGCTGCAGGTATCCCGGAAGAACATACAGCGGCGTTTTCATTGCGGAAAACGCCCATAACTGTGGAGTCCCTGAACTACACCTACAGGGAAAGCGCTCTAACGAAAGGACGCCCACGTTCGCACTTTGCGCAGCGTGGGTGCATCTCCCCCGATGAACCTTCGTGAGGCACAGCTCGCCGCCCGTACCCAGCTTGCGCACACGGAGAGTCCGGTGCGCGATGCCGAACTGCTGTTGCTCCACATCCTCGGCATCACCAAAGCACAACTGCTGATCGATCCCAAACGCGAGCTGACCCCCGCGGAGGTCGCCGCTTATCAGGCATTGCTTGCCCGACGTGCCGCCCATGAGCCGGTTCAGTACATCACCGGCATGCAGGAGTTCTACGGTCTTCCCTTCCGCGTCACCCCGGCAACCCTGATCCCGCGCCCAGAGACAGAGCTGCTGGTTGAATCCGTCCTGGCGCAGATCCCGCAGCATCACGCTGTCCGCATCGCCGATGTCGGCACCGGCACTGGATGCATCGCCATTGCGCTTGCCGTGCATCTGCCATACGCGCATGTGACCGCGCTCGATCTCTCCAACGACGCGCTGAGCGTCGCACGGGAGAATGCCGCCATCAACCATGTGAAGAAACGAGTCATGCTGCTGCACTCTGACCTGCTCAGCAGCGTTGCCGGACAGGCCTTCGACGTCGTCGTCTCCAACCCTCCGTATGTTCCCTTCAGTGACCGCTCCACCCTTGCGCCGCAGGTCCGTGACTTCGAACCGGACGCCGCCCTTTACGCAGGCGAAGATGGCCTTGAGATCTATCGCCGCCTGATTCCCCAGGCATATAAGGCTCTAAACCCAGGCGGTCTGCTGGCGATGGAGATCGGTTATGGACAGGATGCAGCCCTGCGATCGCTGCTCACCGAATGGAATGAAGTGACAATCCTCAACGACCTGCAGGGTATTCCCCGCACCATCCTGGCAAAGCGCCGCTAGCATCAATTGGATGACACGGCCTGAGCCTCCAACGACGTAAAGGCCACCACACGATTACGGCCTGACTGTTTGGCGGCATAGAGGGCCTGATCGCATCGCCGCAGCGCGGCCTGATCATCTTCTCTGCGTTCGCAGACGGTAACTCCGAAGCTCGCCGTCAGCCGCAGCTGCGGGTCGAACTCAAATCGCAGGCTGCGTAGCCTTTCGCGCAAACGCTCCGCCACCACGCGGGCGCCCTCCTCGTCCGTGTTCGGCAAAATGGCGACGAACTCTTCTCCGCCAAAGCGGCCCAGCGCATCTGCAGGTCGCAGCATCTCAGACAGCGCCTTCGCGAACGTGGATAAGACCGAATCGCCTGCAGGGTGACCATAGCGGTCATTGATCAGTTTGAAGTGATCCACGTCCAGACTGATAAGAGCAATACGTCCGCCATTCATGGACGCACGTCTCAGCTCTCGGCCAAGGCGGTCTTCCAGACCGCGGCGGTTCAATACCGACGTCAACGGATCGGTCAGCGACAAGGCATCCAGCTCATTGCTCAACTGCAGTGCGGCCATCCACAGATAGCCGATGGCGATACTGGCGCATAGAAGAACGACCTTTGAGAGCCGCGAGGCGCCATCGATCATAAAAGCCTGGTCATTCGTCGGAAGATCCAATATTTGTCCGCGAAGAATGGGCAAAACCATCCGCGTAAGGCAGAAGAAGGAGAAGAGAAAGAAGCTGGCTGCCAGAAACCGGGCCGGCAACTGCAGCGAACTCGGCGCGCGACGCAACAAGGTTACGCCGCTACGTGTCGTCTGCAGCGCCAGGGCCAGAACCAGAAGCTCTGTCCGCGTCCTCATGGGCAGATGCATGATCTGGGAATAGATGGAAAAGCCGACCGTCCCCACAAACAACAGGGCATCCACCCAGCGCTCCGTGTAACGAAGCTTCAGGAAACGGGTCATGGTCTCGTCCATCAAGGCAAAGCCGGTGATGATCAGCCCATCCGAGAGGATGAACGAAACACGAGGAATCTGATTGCGATAGAACAGGATCACCATCGCCAGAGCGATGAGCAGCATGCTGGCACACAACCGGAGAACGCCACGCAAACGAGGCATGGAATGGGCCGCCAGACCCAAGCCAAGCATCAGCATGCCCAGCAGCAGGACGTAGGATTCCACCATCCAGCGCAGGCTTAACGGGACATTCATACCCACAAGGATATAGTCGGCAAATTATTTTTCTTCGTGATATTCCTGCTCGGTATTCACATCCCAAAGGGAGTTCTTACTGGTCTCACCCGCCAGAATGGCATCCACGGCGGCCATCGCCGTCAGCATGGAATGGTCCTGGTTGTTGTATTTGTGCATGCCGTTACGGCCTACCAGGAAGAGGTTTTCGTACCGATCCATGTATCGGCGGATCTCGTCGAAACGGCCGTAGGTCCCGAAATATGCCGGATAGGTCTTTGGAACCCGCACCACATGACCGTCGCGCACGTGCTCCCGGCGGATCATGCCGATCTTCTCCAGCTCCATGGCGCCGAAAGCCTTGAGCTCCTCGTCTGACATCTTCCACAGCGGATCGGTGTCATAACAGAAGTACTCCAGCCCCAGCCATACCTTCGACGGATCAGCGACCAGATAAGGACTCCAGTTGTTGAAAATCTGTAACCGGCCAATCTGGACATCCGGCTCCTGAATATAGATCCACGTATCTTTCAGCAGGCTGCCGTCCGGCTCTGTCTGCTGCAACTTGTCTACCAGCAGGCCAATCGTGATGAAGTCGCGGTATTGCAAACCGTCAGCCACTTCAACCACATTCACAGGAGGCGCGACATCCAGCGAGTGCACCAGCTCCCGCACCGGCACGGTGGAGAAGAAGTGGTCCCCGGCAAAGGTCTGCCGCTCGCCTGCGCGGTTGACCGCTTCCACACTGACGACGCGGTCGCCTTCGGTGTTGATCTTCACCGCGCGCCATCCCATATGCAGCTCTCCGCCACCCTGCTGCACCAGACCGGCAACGTATTCCCAAAGTTGTCCGGGGCCAAACTTAGGATAGAGAAACTGCTCGATCAGTGAGGTCTCAGTCTTCTTCTGCTCGATGTCGCCTTCAGTCCTGCCGAAGGTCTTCTTCAGGAAGTGCTTTACCGCGGCCGTCAGGCTCAGGCCCTTGATGCGCTGCGCTCCCCACTCCGCGCTGATCTCCTCGCACGGCACGCCCCATACTTTTTCGGTGTAGCTCTTGAAGAAGGTCAGGTACAGCTCGCTGCCGAAGCGGTTCACCAGGAAGTCGCGCAGGCTTTTCTCCTGCTTAATGGGAAACAGACGTGATGACAGGTAGCTGAAAC
>JABFXN010000073.1 GCA_013361705.1 Acidobacteriaceae bacterium
CAACAGAACGAATTCTCCCTGTTCCGTTCGAGCTCTACGAACCCGTTACCGAGAATCTTCAGCAAGTTGCGAGGTGCGTCATAAATACCATTGTGACGGCCTAGATAGCAGGGATCGTGATAGGTGATCTTGTCCAGAGTGGCTGCGGCAGCCAACTTCCCCTCGCTAACAAGCAAGGCGAGATATTCAGAGTGATGCATCACCTTGAAGTCGCCGCCCAATTGGCGATACTCGCCTCCAAGAGCATTCAGGCAATGCGGACAGGTTGCCACAATCAGTTTGGGCTTGCAGGCATTCAAGTTGGAAATGTTCTGCTCGGCAAGTTGAAGATAGAGGTATTCGTTCCCTGCACGCCGGGCACTATCGCCCGTACAGCACTCCCTTTTGCCCAGGACCGCGAAGTTAATCCCGGCATATTGCAGCAACTGCACAAAAGCTCTCGCGGTCTTTTGCGCCTGAGGATCATAGCTGGCTGCACAGCCAACCCAGAAAAGCACATCAGGCTCGGAGTTTTCGTCGATGGTTTTAACAGCAAGGCCTTCGGCCCAATCCAGGCGTTTCTCCTGGCCAATGCCCCAGGGATTCTTCGCCCGCTCCATTCCCCGAAAAGCTGACTGCAACTGTTTGGGAAACTCACCTGCCATCATGACCTGATGCCGGCGAACGTCGATGATATCCAGCATCGGCTCATCCTGCACGGGGCATACTTCCATGCACGCTCCGCAGGTCGTACATGCCCAGGCAGCTTCAGGAGAGAGAGCAAAGGTCAGTAGAGGCTTCGGGCTCGGCTCTCCGTTTTCAAAATTCGGTTGATTCCTGGCAAGTTCATTCAGCTCCATGCGTTTGTTGATCTCGAGCGCCGACGGACTCAAGGCTTTGCCGGTGGCCGTCGCGGGACATACATCCTGGCAGCGATTGCACTGGATGCATGCATAAGCATCGAGCAGGCGCGGCCAGGCAAGATCCTCCAGCTTATTTGCACCGACGATGAGGTCGTCCGCCTCGGAACTTCCCTGCTCCGCACTTATCTTCACGGCGGGAAGTACTCCGGAGCTCGATGTTCGAGCGGCAAGATACTTCGCCGGAGCCATAAAGATATGAATGTGCTTCGTGCGAGGAAAGTACATCCAGAAGAGGAGAACGCTCCCGAGCGATCCCCAGTAACCGAAGATCCTCCATGATTCCGTGTTCTGCGAAGAGAACAGATGCGACAGCAGCGACGCGAAGGGTTGAAAACGATCCATCCCGCCACCGGCCACTTTCGCCCCAGCGCCGATTGCCCGGCTACCTACGTGAAACAGAATGAATACGGAGACCAGGATCGAGTCCAGCGAAATCAATCTCTGCTGGGCTGAACTGTGAAGCAGCGTTCGTTCATTGAAGCTGAAATCCTGGCGGCTCGGAAGCAGAAACCTGCGTATCACCAGGGCGACGACGCCTATCAAGATCAGCGTGCTCAAGCTATCGGCAAGCAGGTTATAGAACCTCCCAGACAGGGTGTCCGAGGAGATGTCGAAGGGGATGAAGCCACCGGCGAGATCGACCAGATTGACGGCCAGATAGAAGACAAATCCGTAAAAGATAAAGGAGTGGAAGAGACTGACGGATGGCCGTTTTCGAAAGGTGCGCCTCTGCGTAAGCGTAGTAACTACCGCGTAGCGGATACGTTGCAGCAGGTGATCGAAGCGCAGCTCTGTATCCTTGCGGCCTGCAACAATACGAAGATAAACACGATAGAAACCGTGAAGCCCAATCCCTATCGTAAGAACTGCAAAGAGCAGAAATGCGAGCTTCTGTATCGGTGGAAGCATATCGGCACTCAACTTCTATCGCGCCATCATACTCTTACCCCTCCGCTTTCAGCCCTTCATTTCAGCTTCTCGATGACCGCTGGAACAATCTCTTTCACGTCACCCACGATCCCATAATCGGCAATCTTGAAGATGGGCGCTTCCCGATCTCGATTAATCGCGACCACCAATTTACTTTTATTCATTCCGGACAGGTGCTGGACCGCTCCAGAGATGCCGAGAGCCAGATATAGCTTGGGTTGTACTGTTTTGCCCGTCTGGCCTACCTGCTCTGAATAAGGCCGCCAGCCCGCATCCACGACCGCACGCGTCGCACCAATTGCCGCTCCTAGTTGGTCAGCCAGGCCTTCGACCAGTTGAGCATAGGCTTCCGCACTTCCCAACCCGCGTCCGCCTGCGACGACAACGTCGGCATCCTGCAAAGCAACCCGTTTACTTTTGATCGTGTTTCTCTGGGTTACGACAACGCGTGGCGCAGGTAGCTCGAGATCGACGTCGTATTGTTCGGCAGCCTCCGGCCTTGCCGGCGCCGGTGGAAATGCTCCCGGATGAATGCTCACCACGACTGTTGGCGCCTGCGCCTCAACACGCTCCACGACTCTCGCGAGCAGCGTGTAATGTTCGGCCACGGTCGTCCCGTCTGAAAATTTCAGGCTGATGGCTGCTTCTATCAACGGAGCGTCCAGTTTCACAGCGACACGCGGACTATATTCTCGCCCGCTGCGGCTACCGCCAATCAATACGGTATGAGCCTCCCCTTCGCGGGCAATCTGTGCAACTGCCTGCGCCCAAACCTCCGGATCGTATGAGCCCAACACGGGGAGATCGGCGACGAGGACCTGGTCTGCAAGCAGAGCAGCCTGCGTCGCAACGGTGGCCACACCACTGCCCAGGACAAGGAGCGTAACTTGCCCGTCGCGTCCCAGGTCGCGGGCCGCCTGTGTCATCTCATAGGTACTTTTACTCAGCTTGCCATTTGAATGCTCTGCAACGATCAGGATCATCCAATCACCCTTGTTTCGTTCCGAAGGAACTCCACCAACTGCTGTGCCGCCGCACTTCCATCCTTGCCATCGAGAATCCTGCGCATCCGTTCCTTAACCTGAATCTCGCTGCGGATGAATTTCAACTTCGAGCGAACGCCGAAACTCTCGAAGGAGTCCCGTCTCAGCTCCTTCTTCTTGGCCTTCATGATGTTCGGCAGGGTTGGATACCGCGGTTCGCACAAGCCTTGCTGCGTGGTAACGATTGCCGGAAGCTCCACGCTGAAGGACTCGGTTCCTTCCTCAACATCGTGAGTTCCGGTCAGTGTCCGTCCTTCAAGATTCAAGGCTGTCGTCCAGGTAAGCTGCGGCCAGTTCAGATATTCAGCAATCGCTGCTCCTAATGCCTGGCTATCCCAATCGGCTTCCTGTCCACCACAGAAGATTAGATCGCTCTGCTCAGTCCGAGCGACTTGTGCCACCACATTGCCGACAGTAATGACGTCCAGTGCCTCGGCGGTTTCCACCAGAACGGCGCGGTCGGCGCCTATGGCAAGCGCCGTACGCAGAGCCTCTTCGCACCGGGCAGGACCGACAGCCAGGGCAACCACTTCTGTCTCCGGCAGGACATCCCGCATCCGCAGCGCCTCTTCCAGACCATACTCGTCCATGGTGTCCAACACGAGCTTACTGCTGCTCAGATCCACCATGCCATCTTTGATCTTGACACTCTCCTCAGCATCAAGAACCTGGCGAATCACCGACAAGATGCGCAACCCCATAGTGCTCCCTCTTCTCTCAACCAATTGCATTCTCAGGACCCGGCAATCTGCATACCTGGTAGAGCCCAAGAATTCTACAGGTGGAATCCCCTTTGATGAAGGGATTCCCGTCGGGGGAGCCGCCACGATGCGTTCATCCGACTTTAGAGCATCTTCCTGGTGGTGTAGGGTAGGGCTTCCGCGCCTATGGGCGTTTTCCGAATTCAATTCTCCGTTCTAATTTCCCGCATCTCATGGTGGCAGGAAGAACTACGCCAACCATCCAACGGCATTTTCTTTGGAGCGCCTTATGGAAATCCCTAGCCAAATCGCCGAGCATGTCGAGACGATCGCTAAACATGAACAAGAGTTCCTTGCGAGCCGCAGTCTGCCTGAACGGTTCGCAGAGCGGGTCGCCGGCTTCGCCGGTCGCATTTCCTTTGTTGCAGTCCATCTTCTCTGGTTCGCGGGGTGGACTTTCTGGAATTCTTCCCATCTAACCCACTGGCATTTCGATCCATTTCCCTATCCGCTTTTCGACACGCTGGTTGCCCTCGAAGCCATATTGCTGGCAAGCTTCATTCTCATGCGACAAACGAGCTTAGCGAGGCGGGGCTATGAACGAGAACATTTGATGTTGCAGATTTTGCTTATTACCGAAAAAGAAACATCCGCAATCGTTCGCATGAACCAGAGAATCGCTGCCCGCATAGGGCTTCAGGAGATCTCGCAAGACGAAGAGATAAAAGAAATGGGAGCGCCGACCTCGGTTGATCAGGTTGCGCACACGATACAAGAGAAACTCTCTAATGAGGTTTCAGAGCGCTCCTAAAGCGTTCACGAGAAGCCCAATGGGAAAGGACAGCGTACCGGTCCATTCTGTCTTGATTCGGTCGCCCCGCGGTGCGTTCCTCCACGCCGTGCGTTCTCTGCACCCTACTAGGCATGAGACTGTGCGGCCAACAGCATGAATTGCCACGGGTTACGGGTCAAGCAACCTTCCCCGCTTTTGTTGAAACACGTGGGGCCGAGGCGATCTTCTGACAAAGAATGCATTTATCTTTGTGCTCTCGTATCGCCGCTTGAAGCGCGGCGATCGATGCATTCAGAGGGATCGCTTTGCTTTCGGTCGCACCTAAGTCACTAAAGTTTAGATCTCGATACGCTTCGATTAGCCGGTTAGACAAAATGTCCCGTTCGGGACAACGTGGATAGGCCATAGGCACCCTCCGATCTCTAGGTACAACTCTGTTTAGATCACGTTTAGCGGCAGGATCAGAACTTTTGCGTATCGATCTTACCCGCCACCAGGATAGCCATCCCTCCCCATTTTCATACCAGCAGCCAGGAACAGATGGGCTGGAAAGCGATTGGTCCAACACGTGGGCAAAGATTGATCGAATCGATGCCAGATAAGTCGGATGTCAAGAAGTGGTTTCCCGTTGGATTTTGGCGGATGAAATATAACGGACGAGTACCGACATTTGGGAAAAATGTCTGGCTTGCGATGAAGTTCAGCCATGTCTCGGATCAAGCAACAGCCATGAGACGTTTCCGCTGTACTTGCATTCCTTCAGTAATAGCGACTGGCAATGACGCGAGCGGTCGGAGCATCCGCTGTAATACCTGATGTCTCGATGAGGAGCTCGAACGGCTTTAGGGAACCATCGGCTGCGCGCCCCTTCTCCAGAATCGGGGCCATCGCATTCTCATCAAACAAGAGGTCTTGAGCTGCCTCCGTGCCTGCCATTGTCAGCCCCTCCAGGATAAGCACTCTCCCATTGCCATCAAGGCTCGGTAGAAACGCCATCACAGCATAGGTCTTGCTCGAGTTTCCACTCGAATTGTTATGGAATAACGCCGGCTCTCCGGCGAGTGGATGTTTGTTCACGATGGCGTCAAACGCTGAATAGCTCTTGTAATCGAACTGAAAGTTCAGTTTGTCTTCAAATAACTCTACCCAGGGATTCGAATAAACGGACCCGATAAGAATCACATTCGAATGCTTGATGTCATCCATATGCAGCTCGCGCGCATAACGAATGACGAAGCGGTCCGGAACCATCTCCGGGAGCCGCGAGAGTCTCGAGACGATATTCAGATCCGAAACGCTGGTATAGCGCGCCGAGTTGAGGTCATTTCTGGTGTCTTGATCGATGCCCGCCGGCAGGGAAAGATTGTAGAGATACTGCCGCTTCTCATACTCCTTTAAGGACAGCGGCCGGCCGGCGATATCTTCGAGGAAGACAAGCCCGCTGTCAGCGGGAACCACAAACGTCTCCTTACTCTTGCTGAAGAGTTGGCTCCAGAGCAAATGAGAGCCACCACGCGGCCGCATGAAGCCGAGCCATCCCGAAAAGTACAGAGCGGTGGCGCCGAGTATGACAATGCAGGCAGCCACCCACCAAAGGCGGCGAAACCTCGCACGCAGCCAGGGCATCCCTGCTTTTCGCCTCGAAGCAGCCGCAAAAACTGCGATGTCTTGGATTACCGCGACGTTCGAGAGCGTATCCTTTTGCGCCTGCTCGGCCGTGCCTTCTATAGAGAAAGACGCATCTCCCGTCGATGCCTTACTGGGATCCTTGGCCGGGGTCCGTGGATGAAATACGGGGACGTAACCTCCTCGCGGAATATTGATCCGGATAGGTTCATCACATCCTTCGCCATCAAAATAGTTGTCCAGACGCTTACGAAGGAGACGGGCGTACTGCCGAACAATGTTGTCGTCGTTCGGGTTGTAGCTGGTGCGCCTGCCAAAAACCTGCACGCCGCTCTGATACTCGGTGATCTCCGCAACGCTGCCTCGTAGCAGACGGTCGCAGACGTAAAGTAGGAACTTTGCGAGCAGGACCGAGGAGGTCAATCCCTTACTTGCGGCAACTCTCTGTGCCAGCTTCCACCGGGCATCTTCCTCGAGTGACTCAGGAACCGGAATCTCCTGGATCGCATCTTCAGTCAACCCATTTTTCATAGTCCCGTCCACGCTAACGCTGATCGCTCCTCGGAATTATCCCAAACCGCAATCGACTGCCTTCGCGCCAAGACCCCTTAGCTTATAAAAGGAGGGTGAACGTGGCATGAACGCCGGCGCATCTGTCGTTCAACTCATTCAGAAGAGAGCCGACACTCACTCCCTGCGCAAAAATAGAGTAGCCGAGCTCAACTATTTGAAAAGTATATAGTTATCGAACCTGCGTAGACAGTGAGTGCCGAGCCTTTATACCGTGCAAACCCCTTCCGGAGTTGGTCTTTCTAGTGCCAAGATGAGCATCTAACCCAGCCCTCTTAGGTCTAGTCCACTCCGGAGAAGACAAATGCGCCAGAAGCACAGCACCCCCCTGCCTGACTCCCACGTAAGCGCTAAATCTCAACCAAGGCGGCGAAACCTTTCGCATGGGTTCTTCGCGCTCTGGCTTCTGTTGCTGGTGACTTCCGAGCTCTTTGGACAGGCAGTAACGTCACTGCGCGGCACGGTTACCGATCCCAGCGGAGCCGTTATCCCTGGAGCCAACATCAAGCTAATTTCCGCAGTCACCGGAGCCGTTCGCAGCGGTGTTACTGACGCCGGCGGAGCCTACCAGTTCCAGCAACTTCAGCCAGGGATATACGCACTCGAAGTGGATGCTCCCTCCTTTGGCCCCCTCAGGAAGGAGAATATCGAGCTGCAGGTCGCCCTTCCGGCCACGATCAACGTCGTCATGCAGGTCGGCTCGACCAATCAGGCGGTGGAAGTCACGACTGAGGCACAGACCACCATCAATACGACGGACGCCACGCTGGGCAATGTTTTGAACAGCCAGCAGGTCTCAACCCTTCCCATCCAGGGGCGTAATGTAGTGGATCTGCTCAGCCTGCAGCCCGGCGTCACCTTCTTAGGCCGCAGCGATGGCTCTTCGTCCGGCACCAGTGGCGGCAACACAGGCAGTGACTCCCGCAGCGGCGCGGTAAACGGAGCGCGTTCCGATCAATCCAACGTCACGCTCGACGGCGTCGATGTCAACGATGAGAACTACGGTTACGCCTTCGACAGCGTGCTCCGCATGACGCAGGACGCAGTCGCTGAGATTCGCGTAACCACCAGCAATCCCAACGCCGAGGCGGGACGAAGCTCGGGCGCGCAGATCACGCTCATCACTAAGAGTGGAACCAACCGTTTTCACGGCAGCGTCTACGAGTACAACCGCAATGCCTCGTTCACGGCCAATGATTGGTTCAATATGCGGACTCAGCTCGCGAACGGACAATCGAATCGACCGCCTGCCCTCGTCCGC
>JABFXN010000204.1 GCA_013361705.1 Acidobacteriaceae bacterium
GGTGAACGGCTACTCTCCGCAGATCAATACCGAGAGCAATAGCGTCGGTGGTGTGGTGACGCAGGATGAGATCGACAAGCTGCCGGTTAACACACGCCAGTATTTGAATCTCGCGTTGCTTGTTCCGGGCACCAGTCAGGATGCATCCCGCTCGTTCTATAACAACGTGCAGATCGGTGGCGGTTCCGGCTACTACACCAACGGTTTCGTGATCGATGGCGTTTCCAATGTCTTCGCTGAGATGGGTGAGCCCCGTCAGAACTTCCCCCAGGGCGGCGTGCAGGAGTTCAAGGTCAACATCACGCAGTATCCGGCCGAGTATGGACTCTCGATGGGCGGCCTTATCTCCGTCGTCACCAAGAGCGGTACGAATGCTTTTCATGGTGAGGCGTTCGAACTGTGGCGCAATAAGGCGATCAATGCTCCGAAGTTCAACCAGACGGTCAATCCGGAGTTCAATCGCAATCAGCTTGGCGGTGATATCGGCGGCCCCATCCTGAAAGACCGGACGCACTTCTATCTGGCTTTTGAGCGCACGCAGACCTCTGAGGTTTACACCGTCGCCGCCAACCCGACTTACTACAGCGCCAACAACGGAGCGTTCTCCAAGCCCAGTCATGACCAGATGTTCACGGCGCGCGTCGATCATAAGCTGACCGACAAGCAGGCGCTTTTCGCACGCTACGCCCAGGAGTGGAACCTGCTCAGCTATCAGGGTTGCGGCGGCGCCACGGTCCGCAATTGTTACAACGGCGAGATTCCACGCCAGTCGCTTGTCGTGGGCCATACCTATACACTTTCGCCGCGGCTGTTGAACGATCTTCGTTTCCAGTACGCCTACGCCTCCTATCAGCTTGGGCCGCCGAACGCTCCCATCCCGACCAACCCCGGCAGCTACTCACAGCAGGTGCTCAACAGCCTGCAGACGGCTTACACTTTCCCCGGCTTCAGCTATGGCTTCGGCTACGCCGACACCGGTGTGGAGCGCCGCTTCCAGCTTCTCGACAGCGTCTCTTACGTTCTCGGTAAGCACACCTTCAAGGCAGGCTTCGACGTCAGCTATATTCCGTTCACCGACGGCGCGGCCAGCAACTACAACGGTACCTGGACCTTCGGCACGGATCAGGTCTTTGATCCCAACAACGCATCCACCATCGCCGCGCTGAAGAATCCTACCTCGTACACGCAGACGATTCCGTTCATCTCGACGAAGATTC
Organism: Acidobacteriaceae bacterium; assembly: GCA_013361705.1. Classification (GTDB taxonomy): domain Bacteria; phylum Acidobacteriota; class Terriglobia; order Terriglobales; family Acidobacteriaceae; genus Terriglobus. Next base: position 1,218 of record JABFXN010000204.1, read on the forward strand.
CTACCACGCCGCTCGGTCTCTATGGAGAAGATGAGTGGAAGATCTCGCGCAACATCACGGTGAATCTCGGTCTTCGCTGGGAGCGCCAGTTCGGCTCGTTCAATGAACGACTGAACTACACCACGGCGCAGTCGCAGATTCCGTTCATCAACAACAACAAGGCTCGCGGCGACAGCAACAACTTCGCTCCGCGTATTGGTTTGGTGTGGGATATCACCGGCAAATCGCGCGATGTTGTCCGTGCCGGCTACGGCATCTACTACAACAATATCCAGACGCTGCAGAATTTCTCTGAGGCGCGGAACCTGGTGAGCTGCAGCATCTCCATCGCCAATCCTTCGTATCCGAATCCGTTTGGTGCGGGTAAGACGGCGGCAGACTACTGCTCGACCAACAAGCCGACCGTGACCTTCATGGCGCCGAACTTCCAGAACCCCTACGCGCAGCAGTATTCGGCCGGTTACTCGCGGCAGATCTCCAACAATCTCTCGGTCAACCTCGATGGCCTGTACAGCTACAGCCTGCACGACTACCGCACGATCGACCTGAACTACCCCACCAGCGGCACCACCCGCCCGGCGACGGGGTGGAACATCATCTACATGCGTGCGCCGACTGGTGCCTCGAAGTACAAGGCGCTCTTTATCCGCGTCGACAAGCGGCTGTCCCGCCGCCATATGTACACGATCTCTTACACGCTGCAAAGCACCCGCGATAACAACCCTCAGGCTACGGTCACCAGCCCGCTGAACCCATCGCTCGACTGGGGCCCTGGCAATGCCGATCGCCGTCACGCCCTGGTAGCCAGTTTTGGATATCAACTTCCCTGGGGCATCATGAGCAGCGGCATCCTCACGCTGCGCTCTGCCACGCCGTTCAGCGCTTATGCTGCTACCGTGAATGCCGACTCGATTACCCAGTATGTTCCCGGAACTACCCGCAACCAGGTCAACCGCGATGTGGACTTCTCGTTGATCAACACCTACCGCGCATCGCGCGGCCTGGCGGCGGTCGATCCATCCACCGTGCAGAACAGCGCATACAAATCTTTCGATCTGCGGCTGCTGAAGAACTTCCGCATTCACGACCGTTTCAGCCTCGAGGTCTATGGTCAGGCCTTCAATCTCTTCGGCGCCAATAACTACCTCTACAACAGCATCACCACCTCGGCGGCATCGGGCACCTTTGGCCGCGCTACTGACTCAGGCAATCGTCAACAGGGTGAGCTGGCGGCCCGCTTCACCTTCTAACGTCGTCGTGACCCGGGTCCCGCTGCGCGGCGGGGCTCTTTTTCTGCGAGGGCAGGCATGGCAGTTGGATGGAAGTCTGTGTCATTGGTTATCACGCTGGGCTCGGCTGTTGCCGCGGCCCAGCATCGTTCTGTGGATGCGTCGAAGCTTGCTGCCTATGGCAAGTCTTTGCCAAAGGTGACAGTCCCCACCTTCGGGCTTGAACAGGCCACCTATCTGGCGGCATGGCCGCTCTCGTGTGTCGATCATCCTCAGGCGGCGCCCGAAGGCGCACAGTATCTGTGGCTCTACGGAGAACGCCCGAAGCTCCCGGTTGACTACGACAAAACCCGCGCCTTTTATGGCTGTTACGATTGGCACTCCGCCGTGAACAGCACCTGGATGATGGTCGCGTTGTCCAAGGATTATCCTGATCTTCCGCTACGCCGCCTCATGCAGGAGAAGCTCACCGAGCATCTGGGAGAGAAGAACATCTCTGGAGAGCTGGAGTTCTTCAAGTCAGCGAAGAACTTCGAGAAACCCTACGGCTATGCCTGGCTCCTGAAGCTGCACGCCGAGCTCAGCACCTGGAATGATCCTGAGGCGGCAAAGCTCACGGCGAATATCAAGCCGCTGCAGGAGTTTTTCTCAGACAAGCTGATGGAATACTACGATCATCTGCCCGTCGCCTCCCGTGCCGGAGTGCATCCGAATACCGCAATGTCGATGGTGCTGGTGCTCGATGCATTGAGCGCCGTTCCCAATGACAAGCTGAAAGATGCAGTAGTGCGCAACGCCAATCGCCTCTTCGCTGCTGATCGTGACTGCCCCACAGCCTTTGAGCCCGGCGGCACCGAGTTCCTCTCTCCTTGTTTGGCAGAGGCTCAATTGATGAGCCGTATCCTTCCGCGGGAAAAGTTCCCGCAGTGGCTGGCCGATTTCCTTCCGCCGCTCGAGTCGCCGCAGTTCCAGACGCTGGCAAAAAGTGTTGACGTCTCCAGGATCACCGATAAGGAAGAGTTCGCCGGCAAGTCGCACCTCATTGGTCTTGCCTTCGATCGTGCCTACGCCATGACCGAGATCGCTGACGCGCTTCCAGCGAAAGACGCGCGCATCGCCCTGCTGCAGCAGCTTGCGGCCATTAACGCTGCCGGAGGTTTGAAAGGCCTTCCCGATGCGGGCTATCTGGGTTCACACTGGCTGGGTACGTATGCCGTGCTTTATCTGCGCGCGGCGCGTCATGCACCACCCCAGCCTTCAGGGCCTGCGAATGCTCTTCCTCCCGTCGACTCCACCAAACCTGTGAACGGAGACAGATCTCGATGAAACGTCTTGCACTGCCGATCGCGTGCACGCTTGTGCTCGCAGCTGCGTCGCCGCTGCACAGTCAGAAGAAGAAGCCTGTTGCTCCAACCCCGGCGGCATCGAAGCCTACCCCGGCCGCGGATGCCGCGGCTCCCGCGCCCGAGGTAGAGAAGGAGACCTTCCTCGAGAACCCATGGCAGCCCGGTATGCTGCTGCAGGACACCAACGGTGACAAGATTGCGGATGCTGTGTGCGGACACATCATCGTCCCAGCGAATCCAAATGCCGCCGAGAACGCTGCTGCCGCCAATCTGTCAGCGCGTGCAGGTTATGAGACCTCCGCACTGACGTTGCCTGTGGTGATTCAAGGGGCTCCACAGGCTGTGACAGGATGTACCGGGAGCGCACCGAATATCTGGATTGGCGAGAGCGCGGTTCCCGTGGCAGCTTCCGCGGCTGTTCGTGCTGTGGCCGGTACGCTGGGCTTCGGCGAAGGATCCGTGGTCGCGGTCGACGGCGGTATTGCTGTCATCGGTCCGGATCCCGTAGGTCTGCTGAATGCTGCCAATGCGTATGCGCAGCGCGCGCCGTTCCTATGGTCTGTTCCGGGGGACAAGATCGGCCTACCCGCAAAGAACATCAATGCCGCACTCGTAAAAGGGAAGAGCACCGCTAAGACGGAACTGCAGGCACTGGTCTTTGCTGGTAACAATGGCGGCATTCGCCGCGCGGTGTTGAAGCTAGACGGAGCGATCGATCTTGCCACACTGCAGAAGCTATTGAAACCGGAAGAAGGAGCTGGAACACCCGTATCCTTCGGCGCCGTACGTGAGGTGCAGATCATGCTTGGCGATACACCGCTGACGTTCGCTGGTTCGACGGCGGCTCGCGCCGGTGCGCTACCTGCGATGCCGGAAGGCAACGGTGATGCCCGCGTTCTCGATCTCGCCCGGCTCTACACCATCAAAGGCCTGCTGACCGGCAACGCCAAGAAGCCTATCCCTGCCGGTACCGCCGCAAAGCTTTACGTTCCCGCAGGTTCGCAGGGAATCGCGATGGCGAATCTTGCAGCACGCATCGGTCTTGAGACGGTCGGGATTACGCTTCCGCTGGCTGTGCCTGAAACCGGTGTTACGCCCTCGCAGTTGCAGGGAACTCCGGTGCTGGCGGAAGGATCGCCGGCAGCCGACCGCCTGCGCGACCTGCTCGCCGCCAAACCGAACATCGACCTCGATAAGATGCAACCGGGTGCAGGCAAGGCTCTTCCGACACTTGCTGCCGGCGAGGGCGAGCTGCGCATCGTGGATCATGCCGCCGGTAAGAGTGATGCTCTGCTGATTCGCGGCGACAGTGCGGGTGCTACGGCCGCACTCGATTATGCTGCAAACCATCTGCCCTATCTTTGGGAGCCGAACAAGCGCTACGCCTCTGTGGAAGAGGTGCGTGACGACCTGCGGCACTTCTTCGGACAGAAGTCCGATGTGGGGCAGGCCGCGGCAGCGCTCTACCATCTCGATCAGTGGTCGGCGAAGCTTGCGAAGGATCACCCCACCGGACTTACCAGCATTCGCGCCGATGTCGATGTCGATGAGGTTGACCCCAAGCTGAACAGCTTCATCCGCGGCATGCTTGCCGAGCGTCTGCATACGACGAATATTGAAGTCGTTACCGGCAGCAAACACGCTGGTGTGAAGTGCTGCGACGGCGATGTTCCCATGCACCTGCAGTCTGAGGTTGCGCCCTTCAAGCAGGCCGCGCCTACTTTCGCCGAAGATCTCACCTTTGAGTGGGAGGGCAAGCGTATGCTGGTGACGGCGCGGAAACTCGCTGCGCAAGCGCATGCGGGCGAGCCTGTGTTGGTGCAGGCAGGCGTGAGCGAAAGCCCCGGGCAACGCAAGCTTCTCGCCGCACAACTCAAGTCAGCGCTCGATGCGGCAGGTGTGAAGAATGCGCGTGTGGAAGTGCTCTCATCCTACAAGCAGGGATATAGCTGGCTGGTCGACTCAGTTGAGCCGGAACTTGCCACGAAGCACGCAGACAAGCTCATCATCGAGTTCGCACCCTACCGCGATCCCAAGAGTGAATCCACCATGCGCACCGAGGAGCGCTGGGTGCAGGAACTCTATCCTGTCGACGAGATTCTGGCACGCGATCTTAAGCTTCCATTGGCCAACATCGCCTTCAAGAAGATGAGCAGCGACGGCGGCCCCACCTATCGCGTCCGCGCCTTTGATAAAGGCGGTAAGGAAATCCTGACTCGCGAGTTCACGACCTATGTACATCAACGGCCCTACTCCACTGAGTTCAATAACTACGAGCAGGTCGGTATTGAGACGGGCTGGGTAACCTTTAGCGCTGCCGATGGATCGTGCATCGTCACCGAGCGTGTGCCCACGGACGTTGAGATGTTCTGGGAGCATTACCAGGACACAACCATGCCGAAGATCATTCACCAGATCCTGGCGCAGAGCAATGGCAAACCCAAGCTTGAATATCAGCCGCTCTTCGACACCATCAAGGTCGACTTTCACATGAGCGAGCCCGATTACGCTCTCGGTCTCGATCAGGAACGTGTCTCCTCGCTCGAAGGCCTGCAGGAAGATCTTCTCTTCGCGACGCAGAACTCCTTCTATATCTTTGGCAATACCTTCTCGACCGGCATCATGGACTATATGGGGCGCATCGTCCCCATCGCGCATCTCTCCGATGAGGGCAAAGATCCGCGCATTCATGTGGAGTTTTATGGCAGCGATGCCTCGCATCCACAAGTCAAGCTCGCATGGAAGGCGGGTGATGCGGGCGATGAGTTCAAACGCGACCTTTCGGCGCTTGAAGCCGGCGACCCGCGGCTGGTAGCAACCCGTATCCAACAGGGCTCCGATTCCGTGACCGCGCTTACATGGAGCCTTCCGGTCGCGAGCAATGAAGACAAGTTTGAAGAGTGGCGCAATCTCGTCACCGAGGACACGCTGGAGCGTACGGTCCTCTCTGCCGAGCAGGCGAAGGCAGAGCTCGCATGGCTCGAGAAGATGCACGCGGCCGGCCTCTATACCGCGCGCCTTGCTTACCCACATCTGAAACAGCTTGCTTTTGAGTTCGATCTTCCTCTGGAACTGCATCCGGCCGAGCACACCAAGCCCGAGACTCTTACTGCACAGGCTGCCGTACCCGCGCCGGTGCATCCCCGTCCGCAGATCGCTGACGTTGCCCCCGCTGTGCAGAAAGCTGACAAGACTTACGTACAGTGGGATCAACCCATCGGCCTTGAGGAGAATGAGCGTCTGCTCTCGCGCCTGTCTACCTTCCCCGGTGTGAACGTCTACTGGATGGGCCGCAGCTACATGGGCAATAACATCTGGGCGGCGGACGTCATGCTGCCCACGCCCTCCGCGTTGCGCTCCATGGCGAAGGAGACGACGCTGAAGGCGGCCATCGTCTACTCCGGCCGCCAGCATGCCAATGAGGTCAGCAGCACCAGCCACATCCACAAGTTCGCCGAAGAGCTTGTCCTTGATAATGCGCGGCGTAAGTCGCTTGAGAAGGTCAACGTCGTTCTTCATCCCATTACCAATCCTGACGGCGCCGAGCTGGCGATGGACCTGGCGAAGATCACGCCAGACAACATGCTGCATGCCGGCTATCATGCCTCGCTCACGGCTGACATGATCACCGGCCTGTGGGAGCAGGACCCGCTCTATCCCGAGTCGCGCACGCGGCGTCAGCTCTGGGAGGCGTGGCTGCCTGATGGCTTCCTCAACCCGCACGGCTATCCGTCCCACGAATGGGTGCAGCCCTTCTCCGAGTACTCGGCCTGGGTCATCTCCCGCAACGGAGCAGAGTTGGGACGCGCCTGGTGGGCTCCGCGTGGATGGTTCACCAGCCTCTATTACTTCAACGATGCCGACCATCCGCAGAGCAAGACGGTGAATTACACCTTGCGGGACTACATCGTCGACGGCATGGCCAAGGCGCCGGGTGTGCTTGATATGAATGCGCGCATGAACGCGCGCTATTTCCGCTATGGACAGCAGTGGGATCCGCGCGCCTTCCAGCAGCCCATCTATAAAGGTGTGCGCGTCTACATGGCGGTAACGGGTCAACAACCGGGCGCACGCGCATCAGCCTTCAGCGCACGCTTTCCGGATGTGACCTACGACGATGGCTACACCGAGGCTCCCGACGAAACCGCACGCGGCGAGTGGTTACATCTTGTCGCCGGCGCCGGGCTCGCATACGATCATGCTCACCTGCAGTTCCTTACCGATGGCAAGTTCAAGATCAAGCGTACGCAGAAGGAGTTCTTCGATGGCGTGCAGTGGTCTGTGAACCGCGATCGTCCAGTTCTGCCGGAGACCAAAGAAGCGACACCGGCGGCGGCACCGGGGCACCCGGCAACAGGCGGCGCCGCTCCCACAGGCACAGCCGGGGAACCGCTGGAGACGAATCCGACACCCGCAACACCGCAGCCCGCACCTCCAACCCCGGCGCATCACTAAGAGTATTTCCCTGTTGCTTGGTATCCCGGAAGAAGATTGCAGAGGCGTTTTCATTGCGGAAAACGCCCATAGATGAAGAAGCCCTAGACTACACCCACAGGGAAATACTCTAACCCATGAAGACAGGAGCATCTTTGATGGACAGCCTGGTAGACAACCCAGCCTTCTGGTCCCTGGCCAAACAGCCGGCACGGCGCAATGCTCTGTTGGCCGCAGGCTTTGGCTGGATGCTCGACAGCATGGACGTCATGCTCTACTCCATGGTCATTCCCGCGGCGCAGAAAGACCTTGGCATGAGCTCCGCCACCGCCGGGCTGATCATGAGTTTCACGCTGCTTGCCGCCGCGGCCGGCGGTATCGGCTTCGGTTTCGTGGCGGATCGACTGGGACGCACGCGGGCGCTCTCGCTTTCGATTCTGATCTATACGGTTTGTACGGGACTTTGCGCCTTCGTTCATACAGTTCCGCAGTTAGCGATATGTCGATTCCTGCTCGGCATTGGCATGGGGGGCGAGTGGGCTGCGGGCGCAGCGCTGGTCGCGGAGACATGGCCGCAGCAGCATCGGGCCAAGGCTCTGGCACTGGTGCAGAGTGCGTGGGCCATCGGATACGCGCTGGCCGCAGGAGTTGTCGCGCTCATCATGCCGCACTTCGGCTGGCGCGCTGTTTTTCTTGCGGGACTGTTTCCTGCGTTGATCACGATCTGGATCCGCCGCAAGGTGAAGGAGCCCGAGCACTGGAGACCCGCGACCAACGTTTCTGCCAGCGCACTCTTCCGCGGCAAGCTCGCTCAGCGCACACTGGTCATCACCAGCATGAACGCCGCCAGCCTCTTCGCCTGGTGGGGGCTCTTCTCCTGGGCGCCGTCGTTTCTTTCGGCTCCGGTAAGCAAAGGAGGCCACGGCCTCGACGTGCTGCATACTTCCACCTTCACCATCGTGATGCAACTCGGTACGTTTCTTGGCTACGTCAGCTTTGGTCCGCTGGCAGACCGCTTCGGACGCAAACCGGTCTACGTCACCTTTCTGTTGATGGCCGCGCTGGTCGTGCCGCTCTATGCAGTGGTGAAGACGCCGACGGCGTTGCTGCTGCTCGGTCCGGTTGTCGGCTTCTGGGGCACTGGCTTTTTCAGCGGCTTCTCCGTCATCTCCAGCGAGGCCTTTCCCACGGCGCTACGGGGACGAGCGATGGGCTTTGCCTACAACCTCGGCCGCATCGCCAGCGCAGTCGCGCCGTTCACCGTGGGCCGCATTGCGCAGGAGCGCGGGTTTGGCTTCGGACTCTCGATTACGGCTGCGGGCTTTCTACTCGCTGCTGCGATTGCGCTGTTCTTGAAGCAGGACTGGGCCAGAATAAGCCAGGAAGAAACACAACCGCAGGCCGTCGTTTCCTAAATCACCCATGCACCGGGTGCCCCAGGTCCCGGGGTCCCCAACGAACTTGTTTCGTTGGGGTGGTGTCCCTTGGGGACCTGGGTATTCGCGCTTGGCGCGAACCGTCTTTTGCTTCCAGGAGATGAGTCTCTCCACGCCCACGCACGTACTGCCGCGGCGAACATCCCATCTCCCGCTTGAACGCAGTGCTGAACGCGCTCTCCGACTCATACCCCAGCGACAACGCAATCGTAGAGATCGGGTCCGAGGAGTTCGATAGCTTATCGGCAGCCAGCAGCATGCGCCACCGCGTCAGATACTCCATTGGAGAAGAACCGACCGTCTCCTTGAACTTCACCGCGAAGCTCGACCGCGACATGCCCGCCTCTTCAGCTAACTGCTGCAGCGTCCATCGCCGCGCCGGCTCATTGTGAATGCAACTCATCGCCGCACTGATCTGTTTGTCCGCCAGCGCGAAGAGCCAGCCAACACTGCCGTCCGCCTGCTCCGCCAGATGCAGACGCAATGCCTGTACCAGCATCATGTAGGTAAGCTGCTGTGCGATCAGATATCCGCCCGGCTGCGGATCGCGCAACTCCTGCATCATCCGTTCCAGACACCATCGCATCGCAGCGCGGTCTGAGTCCTTTGCGAGATGCACGATCGGCGGCAATACCTTCAGCAGCATGCTGCTGTCTCCCGAGAGAGCAAAGTGTCCGCCCAGCCCAAAGCACGCACCTCCGCCGTTGTAGGTTGCAATGGCGCCGTTCAGCGGGAAGCGAAAGATCGTTTGGGCATCGACCGGCGGCAGCGAGAGATCGCTTGCCATCCGGAAGCGCCGGCCCGAGGGCAAAAGGTAGCAGTCGCCCGCGGAGACATGCACCGGCTCGGGAGCACCATCCACCGCAAGCCAGCACTCGCCTGAGACCACTGCGTAGCACTTGATGCCGTCGTGCGGTCCGAACTGGATCGCCCAGTCGCCGCCCATATCCATACCGCCGGAGGTGTAACTGCGCGGTTTCAGCAACGACAGCACGGCCGAGAGGGGATCCATAGAGCATTTCTCCTGTAGGTGTGGTGTAGGGATTCGGTATCTATGGGCGTTTTCCGCAATGAAAACGCCGCTGCACTCCCCTTCCGGGCTACCCAGCAACAGGAGAAATGCTCTAGCTGTATTGGACGCTCGCGAAGGTATTACGGATTCTCGAGCATAGATCGTATGCCGCGCATTGCCTATCGTCTTGGTAGAGGGGCTCTTGCTCTTCTATTAGGAGAGTATCGATGCGGGTTTTCCTTACGGGTGCAACAGGATTTATCGGTTCGGCGATTGTTCCGGAGCTCGTTCAAGCTGGCCACCAGGTCCTCGGCCTTACGCGATCCGATGCCGGCGCGGAGCAACTCCGCAAGGCCGGGGCAGAAGTGCATCGCGGCGACCTCGAGGACCTTCAAAGCCTACGGAACGGCGCAGCCAATGCCGATGCCGTTATTCACACCGCTTTCAATCATGACTTCTCCCGGTTCGCGGCCAACTGCGAGACCGACCGCCAGGTCATCCAGGCGTTGGGCGAGGTGCTCACCGGCTCCGACCGCCCGCTGATCGTCACCTCGGGCACCGGCGTTGCGGGCCATGGTGGCAACGGCAAAATCGGCATGGAGACGGATCCTCCGGTGAGTTCGAAGATCATTCCACGCGGCGCTACCGAAGAGGCCGTGGCTGCGGTGGCAGACGGCGGCGTCCGCACCATGATCGTTCGTCTGCCGCAGGTGCACGACACCGAGAAGCAGGGCTTGGTGAGCTATGCGATCCAGATCGCGCGTCAGAAGGATGTCTCTCCCTACATCGGCGAGGGACGCAACCGCTGGCCGGCCGTGCCTCGGTTTGCTGCGGCGGAGTTGTACCGCTTGGTGCTGGAGAAGGGCGAAGCGGGCAAGCGCTATAACGCCGTGGCGGAAGAGGGTGTTTCCATGCGTGAGATCGCCGAGGTCGTCGGCCAGGGATTGAAGGTGCCGGTTGTCTCTATCTCACAGGAACAGGCCGCGGAACACTTTGGCTGGCTGGCCATCTTCGCCGGTCTGGATATGCCGGCTTCCAGTGCGTGGACACAGCAAGCGCTGGGTTGGAAGCCTACCGGGCCAAGCCTGATCGAAGATCTGAAGAAGATGCGCTATGACGGGGCCTGATAGGCAGGCCGTCTATTGAGTACAAAAGCTCCGCCTACGTCAGCGGAGCTTTTGTCTCTCAGTGTGCGTTATCCTCATCCCAATCCAGATCGAATTGGAGCACATCTGTTGTGCGCAAACTTCTCGTTGCAGGATTGCTGATGAGTACACTTACCACCGCCCCCGTCATCGCCGAAACGCCCGCCAACGATCCGCTGCATGTCTGGATCGGCAATCCTGATCCTGCCGGAGTGACGGCCTGGGTGCAGCGCCATCTCGATGATGTTGCCCGGCTTGAAAAGCAAATCCTCGAAGTCCAGGGAGCACGCACGGTAGAGAACACCTTGGCGCCCTTCGACGAGATGGGCCGTGCTCTCTCCACCGCGAGCATGGGGCCGTCACTGTTGAACAATGCTTCGCCGGTAAAGGAACTGCGCGATGTTGCACAGACCGAGTTGCGGCGCGTCTCCTCTGTTGGCGCGGAGATCTCGCTCAACCGCAAGCTCTATGACGCGCTGGTTGCGATCAAGACGGACAGTCTCGACGCCGAGACGAAGCACTATCTTGAGCGCGAGCTGCAGGGATATCGTCTTGCTGGTGTTGATAGGGATGAGGCCACCCGGGCGAAGATCCGCGACCTGCGCGACAAACTCACCGCCGTTGCCCTCCAGTTCAACCGCAACATCGCCGAAGGCACAGCCAGCATCAAGGTCAAAGCCAGCGAGCTCGACGGCCTGCCCGCCGATTACATCGCCCGTCATCAGCCCGACGAGCACGGCATGGTCACCATCACCACCGACGAGCCCGACTATCGCCCGGTGATCACCTATGCCAAGTCGGCCGCGCTACGCAAACAGCTTTATCTCACCTACATGGGCCGCTGCTATCCGGCGAACAAGGATCTTCTGCTACAGCTCATCGCTATGCGCGAAGAGATCTCCCAGTTGATTGGCATGAAGAGCTGGGCCGAGTTGTCCAGTGCCGACAAGATGATCGGTACGCCCGGCAACATCCAGTCGCTGATCGAGGAGCTCGACAAGGCAGCCCGTCCTGCTATGGACCAGGAGTACGCCCAGCTGCTCGCCTTTGCGCAGAAGCAGGAGCCCGGGCTGACGCAGATTCCCGACTACTCTGCCTCGTATTTTGGGGAGCTCTTTCGCCGCGACCACTTTACCTTCGACTCGCAGGCCGTGCGCGCCTACTTCCCCTATGAAGAGGTCGAGAAGGGCGTGCTCGACACCGCCGCTCGCATGTTCCATATCGAGTTCGTCCAGGTGAAGGACGCTGCTCTCTGGCATCCGTCGGTTAAGGCGTTCGATGTCTTCGACCGCTCCACGCCAGATCGTCAAAAGATCGGCATCATCTATCTCGACATGCATCCGCGTGCCGGCAAGAACAAGTGGTTCAATGCCGGCACGGTCGTGCAGGGCAAGAAGGGTATTGCTCTCCCCGAGGCTCGGCTGAATGCGAACTTTCCGGAGCCGACCGCAACCGATCCCGGCCTGATGCAGTACGCCGATGTGGTGACCTTCTTCCATGAGTTCGGCCACATGTTGCACGGCATCTTCGGTAGCCGGCAGAAGTGGGCGGGCACTAGCGCGTTCTCGATCGAGTGGGACTTCGTAGAAGCGCCGTCCCAGATGCTGGAAGAGTTCTTCGCCTCAAAGGCCGTGCTCGACACCTTCGCCAGGCACTACAAGACGGGCGAGCTGATGCCGCAGCAGCTCTTCGACGGCATGATCCGCGCCGACGAGTTCGGCCGCGGAATCGGCGTCGAGCGCCAGTTACAGTTCTGCACCTATGCGCTGGAGATGTTCCATCTTCCAGCGAAGGACGTGGACGTCGACAAGCTCTGGTATACGGCGCAGGCCAAGTACTCGCCCTACGCTGGCACACCGGGTGTGCGCATGTATGCGACCTTCACGCACCTGGTCAGCTACTCCTCGAACTACTACACCTACCAGCTCAGCAAGGTGATTGCTCTGGACTTCTTCGGACAATTCGATCCTAAGAACCTGCTCGATGGTCCGGCGGCGATGCGCTATCGCAAGACGATATTGGAACCGGGTGGTACGGCGAGCGCGAATACCTTGGTGAAAAACTTCCTGGGCCGTCCACAAGACTACGAGGCGACGAAGAAGTGGATCAATGCGGAGTTTGCGAAGTAAGTAAATGATTGAATAACTGAATGATTGAATAACGGTTGTGCCCCTGATTTCCAGGGCAGCACCGAACCGGGTGCCCCATGTCCCGTTCTGGGACGTGGGTATATCGAGCGTAAGCTCGATCCGCATTTATTTGTCATCCTTCGCTTGGCTCAGGATGACAAACGAAAAAAGTGACTCGCCTATCCCTACTTTTCCCCCGCATGCGCTGCAAGCGCAGACGGCTTGTGCATTACATCGATCACGCGCTGATACAGACGATTCCGGGTCTCGAAGCGTTCAGACGCCCGCGTGATGTAGCGGATCACCAGATCGATCCCCGCACCCGAAGGCCGCAGGTTGATCGCCGGGTCGGCGCTGAACTGGCTCAGTCCGTACTGCCGTGTGCTGCGTCTCCACTCGTCTTCGGCGAGCCGTGCGCTCTTCTCCGTCTCCTGCACGATGACGTTGTGAATCTCCTCCACTACTTCATAGGTATTGTCCGATGCGGGGATGTTCACGGAGATCTCGTCCCACATCCACTGTCCTGTGGTTGAGAAGTTGAAGTACTGTCCGCGGATGGCGAAGCTATTGATGAAAGTCACGCGACGGCCGGTGGGATGTCCTTTCGCGGTCCAGTTGCCGGTCTCAAGCATTGTCGTGCGGAAGAGGTTGATCTCGATTACCTCTCCGCCGACCCCATTGATCTCTACCCAGTCGCCGACGCGGATGCCGTTTCTGCCCATCAGCACAAACCAGCCGAAGAAGGCGAGGATGAAGTCCTGCAGTACAACGGTAAGGCCGGCGGTCGCCAGTCCCAGGATGGTAGTCATCTGTCGCGGCGATCCAAAGATCACCAGCAGGACCAGCAGAATGCCCATGACCTGGACGCCCAACTGCAAAATCGTCTGCAGGGTCTGTTTGCGCCTGCGATCGAGTGCGGGGCGCTCCAGCAACTTCAGAATCAGAGTATCCATCAGGATCAAACAGACCATGATCGTCACAATCACCGCCAGCGACTGCAGTAGCAGGTGCAGCACAATCCGATGCTGCAACAACACCTGGTCGCTCCACTTACGGTAGACATCAGCAAGTTGCTGTTGGGATTGGATGCGGTCGTCAAAGATGCTCAGGATCTGACGTTCGGCGGCGCGCTCCTTCAGGCTGGCGAGCCGCGAGGCGTGGTCATTGCCTGTCGTGCTATTTGTGTTTGCTTTTGCCTCCAGCGCGTTGTGCTGCGCGGTGAGGGAAGCAATATCCGCGTTTGCCTGCTGCAGCGCTTGCTGGATCAGTTGATAGCGGCTGCGCTGGTTCATCCAGGCCCGGATGCGTCCTGCCAGGGTGCCGTACTGTCCCGCGGAGAGAACCGCTGTCTGGGTGTTGCCATGCGCTTCGCTGTCATACTTCTTTACTGCAGCTTCGCGCTCCGCGAGCTCTTCCTGAATCCGGCTGCGCTGATCGCCCACCGCGCGCGCCAGGTCCTGCTGTGCGTCGGCAAGCTGATCCGTATCGAGTCCGAGCTGCGCCTTGGCGATCTCCAGGTCGTCGGAGCTTGCGGTCGCCTGTGTCGTGCCCCCGGACGTACCTGCCGCAGGAGCGGAAGCGGGAGTCAACGCCTGGACCGCCGCCTGATCCTGTTTCACCAGCGTCTGCAGCTCTTTTACCTTTTGCGATAGCTCCAGCGCCTCTCCGGAGAGAGATTTGTGCTGTACCTGGGCACTTGCCAGCCGTAGTGCGGAGGCGAAGGCCTGGTCGACCTCATGGTCGGCTAGCTTCTCAGCCTGGCGCGCATACTCAACCTCCTCCGCGGTCACTGCCAGCGGAGCCAGGGCCTGTGCCGTCTGCCACGGTCGTGTATCGACAAGGGTGTCCTGGTCCGCCAGCACCCGTGCCTTGCCCTGTCCTTTTAGAAAGGGAAGGTGCGCCATTGAGTCGCGAGTCGTCCACGAGATGGCCAGAAAAAAGACCAGGAGTGCCACTAACGCCAGAAGCAGCACCAGTTTTGTGCGTCCGAAAACAGTCCGCCGTGTTGTGGGGGCGGGCGCCGGCGCATGGGGATGCGTTGTCATGCCTGTATTCTCACAGGTTTTGATTAAGTCCGGTGATATGTCCCCTGGGTTGAATTTTTTTCAGGGCCATGTCGAGAAAGGGATCCCCGGCTCCGACTATCGCGTGAAAGGGGAAAGTCAGCCATGTCTCACACCAACTCAGTCACCCGCCGCCGGTTCGTCGCCACGGCAGCTTCGGTTGCCGCTCTGGTCGCAGCCCCATCTCAATCTCACTCGGAGGCAAATCCAACCATGCGCACCTACGATACAGAACGAACCACCTTGACCCCATACCTTCTCTTCGACGGCAACTGCCTCCAGGCAATGGAGTTCTATCGCTCCTGCCTGGGCGGTGAGTTAAAAGTCCTCAAGGTCAAGGACTCGCCCATGAAGGATCACATGCCGGCCGCGCACCAGGAGAAGGTTCTCAATGCCAACCTGCGTAGCGGTTTGTTTGAGATCTCCGCCTCCGACTGGCTGCATCCTGACAGGACGATGGCTCGCGGCAATATGAACTGTCTCTATCTCAGCGGAGGGGCGCTGGAAGCCCTTACCGGGCTCTTTCACAAGCTCTCCGACGGGGCCGAGATCACCGATCCGCTGCAGCAGCAGTTCTTCGGCGCCTATGGAGCTCTCAACGACAGATTCGGTGTCCGCTGGATGTTTGTCACCGGCAAGTAGCAACATATCTCACACACTAGAAAGAGACTTGAGGAGCAAAGTACATGAACTACATTTTGTTGATGACCAGCAACAAGGCAGGCGTGGACTCGTACCGTCAGTGGCCAAAGGCCGATGTGGAGAAGCACTTCGCCTTTCTGCATCGCGTGAACCAGGAGCTCACCGAAGCCGGAGAGTTTGTTGCCACCGAAGCTCTGGCCGGCCCGGAACAGGCAAGGATCGTCACCGCAGGCAAAGACGGTGTGCCTGTTACCGACGGCGTCTTTCCCGAATCCAAAGAGTTTCTGCTCGGCTATTGGATCGTGGATGTCGAAAGTCCGGAGCGAGCCTATGAGATCGCGGCACGAATCTCCGCAGGGCCTGCGCCGGGAGGTGGCTCTACTGCCATGCCGATCGAAGTTCGGCAGATCATGACACGGAGGTCCGGCGATCTATGAGCGCCAGTCTCACCGGAGAGCTGGACGAGCGTTCCCAGCACCTGTTGCGCGATCTTGCGCCGCAGGTGCTGGGCATCGTTGCCCGCCGCTACCGTGACTTCGCTGCTGCAGAAGACGCCGTACAGGAGGCGTTGATTGCCGCGGCGCTGCAATGGCCGCAGACGGGCGTTCCGGAGAATCCGCGTGGCTGGCTCATCCGCGTAGCCTCACGGCGCATGCTCGATGTCATCCGCAGCGAGATCGCACGGAGAGAGCGTGAACAGGAGGTCGCCCTCGATGCTCTTCGGCAGGATGTTACGGATGTAGATCCTGATGACACCGTCACGCTCTTCTTCCTCTGCTGTCATCCCTCGTTGACGCCGGCATCGGCCATTGCGCTTACTCTCAGAGCGGTCGGCGGCCTGACCACGGCGCAGATCGCTCATGCATTCCTTGTCCCTGAGGCCACGATGGCGCAACGCATCAGCCGCGCGAAGGCGGCGATCAAGGCTGCGGGCTCACGCTTCCACATGCCCGAAGGAAAGGAACAGAACGAACGGCTCGCTGCGGTACTGCATATCCTCTACCTCGTCTTCAACGAAGGCTACGTCGCAAGCGTCGGCGAATCGGCGCAGCGCATCGAGCTCTCGCGGGAGGCGATCCGCCTTACACGATCGCTCCATGCCCTGATGCCTGAGAATCCCGAAGTCGAGGGTCTGCTTGCCCTGATGTTGTTAACCCATGCGCGTCGCGAGGCGCGAACAGGAGCGGCTGGAGAACTGATCCCACTCGATCGTCAGGATCGGAGATTGTGGAAACAAGGCGAGATCAATGAAGGTGCAACACTGCTGCAAACAGCGATCTCCCGGGGCTCCGTTGGAGCCTATCAGCTTCAGGCAGCCATTGCGGCTCTGCATGATGAAGCGTCACGAGCCGAAGAGACGGACTGGCCTCAGATCTTGGCTCTCTATGAGTTGATGAAACGCATCTCCGATAACCCGATGGTCGCCTTGAACCACGCCATTGCCGCCGCCATGGTTTACGGGCCAACGAAAGGGCTTGAGCTATTGCGTACGCTCGATGCCGATGAACGCATTGCCAGGCATCATCGTCTCGACGCCGCTCGCGCTCACCTGTTTGAGATGGCAGGAGATTACAAGGCCGCCATCACTCATTACCGCCTGGCGGCGACTCGAACGACCAGCCTGCCGGAACAGCAGTATCTGCAGACGCAGGCCGCCCGTTTGTGTGAACGGCTATAAGGGGAGCGTTCAGGTTTACGTCGTCCCTTCATCATTTTGTTTGTCATTTCGCCGCTACGCTACGAAATGACGAACAAAGAGGCCCTACCGATAGCTCTCCGGATGCACATCCCTCGAAGCCGGAGGGAATGTCTCCGGCTTCGCACCGAGCTGCGTGTTGGGCGTATCCCCCATCGTCAGTTCCAGTGTGCCTCCCTGCGTCAGGTCGGTGTGACGAAACCAGACATGATCGAGAGGCTTG
The DNA here is from genome assembly GCA_013361705.1 of Acidobacteriaceae bacterium. Taxonomy (GTDB): domain Bacteria; phylum Acidobacteriota; class Terriglobia; order Terriglobales; family Acidobacteriaceae; genus Terriglobus. The sequence continues at coordinate 18,573 of JABFXN010000204.1, forward strand.
CCATTCAGCTTGATGGCCTGTACATACTTATTCCGCTTCGACGCGTCCTTCGCAACGATCACGAAGTCCTTGCCGTTCTGCAGATGGATCGTCGTCTTCTCAAAGACCGGGCTGGCGATATCGTAGGTAGGCACCGAGGGTGTGACGGGGTAGAAGCCGATCATTGAAAAGACTACGAACGCACTCATACCGCCGCCGTCTTCATCACCGGGAATGCCTTGCAGTGTGTCGGTAAAGAAGGTATCGAGCAGCATGCGCACCCGCTCCTGCGTCTTCCACGGAGCGCCCAACCGGTCATAGATATAGGGAATCGCGAAGCTGGGTTCATTGCCCATGGAGAACTGTCCCACCATCGAGGTGGAGTCAGGGAACTTTGCCTGAAACTCGTACTTCGACCGTCCCAACGGTTCCCGGAAGAGCTGATCGAGATTTGCCTCGGCCTTCTGCGTGCCACCCATCAAGGAGACCAGGCCGGCATAGTCATGGGCGACGTCCCAGGTATAGGTATAGGCATTGTTCTCGTCGTAGAAGTCGCGCCCGCCCATGCCTCCACCGAACTTCGGGTCCATCGGCTCAATCCAGTTCCCGGCGTCATCTTTAGGCCACATCAGCGACTTGTCGGTGCGGAAGAGGTTCCGGTAGTTTCCGGCCCGCTTCAGAAAGAGCGTTTCGTCTTCTGGCTTCTTCAACTCGCGCGCAAGCTGCGCAATCGCCCAGTCATCGAAGCTGTTGCCCAGCGTGACCGGAACCGGCTGACGTTTCTCGAAGGGATGTACCTGTGCGACGGTTTCAGTTTCGCCAGGGCGTAGCGCCGGCATATAGCCGTGCGCTGCATAGAACTCATCGAGTGACGTCTTCGGTCCCAGCCGCCACGGAAGCAGCGTGATTTCGAGCGACCGCTTGCGAATACCCTCGTAGGCAGTGGGCAGATCGAAGTTGCGCACGCCTTTGAACCATGCATCGGCAAACCACGGAGCGGAGTGGTTGCCATTCATGCACGCATATGGTCCGGTCAGGATGGCGAAGGTCGGCATGATGCCGCTCTGCTGATACATGCGCACATACGATTGCAGTTTGTCCGCTTCCATCTCCGGATTGAGGATGGTCTGTAATGGCTCCAGCGCGCGGAAAGTATCCCACAGCCAGTTATCGACATAGAACGGACGGCTATCGGTGTGGACCTTGTGATCGAAGCCGCTGTAGTACTGTCCGTCTTCAGTGATATTGATCATCCGCTCTGAGCTGCGATAGAGCGCGGTATAGAAGACCCTCTTCTGCGCCTCGGTGCCGCCCTCGACTGCAATACGTCCCAGCGTCTGGTTCCAGCGGGCTTTGCCGGCGGCCTTGATGCTCTGGAAGTTTTCCGATGGAATCTCATGCTGCAGGTTCTTCTTCGCCTGCTCCACGCTGATGAACGAAATGCCGTAGCGGAACTCGAGCGTACCGGAATTAGAAGCGATAGCGAGGCTCTGTTTGTTGCCTGCTTCATGAGAGGTGGCGGTCACCGACTTGCTGAACTCGCCATATACATACGCCTTCATCCCATCGAAGCGCTCCTCTCCTTCGACGAGATTGCCGTCGTGGACCGCGAGGGTTCCCGCAATGCGATTGGCAAGCACCAGGCCGGCCTTGCCGGATGGGAAGGTGAAGCGGAAGTAACCGCAGCGCTCGGTCGCCGTAAACTCCGTGAGGATCCCTGAGCTCCGCAACCGCGACGCGTAGTAATACGGTGTCGTTGTCTCCTGATCGTAAGCAGCGGCGGAGCCGTCGCCGGGCATGATGCTGAACAACTCGTTGATGCGATGTGAATTGATCGTCAGCGGAAAGGAATGAATCTGGTCGTCCATCGCATCAGACCGTAGCGGATACATCCGCACCATGCTGCTGGGCAGGTAAACGGCCGGACGCGTCGGGACAAGCAGGATGCCTACGTTGCCGATCGTCGGATCGACATACTCCACCTGCGCGTGCATCGAAACGGTTGCAACAAAAAGAGCAGACAGGCAGGCGATGCGAGATAGAAGGCGCTTTGCGGGGATCAGCAATGCCACGGAAAACCTCATGTGATCTAGTGCCAGTTCATCATATAGTTCTGGCCCGGCCTATACCTGGGTGTCCCATGGCCCGCTTTTGGGACGTGGGTATTCGCGCTCCGGCGCGAACCTTTTTGTCATTTCGTAGCGACGCGGAGAAATCTGCTTCTCTACCGCTCCTCTGCTACACTCGTAACGCACACCAAGGGTGCACCCCGTCCGCGGAAAGGGATTATCCCACCTTTGCTTTTGCGTGATCTCACAACCCACTCTCTTCTCGCCCGACGAAGCGGATCGCGGGCCCATAAGAAGGAGTGAGTTATGTCTATCCGGGAACTTCCCGCGCGTCCTAACCTCGAACACCTCAAGAACCAGGCACGTACACTGCTGCAACAATCGCAGGCTGCGGACTCGTCCGCGACAGCGCGCTTCAGTGCCTGGGGTGTTACCTCGCCAAAACCCAAACTCGCCGATGCGCTGCATGTCATCGCCCGCGAGTATGGCTTCGACACCTGGCCCGCACTCAAGCTCCACGTCGAACTTGCCTCGGAAGATGCGATGAAGGCGCTCTCCGCCGCCATCAAGTCCAACCAAGCGGCGCTGGTCCGCGAGGTGGTAACCCGTCATCCCTCGCTGCGGGCAACAATTAACGAGCCCTTGCCGGACTATAGCTTCGATGCACCTGCTATTGTTGCCGCGGTGCAGCGCAACAACCGCGAGATGATCGATGTGCTACTCGATGCCGGAGCCGATGTCAACGCTCGCACCCGCTGGTGGGCGGGAAGCTTCGGTGTGCTTGATTCATCCGGCAGTGAGCTTGCCGCTTACCTCATCTCACGCGGAGCGACAGTGGACATCCATGCTGCCGCCAGACTGGGTATGATCGATCGCGTCCGTGAGCTGCTGGCGGTTGATCCAAAGCTTGTCCATGCCCGTGGAGGCGATGGACAACTCCCGCTGCACTTTGCGGCAACCTATGAGATTGCCTCTCTTCTGGTTCACCGTGGCGCGGAGATCGATGCACGCGATATCGATCATGAGTCCACTGCAGCCCAGTACATGGCTTGCACGCGGCAGATGCTGGAGTGGCGCGAGCCTTACCGGCACGATGTCGCTCGCTTTCTGATCGAATTCGGAGCGAAGACTGACATCCTGATGGCATCGGCCATCGGTGATCTGTCGCTGGTAGAGCGCATTCTCAACCATGATCCCGAAACCATTCGCACCACGGTCAGCGAACGATACTTCCCGAAGCAGAATCCGCGCTCTGGCGGGTCAATCTATTTCTATGGCTTCGGGATGACGAAGTCGCCGCACATGATCGCACATGAGTTTGGTCACACTGCAGTCTTCGAGTTGCTGATGCAGCGCAGTCCAGCATGGCTTCGTCTGATCAATGCTGCCGAGGTTGGAGAAGACGCTCGCGTGCAGAGCATTCTTTCTGAGCATCCGAACCTGTTCCAGAAGCTCTCTCCCAATGCCGCCCGCCGCATCGTCGGGACAGCAGTGCGCAACAACGCCCGTGCGGTGGAGCTGCTGGTCACGCACGGATGGCCCGCAACCGCCACGCTTGAGAACAACCAGACCGCACTGCACTACGCCGCGTGGCATGGCAATCTCGAGATGGTGAATGCCTTGCTGCGGCACAGTGCCGTGGTAAATATCTTCGAGACGGAACACGGAGGCAGCCCGCTTGCGTGGGCGTTGCACGGCTCTCTGAATAGCTGGCACCGCGAAACGGGTGATTATGCGGGAGTCTCACGGGCGCTGCTCGCCGCCGGCGCGCAGATTCCTAAGCCGGAACGACCGCTCGAGGCCACGCCGGAAGTGCTGGAGATTATCGAACAGCACAAGGAACAGCACTAGGGCGTATCGGCAAATTCGCCCGAGCCAATACTCTCGTTGCCCATTCTTCGCGGCTTTATCGCGAAGGGTGGGGCATCGCGCTTCACGCGATCGTATTTTGGTTGTCATCCCGCAGGGATCTGCTTTTCCTAGGGTTGGCCGGATTGAGGAAACATCGGTAGAAAAGCAGATTTCTCCGCTATCCTTCACCCCAGCCAGCAAGCTGGCCGGGGACCCCGAGTGCTCCGAAATGACAAACAAAAGTGGATAGCTCTACGTAGCAAAAGCGGTGTTGCCGGCGAATTCGATTAGCGATGCAGGAAGCGAGGAAAGAGCTCCGGCATGCGAGGGCTGAGATAAATCAGCAGAACACAGCACACCAGGCTGAATCCCCAGATCGGCGAGGAGAATGAGACGGCTGTCGCGATCGCGAAGATAATGAGCGCGACATAGGACCGGATTTTCGCAACGCGTCTCATCCGTGGAGAAATGTCGATCTCCGTCGCCTGCGAGAACGCCGTCCCCTCGAAAGCGATGTAGGCGATCTCGACCAGAACGAAAACCAGAGCGTAGACAAAGACCGGAGCCGCAGCCAGCCTGGAGCCCGCCATCCATCGAGTGGTGACAGGCACCAGCGAGATCATAAAGAGGTGCGCGAAGTTCCACCAGATCAGCTCCGGCGTTGCAATGCGGGCAAAGCGGAAGAGGTGATGGTGGTTGACCCAGATAATCGCGATGAACAGATAGCTGACCGCATAGCTCAGCAACAAGGGCCAGAGAGGAGCCAGCGCACGCAGCGTCGGCTCCTCCGGTGGTTTCAGGTCGAGCACCATGATGGTGATGATGACGGCGAAGACTCCGTCAGAGAATGTTGCCAGTCGTTCCGAGGTTGTCTTCCTGTCCAGCATGGGCGGGCCTCCTATTCAGGCAAGCGTTGATTGTGCAGCTTCCAGAATGATGTCCACGACCTTCTCCGGCGCGGTCAGCAGCGGCGTGTGATCCACGGCAAAGGATTCCATCATGGCGTGCATGCGCTCTGCCATGAAGCGCTGGGTCTTGCGGTTGATCATGCGGTCGTCTTCCGCGATGAGATACCACGAAGGTTTGGACTTCCATGCAGGAGTGGTCACAGGTTCCTGAATGCTCTTCACTGCAATGGGGCGTTGCACAGCCCGGGTAACGGCGATCTGTTCGTCCGTGGCGTTCTGCGCAAAGGCCTGTTCGAAGCCCGTGTCCGGCATCCAGATGAAGCCATCAGCGTCGGGTGCGAGCTTCGGAGCATCAGGATGCGGCTCGTCGCGATAGAAGACCTGGGCAACGGTCTCTCCTTCGTCGGGAGCCAGCGCCGCAATATAGACCAGCGCTTTGACGCGCTCTTCGTGCGCGGTTCCAATCACGGCTCCGGCATAGGCGTGTCCTGCAAGGATGACGGGACCCTCGGTCCGATCGATGGTGCGGCGCAGGGCAGCGGCGTCATCGCTGAGCGAGGTAAGAGGCAGCGTTGCGGTGACAACGTTCCAACCCTGCTGCTGCAGTTTGCGAATGACGAGCTCCCAGCTTGATCCGTCGGCCCACGCACCGTGTACCAGAACGATGGTGGCATTCTTTGAGTACGACATGGTGTATCTCCTCTGTGGTGGTGCCCTGTAATAGCGACGAGGTCAGGTGGGACTTGAAGCTCAGCCGAGAACCTTTGTGATCTCTTGCGAGATGAAATCGAGTGAGTCTTCCAGCGCAAAGTGGCCGGTGTCGAGAAGGTGCAGTTGCGCAGCGGGGATATCGCGCAGATAGGCCTTTGCGCCTTCGACTGTGAAGAACGGGTCGTTCTTGCCCCACACGATCAGCGTCTTCGGCTGCCGGCTGCGGAAGAACTCGTGCCATTCGTCGTAGTGCGTCAGGTTCGCCTGGTAGTTGTGGAGCAGGTTCAGCTGGATGGCGTCATTGCCGGGGCGATCGAGAAAGAACTGATCGACGGTGTAGGAATCCGGGTTGATGCGGGAGACGTCCTTCACGCCGTGCGTGTACTGGAAAACGGTCATCTCTTTTGTCAGAAGACCGCGGACCGGCTTCTCCGTCTCCGGATTGCGGTTTGCCCAGAACGGCTTCATCGCGTCGAAGCCCGATCCGATGCCTTCGGCGTAGGCATTGCCGTTCTGTACAACGATTCCCTCGATGGCGTCCTGATGTCTGTAGGCGATGCGATAGCCCACCG
>JABFXN010000395.1 GCA_013361705.1 Acidobacteriaceae bacterium
CAATGAGAATCCGAGCCATCCGGCGTTTGCAAAAAGATGAGGGGAGCACTCTCATCGAGTTCAGCCTTGTCGCCTTCATGTTCATCATCGTGCTCACAGGTGTTGTGGAGATGGGAAGAATGGTGCTTGTATACACCACCGTGGCGAATGCTGCTCGAGCCGGCGCACGATATGCCATCGTTCACGGCGGAGATCGGACAGGATCTGGCGTTGACGGGCCGAGTGGACCGGGAAGCCCATGCACATGCACGCAGATCACAACTGTTGTCACAAACTTTGCCAGCGCCGGCCTGGTCGACACCAGCAAACTAACAATCACGGTCAGCTATCCCAACGGAAGCAATGCAGCAGGCAAGGCGGTGACGGTTACGGTGAGTTACCCCTACGACGCACTCATTCCGTACTTCAGCACACTTCTGAATATAACCATGGGGAGCACCAGCGAAGGAATTATTACCTTCTAAGGAGTTACGTTATGCGATTGAAAGAGGAAGATGGACAGTCGGTCATTATTGTCGCGCTTGCAATGAGCATCTTTTTGATCGGCGCCATTGGGCTAGGTATAGATGGATCTCATCTGTATTCGCAACGCCAGATGGCGCAGACGGCAGCAGATGCAGCTGCTACTGCGGGCATGATGAGTGTCTTCAACAGCACCAATACCTCTGGTGCGGCCGCGTTTTCAACATCAGGCTCATTTACGTGCGGAACAAGCGACGCTAAAACACCTTGCGTCTATGCGCGCAACAATGGCTTTGGCGGTTCCGCCAGCGATACCGTAACCATTGACTTTCCTGGCGCCAGTGGCGCACCGGGAGTAAGCCTGGCGACAGGCTATCCGGTAAACGTTGTTCGCGCCACGGTGAGCCGAAGCGTGAATACGTTCCTGATAGCCCTGATCGGTCAGACGGCAACAACGGTGCAGGCAACGGCCACGGCGGCCATCGTTAGCGTTGTCTCTCCGGTCCCCATCCTTGTCACGCATCCAACGATGGCGAGCTCTCTGTCCCTGCAAGGCACGCCTACGATCAAGATCTGCGGTGGCCCCAGCCGCAGCATTCAGGTCAACTCCACCTCTGCGACGGCAGCCGCCACTGGAGGCAATTCCAGCATCGACCTCTCCCATGCCGGCCCGAACGACACGAGCGGAAACTGTTCTACGGGAACGGGAGCCGACCTCGGAGTGACCGGAGGACCAACCACATCTCCCAGCGTTAGTTATGGAACCACCGGACACTATGTGGAACCCGATTCCTGGATGCAGGATCCTCTTGCCGGTGTCAACCCACCCAATGTAGCAACTCGTCCAACCGCACCGGCTCCGGCCGCGCTTTCGAATGGCACCAGCGGATGCCCAGTGTCTCCCGGTAAGCCTTGCATGCTCTATTCGCCTGGTATCTATCCGACCGGCATCGACGGAAAGAACTCAACTCCCGTGATGAAACCGGGAATCTACTACATTCAGAGCGGAGGCATGGCCTGTTCCGCGAACTGTGACATGTACATGGCTACCGGCTTTACCGACGGATCTACCGGCACCAATACAGGTTGGAATGGGACGGCTGCCGGGGGCGGCATCATGGTCTACAACACCGGAGGCGGCATTTTTGACCTTGGCGCCAATGGCACCATCAACCTGATCGGCTCGCCATCGGGCTCAGCCTACAAAGGCATTCTGCTCTTCCAGGATCGCACTGCTGCCGCGGCTACTCATAAGCTGGGTGGTGGCGGAGCCATGACCCTGGTTGGGACCATCTATCTCACCAATACCCGCGCCACCATGCTGGGCAATGCCGCTCAATTCCAACAGCTCAATCTACAGGGCGGGTCGGGAAGCGGCACTCTGGTTCAGGGAGAGATCATCGTTGGAGCGCTACAACTAGGTGGCAACGGCGCCATCACGATGAACCTGAACTCTAACGCAATTTTAAACGTCAATGAGGTCGCACTGGTGCAGTAGGCTGGCGCTGCATCTGACCGCAAACCAGGGCGTATCGATCAACAATCGATACGCCCTGGTTGTTGCAGTGCCCTGTTCCAAGATCGCACTTGATCATGAATGGCATTCGCGGCCCGAGATTCCAAGAAAGCAGGTCCTTCATTTCGTTTGGTGACAACCGATAATTTATGGTTTGTCATCCTGAGTGTAAGGCGCAGCCGAAGCGAAGGACCTGCTTCACCTTCGCAGGACCTCCATTCTTAGCCTTCAGAACTCTTTTCCGCCGCAGGCTCCTGATACCGCGGAACAGGAAGCCGTGTGAACAGGCTGGGATATAAATCATGCTATGTTGGGTTTTTTTTTGCTCGATCAAAGCTACCTTTTTTGCCTGAAGCCATCCCTTGATCTGCTTTCTCGCTGCGGGTCGCCATCCGAATGTCAGTGAAGCCGTCGCGATGCCCCTTACTGCGACGGGGCAATTGCTTCCTAACCCGGTATAAAGCGTTCGAAACCGATTCGCGAGGACATAGACGTAGTAGTGATGCTCTTCTTTCGGCACGATCTGCTATCTAAGGCTTGTAGTGACTCGGCATAACATCCTGCAAACACCAGCAGGTCCTTCGCTTCGGCTACGCCTACACTCAGGATGACAAACCATAATTTATCGGGTTAACCCGCCAAACATATATGAGTTGTCATCCTGAGTCGCAGGCGAAAGACCCGCTTCCTTGTCCTGGTCACTTCCAGGAATTTCCATGGCGAATGCCACTCATGATCTATGGCGCGGATCTGAGGAAAAGGCCCAAACAATGGAGCGCAGTTGCGTGCCGAGTGCCCGAACCAATCGCTACTGCCTATTCCCACGCGAAGCAGCTACTCTGCTTCCTCAGGAATAATCAACAGGACTTCGACCATCGAAACATGTCCATCCTGCAGCGCCGGCCGGAACTGCCACTGTTGCAGAGCATTCAAGAGGAACTTCGCCTGTTGGAATCCCGCGGGAAAAACAAGAGCCAGTTTTTCGAAGCGGCCAGCCATGTTAATGAACCCGTGAATGAGGATCGCGTCTGCGTCATAGTCAGTAGAAGCGAGATGAGGCCGCAGCATATCGTAAGGCCAGGGCGCATCCGGCCGCGAGGTGCTGTTGACTACAGTGTCTCCCGCTGGCGGAAGAGAGTACTGCAGTATCCAGCTCTTGCTCGTGCCAACACGCAGATACGCAGTGTAGACTACGCGATCGTGCCAAACACCTTCGATCTCCGGATAACGCTCCGCCAAAGGCGATCCAACAACGATGACACCGAACTTGCCGTCTTTCGGCTGCGTGATGTGAGTCACGGCCGGCTTGGTCTCCACTCCTGAACCGGTCACGACACCATTCTGATCTGCGGTACCAGACTGCGCGGTCGTCGGCGTGCCTGCGGCTCCTGCTCCCTTACCATTTTGATTTCCGGTGACATCGCCACTACCGCTGGCCGTGGCCTTGTCAGGGCGGCCAGGTGTAAACCCATCAGTAGAGTTCGCGACCACGGCTTGATTCGTCAGAGGAATGGCTACTGGCCCATCGCTCTGCAGCGCCGACAACGAAAGTACCTGCGCAGGCGTAGGCTGCTCCATCTGAGTAGAGGCGGTCATCGGAATCTGTTGTGGCGCTGGTTCAGCGCTACGCACAACGATCGGGGATGTTGTGCCTGTAGGAAAGATCGGGGCCTGGACAGGAAAAGGTGTCATCGTCATGCTGACGTCGGCCAGATTCGGTTCACGATTCGGCTTGATCAGCGCGGGCCGCGTCGTCACAACTGTTATCTCCTGCGGCGGCGGAGCGACGAGGATCCGGTTCGGCCGCTCCTCCGCAGACCACAGCCGGACGAGTGGAATCGGCAAAGGTTCTTTCACAACGAGACGCGGCGGCGCATCGGGCTGTAGCAGCATTTGGGACTGCGATGGCTGTGCCGGCTGAACTGGAGCCGACATCACCGGCGCGGCGCCCCCGGCCACCAGTTTGTGACCTTCGCCGTGTGTAGCCGTTTGCACCTCACCGCCGTTGATTGTCAGACGCCGGAATTCGTCCACCCGCGCACTTTTCAGAAGCCGGACAGTGTAACGTTCACCAACCACGGACGCATAGGGAAGCCGCAGCATGTGCCGCGAAGCCGTGAAAAGAACGGCAAATCCAATCCCGTGCAACAGAAGCGAGATTACGGCTGCGGATGGAGGCGTGCTGGAAGAAGGCTGTTCAGAAAAAAGCGTCGTAAGCGTACTCGGCCTCATGATGGTTGGCTCCGCGATTTGGACAACTGCAATGTGTCAAACAAGTGCAATTCCCCGACCAACCCAGTCATCTTTGAAATCAGGTAAAACGAACGCCCTGTATCTGGACGGCGACACCGCATTCGCGATTGGTATACAGACGGTCACACTTCCCGGCCTTTCGGGCGGGCAAACTATAACTTTTTTGGCACAGCAATTGCGACATTGGGTCCCGAAGGCAAGCGACTCACTATCTGCCTTCGGATAGGTTCAGCCAAATGAATAAAAGAGTGGTAGTCATTCTCTTCAGTGCATTCATCGTCGCGGCTATCTGCAGCTTGCTTGTATCTCGCCTGGTTGGGAAACGCGTTTTGGCGTCGCACTCGAATATGACGCGCGTCGTTGTAGCAACCACAGACATCAAGCTGGGCAGCGTGCTTCGCGAAGTCGACGTAACTTACTCTGAAATTGCCTCGCCCGCACCCAAGGGAGCAATTCTCAATCTCAAGGATGCAGTCGGTAGAGGCGTAGTTTCCAACCTCTACCAGAACGAGCCTGTCCTCGATAACCGCCTGGCCGCGTCGGGCTCAGGTGGTGGACTGGCTGCAACCATCAGCCCCGGTATGCGCGCATGCGCCGTCAAGGTGGATGACGTCGTCGGCGTTGCCGGCTTCGTAACACCTGGAATGCGCGTCGACGTTTTGATCTCAGGAAACCCGCCGGGGACACCAAATCCGGTCGACGGGCCGAAGGTAAAGACGCTGCTGCAGAACATCGAAGTTCTCTCAGCAGGCACAGACATCCAGAAAGATCAGGAAGGAAAGCCGAAGCCGGTACAGGTCGTCAATCTGTTGGTGACTCCAGAGCAGGCAGAGGATCTCAGTCTGGCAAGCAACCAGACCCGCATCCAGTTAGTTCTGAGAAACCCTCTCGACACCCAGATCGCTCAACCTCCGGGCACCGTAATGGCGAACCTCTTCGCTGATAAGAACAGCCCCGCACCGCCGAAGCCGCGAACAGTATCAGCACCTCGCGTGGTTCGTGCAGCGACCCCACAGGTCTATCTCGTTCAAGTCTTCAATGGATCAAAACATACGGAAGAAAAATTTGTCTCAGATGAGGTCAAAAAGTGAGAGACACCTTCATTATCGCTTGCTTGTCTTTTCTGTCTTGTGCCGTCTGTGCCGGAAAGCCCATGTATGCACAGACCAGCGGAACACCCACGCCTGCTGCCGGAGTCTCAACGCAGGATTCTGCAAATGATCTGGTAGTCGCCGTTGGCAAGTCCGTCTTGGTTGATAGTCTTCGCTCGGTGTCGCGGATCGCTGTCGGTTCCTCTGACATCGCCGAAGCTACCGCGGTAAGTCCTTCCGAGGTCATGATCAACGGCAAAACACCTGGGGAGACCACGCTCATTGTCTGGCAGGCCGGAGGCGCCCGGCAGTTCTTCAACGTAAAGGTCTACGGCGGCCGTTCCGACGCCGGTGACAAGTTGGAAGCCATACGCCGTGAACTCAGGACCGAGTTTCCCGGCCAGGCTGTACGCGTCAGCGCCGAAGGAGGTTCTGTCTTCCTCCGCGGCACGGTGAAGGATCTCGACAGCTCTAAGCGCGCCGTTCAGATCGCATCCACCGGCGGCAAGGTGGTCAACCTGCTGTATGTCAACGTCCCTGCAGGCGAACCACAGATTCTGTTGAAGGTGCGTTTCGCCAGTGTCGACAGAACCCGCGGCCAGCAGCTTGGCTTAAACGTCTTCAGCACCGGCGCTACAAACAGCATTGGTACTGTTTCGACGCAGCAGTTCGCCCCGCCGGAGCTCACTACCGACCAAAACAATCAAACGAAGCTAGTTCTGTCGGATCTGCTGAATGTCTTCATCTTCCGGCCCGATCTGAATCTCGGAGCGACTCTCCAGGCGTTGCAGACAAGTGGTGTGCTGCAGGTCCTGGCGGAACCCAATGTCATGACTACCAATGGAAAACAGGGAAGTTTTCTGGCTGGTGGTCAGTTCCCCTTCCCCGTTGTCCAGGGCATCAGCGGAACGGGAACGGGCGCAGTGACGATCCAGTTCAAAGAGTTTGGTGTCCGCCTGGACTTCATCCCAACAATTACACCTCGCGGCACGATCCGGCTTCAGGTTGCACCCGAGGTCAGTACTCTCGACTTCCCAGACGGAGTAAAGTTATCCGGCTTCAATATTCCGGCAATCAGCACGCGCAAGGTCAAAACCGAAGTTGAGCTCGGCCAAGGTCAGAGCTTTGCAATCGGCGGACTGCTCGATAATCGCGAAACCAAGAACCTGTCGAAGATTCCTTTCATCGGTGATGTCCCGATCCTCGGCAAGCTCTTCCAATCCATGTCAGTTACTAAGTCAAATACGGAGTTAATTGTTATTGTAACTCCGGAAATCGTAAACCCAATTCCGGCCGGCGCACCTAAGCCGGAGATCAAATTCCAGGAAAAATTCCTGCCTTCGCTCTCTGGCATACCAATGGAAAATCCGAGCGCTCCCGCGGGAACAGTACCTCCGCCAGCAACGATTTCAGTTGAGAAACTGGTTGAGAGCATGAAGCCAGGGCGTACGTTGCAAACGGAAAGTATGGCACCCGTAGCCGTGTATAACTTCACGAACAACGGGGAAACAGACAATCCACAACAACCAGCCAGTCCACAGCAATCAAGATGGAACATAGCGCCATGGCTCTTCTCAAATGGATCTCGGGCATTTTCGCTTCGCACGCGGAGAGGCCCGAGATCCATTTAATCGTCAGAAATATAACACGCGACACCGAGTTAGCCCGATGCATTGACATAGCAGATACAAGCAAAACCCGCAGAAAAGGGCTGCTTGGGCAAAAGAAACTCGTGCAAGGAGGCGGCCTGTGGATCGTTCCCTGCGCGGGGATCCACACTTTCAAAATGCAGTTCGACATCGATCTTGTCTATCTAAGCCGCGACAAGCGAGTAAGAAAAATAAGACATAGCGTGCCTCCCTGGAGGATTTCATTATGTCCTCTCGCCCACTCCGTACTGGAATTAGAAGCCGGCTCTGTTCGCAGGAGCGGAACTCGCCGCGGCGACCGACTTGAGTTACCGCTAACGCCTCACAAGAACGACTAAAAGGCCTCGGCATGACTTATAGCGTAACTACGGCAAACAACAATGCGAACCCTGCATTGTTGTTTCCATTTAAGCTATCAACAGCCCGTCCTTATTGCTCTTTATGGCATTTGGTTGAGCAGATTAATGCCTCGGCATCGACAACAATACTTACAACAAATGCCGCCGTAGATATCAGCAGAGAAATGACAACTGTTTGCACACTTAGAACGCCAAAGCGGCACTACTCTGCTTCAATATCCTGCCTAATTGCCCCGCTGAAGTCCGCTTCACGCAATTTTCTGGCTATTTATCGACATATGGCGATCGGCGAGGAATGGCACCTCAGTTGCTAGATATCAAGATATAAAGTCAACCAGTCATCGACTGGGAACAAAACAAAGGGAGTGGAGGATTCATCATGAAGAACAAAATGTGGATGATGTACC
>JABFXN010000268.1 GCA_013361705.1 Acidobacteriaceae bacterium
TCATGGGATCGTGCGTAGAGATCAGTTCGAGCTCACGATTCGCTTCGCTGAGCTCTACACGCTTCAACTCATTACTCCGCAACAGCAGATAAGAGAGCCTTTCCTCACGCTCCAGGCTGTAGTTCGCAATCAGGATGAATACACCGCCCCAAAAGACCAGGCCGCCCATGTGCACCTTTTCGATCGGCTGCAGAAAGGGATCTTTCACAAGGAAGGCAACCGACGTGAAATTGCAGAAGAGCATGGATGCAATTGCGTAGTTGAAACGCAGCCGCATCACGATATTGGTCACCAGCAGGATCAGCATCAGGCTGACGGATGCATGCGTCGAAATCTGATCGCTAACGTGCCAGTAAAGGATCACGGCGCAAGTAGCAGCGACGCCTGCAAGCACAACGATAGAGCCTTCCCGGACACGGGCGGATGGCTCTCGCCGGAGTACGCCATAGATCAGCAGAGCGACTGGAGTAAAGATACAAGTGCGCAGGAAAACAGCGAGCCAGATGCGCTGCGGCATCGCCTGATAATCGCCGATCAGAAACAGGTTGTAGATCAGAATGATGAGCAGGCCGTCCCGGTTCATCCGTAGCGCGCGCAGAGCTCCTACCGCGCCCTCGAACCGCTCTTCCAGCTCTTTGGGAAAACGCAGGCTCGCAAAACGCCCAGCCTTCAGGCGGGCGATCTGCTGGTCAAGCAGCAACTCCTGCGGATTGGCGGTATCCCGTATCACGGTACTTTCCACCGTAGACGTATATCGGCAACAATCCCATGACCCATTAGTGGGGTTTTCGTTACGTTGGTGTAACGGTGTCTACCGCGAAGAGGTTAGGCCTCTGCTGAGGACCCGAGGTTGAGCACGCGGGTAGAAAAGCAGATTTCTCCGCCGCGCTTCACCCCAGCCGGCAGAGCTGGCCGGGGACCCCGTTGCTCCGAAATGACAAACAAAAAGGTGCCACGGCTCCGAGCGCTGAAGGCGCGTTCTATACCAGCCTGGGGCAACGCCCCAGGTATCGGGCACATTGAGAAGTCAAAGGGCTGAAGGCCCGCTCTATATTTCTGCAATGAAGGCGAATTTGTCGATACGCCCTAGTGTAGTGAATCTAAAGTTCGCGACATAAATCATGAAGAGCTTTGCATTCGAAGCGCTGAAAGCTGGTCCTTCACCTACGGTTCGGGATGACAACATTTATGACAAGAACTTCAGCGACTACGCCCTAGATCTCCATCGCGTACTGCCCCGAGACAAAGCCCGGAGGCGCCGGCTTGGGCTCAGCCGCCAGATCGAGGATCAGCCGCTCCAGCACCAACCGCTTATCCGGCGGACTGGAACGTAGCTCCAGGTCGGCCTTGGCAATGAGGCGCAGAGCGCGTGTCAGCTCGCGGCGTGTCTTATAGCGGCGCGCCTGCCGGATAAGATCATCCGCCGCAAACGGAGGCATGCGGAACCCCTGCCACAGCGCCTGCCAGATCGCGCGCGAGTCGCGCACATTCTTCTCCAGAATGATGAGCATCTGGCGGAAGGTGCGCGCCAGCATATAGAGATGTCCAATTGCCGAGTCTTCCCCACCATCCGACGCATTCAACAGGCCATGGAGGAGCACCAGAGCTGCTGCGCGGTCATGACGTGAGATCGCGTCGGTCAGCTCGTACAGCGAACGCTGCTTGGCGGCGAGCACCTGGGTCTCGACATCGCCCAGCGTGATGCGGCCCTTGCCGAGGGTGTAGAGCAACAGCTTCTCCACCTCGGAGGCAATCAGCATCATGTCAGCACCCAGCGCATCCACCAGCTCGCGGGCGGCGTCCTGCTCAAAGTTCGTCTGCTGCTGGGCGGCGTACTCGATCACCCAGCGCATGGCATCGCCCTCATCCACGCGACCCATCTCCACCACACCGCACCAGTCGCCCAGTGTCTCGCGGATGCGATCGAATCGCTCCTTCTCCTGATAGTCCATGCGCCGCAGATCGGCGGGAATACGGAGGTGATCCGCGACAAAGAGGATCAGCGCCTGCGGATTGGGAGAGCGGAAGTAGGCGTCGATCGCGGCAAACTCGTCTTTCTTTGCGCCGCGGGTATAGAGGTTCTTCAGATTGCGGATGAAGATGACCTGGAAGGGCGCCATCAGCGACGGCGTTCGCGCAATATCCAGGGCATCGAAGATCGAGGTCTCCGCCAGATCCAGATCGTGCAGGCAGAAGTCACGCAGGTCGCCGGGCACGAACTGCGCCAGCACGGCCTTCCGTGCCCGCTCCAATAGGAACAGCTCGTCACCGACGAGGACATATCCGGGCTTCGGGTTCGGGGAAGCGATCTCCGCCTGAAACCGGTCCACGGATGTAAAGCTGCGCAAAGCTGCCATTGCCTTGATTTTCAATGGCTAAGGCGTGTTAACGGCAGTGGAAATCAGGGGACGAATCCAAAGAAGAACATACTTTGAGCCTTGACCGACGCGGCCTGCACAAGGGATTGTGCAAATTTCCTCAACCACTGGATAACTGGGCTCATTCCATCCTCCCGGTATCCAACTCATTCAATTCCCCTAGAAGCTCTCCACCATATCGCTGACCAGCGCCTGGGCGAAGTTCCTTGCCAACCGCTGGACGGCCGGACTGTCTTCCTGGATAAAGGCGCTCAGATCCTGCGTCGACTGATACTGCTCGCGGAAGCTGAAACCATTGTTCTTATACAGAATCCGTCCATCGGGTGCCGTCAGCACCACCTTGGCGACGATGGTAATCAGGTAACTGGAGGTCTGCCCGCTGGAGGAGTCATACGTCAGCGGAGCAACGGTCTGAGAAGTGATGATTCCGGTCAGCAGAGCGTCGCTGTTCTCCGGCTTCTCATCGGAGGTGACCACATACCGAGTGCGGTTATTGAGCGCGTGCACCACGGCCTGTGTGAAAGCGACCTCGGTGTGATAGCTCTGCGTGTTGTTCTTGAAGATCGGGACCGCGAGCGTACGAACGCCCACTGGAATATGCGTAGCCTGCCCCGCACGGTGATACCCACAACCAGTTGCCGCCAGAAGAACAGAGAGAAAAACGAGCCGCTTCATCGCATGTTCAGTGTACGCAGAATCAAAGGTACCCACTCTTTTTACTTGCCACTTCAGAGCGCTGAAGGCGCGTTCTATATCAGCCTGGGGCAACGCCCCAGGGAGCGAGTCCAGAAAGAGTTGGAGGGCTGAAGGCCCGTTCTATAGTTCTGCAGTGAGGGCGAATCCCGAACATCTTGAACGACCTGCCTTTTCAACACAACCCTCCCCTTCCTTCCACGGCGATAAAACTCACCTTAGGATTGAGAGTTATAGATCGGGCCTTCAGCCCTCTGTCTCCGATTGGGCCAAGAAAACCTGGGGCGTTGCCCCAGGCTGATATAGAACGCGCCTTCAGCGCTTTTCCGTCTACATCCGAATTCCTGACAAAACCGAATTTGTCGATCACAGACGTTGCAGATGCGTGTCCTTGAAGTGCGTTGGATACTTCAACCCATATCCCAGCAGGCGGTCAAAGCCAATGTGACTGACCCAGATCAGTGCAATCGCCAATACACGCGGATGGTGCGCCCAGGCAGCCACGATGGCAAGCAGAACAGGCAGCACTTCCGTGTGAAAGAAGTTGTACGCCGCCGCTCCAATGCGTGCTCCCGCGGCAAAACCGATCATCGAGAGATCCGGCACAAGGAAGAGCAGACCGAAGAGCAGCCAGCTCGCATGGATCTGTTGATAGAAGAACAGGGCAACCACCAAAATGGCCGCACCTTCAAGATGCAACAGAACTCGGGGACGCATCAGCATGCCTTCAAGCTAAACGAAAAGGCCACCCCGAAGGGTGGCCTTTCGATTTCCTGTATCAGGAACTTATGCGGGGCTCGGACGGCTGTCGCCAAAGCCAGGAGCGCGGCCGCTCTCGGGCTTCAGGACCTTCTGCGTATCCGCAGTGTTCGAGTCCGCGTGGGCCAGGGCCGACTTCGACGGAGGCAGATCCTTACCTTCGATGATCAGGCGGATCTCCTGTGCGTCGATCGTCTCACGCTCCAGCAGGGCCTGCGCCATGCGGTGCATGATGTCCTGGTTGTTCTCCAGGATCGAGTACGCCGACTTGTAACCCGAATCGACGAATGCACGAACCTCAGCGTCGATCTGCCTGGCCGTATCGTCGGAGAAGTCGCGGTGCTGTGCGATCTCGCGGCCGAGGAAGATCTGCTCTTCCTTCTTGCCGAAGGTCAGCGGACCGAGATTCGACATACCGTACTCGCAGACCATGCGGCGAGCCAGATCAGAGGAACGCTCGATGTCGTTGCCGGCGCCGGTGGTCATCTTCTTGAGGAAGATCTCCTCGGCGCAGCGGCCGCCCATCAGGATGGCAAGCTGCGTCTCCAGGTAGTCCTTGGTGACGGTGTGCTTGTCTTCCTCAGGAATCTGCATGGTCACACCCAGAGCCATACCGCGCGGGATGATGGTGACCTTGTGCAGCGGGTCAGCATGCTCGCGCATGGCGGCGACCAGGGCATGGCCGGCTTCGTGATAGGCCGTGACCTTCTTCTCTTCGTCGGTCAGCAGCATCGACTTGCGCTCGGCGCCCATCAGGACCTTGTCCTTGGCAACCTCAAAATCGTACATGTGTACGGCCTTGCGGTTGTTGCGGGCGGCGATCAGGGCAGCCTCATTGACCATGTTGGCCAGGTCGGCGCCGGAGAATCCCGGTGTTCCACGAGCCAGCACGTTCAGGTCAACGTCCTCAGCCAGAGGAACCTTCTTGGAGTGAACGCGAAGCACTTCCTCGCGGCCACGGACATCCGGACGGCCCACGATCACGCGGCGGTCGAAACGGCCGGGACGTAGCAGCGCCGGGTCAAGAACATCAGGACGGTTGGTGGCAGCCACCAGGATCACGCCGTCGTTCGACTCAAAGCCGTCCATCTCGACGAGAAGCTGGTTCAGCGTCTGCTCACGCTCATCGTGTCCGCCGCCCAGACCGGCGCCGCGGTGACGGCCGACAGCGTCGATCTCGTCAATGAAGATGATGCAGGGAGCGTTCTTCTTACCCTGTTCGAAGAGGTCGCGGACGCGGCTGGCGCCCACACCGACGAACATCTCAACGAAGTCCGAACCGGAGATGGAGAAGAACGGAACGTTGGCCTCGCCGGCAACAGCGCGCGCCAGCAGGGTCTTACCGGTTCCCGGAGGTCCGACGAGGAGCACGCCCTTGGGGATACGACCACCCAGGCGCTGGAACTTCTGCGCTTCGCGCAGGAATTCGATGATCTCCTTCAGCTCTTCCTTGGCTTCGTCCACGCCGGCGACATCTTTGAACGTCACCTTCTTCTGCTGCATGCTCAGCAGGCGGGCGCGGCTCTTGCCGAAGCTGAGGGCCTTGTTGCCGCCGGACTGCATCTGGCGCAGGAGGAAGAACCACAAACTCAGAATCAGCGCGAAGGGAGCGATCTGGATCAACAGGCCAAGCCATGCATTCGACTGCTGATCCTTCACCGTGATGGCGACACCGTGATCACGCAGCGACTTGTACATGTCCGGATAGTTGGCCGGAATGGTGGTATGGAATTGGTCCTTGTTGTCTCGGTAATGTCCGGTCACTTCCGTGCCGTTGACCACTACGTCAGAGATCTTGCCTTGCTCGGCATCGTTCAACAACTGGCTCAGGGAGATGGTTGTGTCATGTCCGATGCCTGTTCCCTTGACCACGAACTGCCAAAGAATCACGAGGCAGGTGATCATGAATACCCAGATCAGGACGGTTTTAACAGTTGAATTCAAATCCGGTTCCTCTTTCCGGCTGCTTCGCCTGGAAGCTAAACCAGCCGGACACGTTTCGCAGAAACGTTCCTGCAATGGTTTAGACGCCACCCAGGAGCGGAAGGTGCCCCGGGAAAAAGCGTTCGCGCTGGTGTTTTTGATTCTACTCCCAGCATTAACGATTCGGCCGCCCCTTTCAGGGGAAGTTTCTGCAACTTCGGTCGGAGGTAACGATGTTCAGATCCGGGACAGTTGCAGCTCCCGGGCGGTTCTGCGAGCCCGTAAACCACCCGGCAGGTGAAGCTGCGCCCCCGGCTTCGCCGAGACCGTCGGATCCGGTGCCCATCCCTCCCCCGCCAGACCGCACATCGCCAGCAACTTTGCCGTCTCCGCGAAGCTGAGCCGGCATCCCAACCCTGCCGCTGCCCCCCGCAGCACCCGACGCCGCGCCGCGAGCGAAAGCGGCCGCAGCCGCTCAATTTCCATGGCGACCGCACCGGCTCCTGGGGCTGTGTCAGAACTGCGGCCCCCACCCCGGACCGGCGTCCCGGGCAGCACCAGTCCCGGCAGCAGCCTCACCATCTCCCCGGTCCAGAACTCCTCCTCCCCACGGGCCAGCTCCGCTACCTGGGCCAAAGCTGGCGTGATCTGCGGGTTGAATTGCCGTAGCAGCGGCATCAGGTCGTGTCGAACACGGTTACGGGTCAGATCAAGGGACCCGTTGGTCGAATCCTCCCGCCACTCCTGTCTGCGGGCCTGCAAAAACGCCTCCACCTCCGCCCGTGAGACACCCAGCATGGGACGGACAATCCTTGGCTTACCGGTGACCACCGGCGAAATGGCTCCCAAGCCCTCCGTCCAGGCGCCGCGCAGCAGCTTCATCAGTACTGTCTCCGCCTGATCGTCCTGGGTATGGGCAGTAGCAACAGTATCGACATCCAGCCGGGCGAAGACCTGGTACCGCAGGGTGCGGGCAGCCTCCTCGATGGACTCCTTTTCCTGCTCCACCCGCGCCGGCACATCGACCCGCTCCACAGTCACCGGAATCTCGAGCCGCTCGCAGAGCTGCAGCACAAAGACGGCATCGGCCTCTCCCTCTGCTCCGCGAATCCCATGCTCCACGTGAACTGCGCTGAGACCGATGCCCAGATCCGCTCTCCGGTCCGCCAGGGCAAGCAGCAGCGCCACCGAGTCTGCCCCGCCCGAGACACCGACGGCGACGCGGTCGCCCACCCGGAAAAGACTGCCGTTCAAATTCAGTGCACCTTCAGCCATCGTTCCATTATCAATACCTTATGTTCCATACCCGTCCCGCCACGCCAGCCGACGCCGCACTTATCGCCGAACATCGCCAGCGCATGTTCGCCGACTCCGGCCAGGGAGACGATGCGGTCCGTGCCACCGTGCGTGCGAACTTCGAGCCCTGGGTTCGGCCGCGGCTCGAGTCCGGCGAGTACACCGGATGGATCGTCGAGCTCGATGGCCGTCCTGTCGCCGGCGCGGGAATCTGGTGGATGCAGTGGCCGCCGCACTTCCTGGACCCCGTGCCGCTGCGGCCTTACCTGCTGAATGTCTTCGTTGACCCGGCCCATCGCGGCCATGGTCTGGCACGGAAACTGGTCGAGCTCGCCATCGAAGCCGCCCGGAGCCGTGGCTGTCGCCTGCTCTCGCTCCATGCTTCAAGGATGGGAAAGCCGATCTACGAAAAGATGGGCTTCAGCGGAACAACGGAGATGATGCTTCATCTCTAACGAGCCACCAGACTGTCTTTTTGGTTGTCATCCCGAAGGGATCTGCTTCTCCGCTACTGCTTTTTCTGCCGAGTGCCCCATTCTCGCAACGCTGTCAAGTTCCAGGACATCCTTTACACATCGTTATCAGGACATCCTTTACACATCGTTATCAGGACATCCTTTACACATCGTTATCAGGACATCCTTTACACATCGTTATCAGGACATCCTT
>JABFXN010000044.1 GCA_013361705.1 Acidobacteriaceae bacterium
ATGTATTTGCCTTCACTGAGACAATGGATTTTCAGTCTTTGTTCACCACGCGATGAATGGGCCCTCTTATCCCTCTATCGGCAATTCCCTGCGGAGCCTTAGAGCATTTCCCGGTTGCTGGGTATCCCGGAAAGGGGACGTGCAGCGTCGTTTCGTTGCGGGAAACTCCCATGGATGCAGAAGCTGCATTACACCTGCAGGGAAAATGCTCTTGCTCTATGAGAGCCTGAGATCGGTCATGAGAAGGGGTTATTCGAAGCTGTTCACAGGAAGCGTGAACGAGATGACAGTACCGCCGCCTGACTCCGCTTTACGGCTGCGGATTTGAATCCTGCCGCCATGTCTGGCGATGATCTCTCCGCTTACCCATAGCCCGAGACCTGAACCCTTTTCCCCTTTGGTGGTAAAGAAAGCGTCGAAGACACGTGCCTTGACTGCCGACTCCATTCCGGGGCCGGTATCAGCTACAGTGATGCGCACGCGGTCTGTGCCATCGGCGGACGTGGAGACGCGGCGGAGCTGCAGCCGTAACTTCCCAGGTGTACCGGCCATGGCATCAAGAGCGTTACTTAGCAGGTTGACCAGCACCTGGCGTATGTCTGAGGCATGAATCAGAATTGCAGGCACGTCGGCAAAGTCTCGTTCTACTGTGATCTGCTGCTCGTTGAGCCGGCGGGCGAAGAGAGCCAACGCAGACTCCAGCAGTTGTGATGGGGCGGTGCGGGTCTGACGGTTGCTCTGACGATGGAACTGAAGGGTTTGTGTCGCAATCTGAGAGACGCGTTGAAGTTCATGCTGGGCATCTCTGAGGTATGACTGCGTCTCTTCATTGACTTCGGTGGAGGTCTCGGCCAGATAGATGAAGTTTGTTACGGCCTCAAGGGGGTTGTTGATCTCGTGAGCGATCATCGAAGCCAATTTGCCCACTGCCGCCAGCTTCTCGCTTCGCCGCAAGCTCTCTTCAGCTCTTCGCCTGTCAGTGATGTCATCTACCGTTCCAATCGTTCCCATCGGCAGACCTGCTTCATTGAAGAAGACGGTGGATCGTCCGAAGATCCATCGCGTTTCCCCATCGGGCAGCAGCAATCTGTATTCGATCTCAAAGGAGGATCCGCGGCTGCTTGCATCAGACCAGCCTTCGACCAGACGGGAGACGTCGTCTGGGTGGATGCGGGCGGTCCAGCCCCGTCCAAGGATCTCCGGTTCATTCATATGCCAAATCTCCTGGAGCCGAGGATTGGTATAGGAGACATTTGCCTGCAGGTCGGCCTGGAAGATGCCTACCGGGCTGGATGCACTGAGGCTGCGGAAGCGGGCTTCGCTGGCGCGAAGCGCCTGCTCTGCAACTTGGCGATCGGTGATGTCGGAAGCAACGCCTACGATCTCCTTGACGGTTCCATCTTCGTGAAGATAAACACGGCCGTGGCTCAGGATCCAACGCACGCCGCCGTCGGGACGCACAAGGCGATACTCCATCCTGGCCTCAGAGCCCTGCCGAATTGCCTCCGTCAGAGCCTCACGCCGCCGAACGCGATCATCCGGATGGATCAGTGATTCAAAAAGTTCCGGCGTGATGATGGTTCCCGAAGGGATACCGGCTACGGCATAACACTGCGCATCCCAATCAATGACATTGGCGGCGATGTTATAGGACCAGATGCCGAGACTCGCAGCTCCGGCGGCAAGGCGGATACGTTCCTCACTTCGGCGTAAAGCAAACTCGGTCTGCATCCTCGTTCGCCGTTCCGTTGCTGTTCGTAACTCGCGCAGCACAACGAAGGGCAGGCGCGTGAGATCGTCTTTCTGCAGGTAGTCCTGCGCGCCTGCTTTCACCAGGGTGTCTGCGTGTTCATCGCACATCTTTTCGCAGATCAGGAGAAAGGGGATTGCTGGGGCAAGCTCACGGACGATCTGAAGCGAAACCAGAGCAGGAAGCTCTTGAACGGAATCTCCGCAGATGACGATATCCCAGTCGGAAGAGGCGAGCGCCCTTCTGAGTTGTGTTCCAGTAGCTACGACGCGATAGATGTGCGGCAGTCCCGCTGACTCGAGCACGTGCCGGATCGGTCGGATATCCGTCTCGCGATCGTCAAGAAAGAGAACACGCAGCACCGCACATGACATAGAAACCTGGGCGACAGCCGATCGAGAACTCGGCATCTCAGATGCCCGCAACGAATCGAAACAATCTTACCGCTTCACGGCAGACACGTCCTAGACCCGTCTTTGATGGCATACCAATGCTCTTTGAACGATACGTTTTATTAGGACCGGTGCTATGATTCGGCATGCTTTTGAGGAGCGGTGTTCACGCGCTCTGAACGTTCGTTCGAGCTACCGAAGAAGCCTCACGATTCAGCCCGGAGTTACCTTCCAATGACGATGTACCGGTATGCGTTTGCCCTATTTGTTGCAACTTCGATCAAAAGCGTGGCGCTTGCCGCCCCGGCGTATCGCTCGCCCTGGGATGCACATCCCGTAAAAGAGACCAGCGCTGCCTATAGCTGCCCCGAGCCGGCACATCTCCCCGTTGATTTTGTCACGGATGGCTTTTACGCAGACAACGATCCGACGCACTCCATCATTGATCCGGTGAAGCAGAAGGCGTATGCGGAGTCGTCCGGTCCGGTGAAGCGCGAAGGCGATCTGATGGTCGCCGCGGCCGACGAGTTTCGAAAGACTGGATCTGCACAGGCTGCCAAGTGCGTCCTGCAGCACCTGGAAGTGCAGGCAAAAGAAGGTGCGCTGACCGGAAAGATGTCGTCTTCGCAGGCCTACTTTGTCCAGGGATGGGTTGTGGGTGCGGAAGCCATTGCGTATCTGAAGGTCGGAGGGCCGGCAAAGACGACAGCGACACAGCGCGCACTGATTCTGCCATGGCTGGAGAAGGTGGGCGCGCAGACAGTGAAGTTTTATGATGATCGCGCTAACGAGAGCGGCGGCAACAGAGCCCAGAACCACTTCTACTGGGCGGCAGTGGAACTGGCAGCCATTGGGATCGCGACGAATAACCCCAGCGACTTTGATTGGGCGATGCAGCAGGCGAAAGCCGGTATCGCGGCGATTCGGCCCGACGGCACACTTGCGGAAGAGATGCGCCGTGGCAAACGTGCCCTGCACTATCACCTGTACGCTGCATCACCACTTGTCATGCTGGCAGAGCTCGGATTGCCGAACGGAGTCGATCTTTATACGGAACGCGCCGGCGCTCTGAAGAAGCTGATCACGATCTCGACGGCAGGCCTGGTCGATTCCTCGTTCTTCGATAAGCAGACAGGGATTCCTCAAGAGCGTCCTGATCCTCCAACAGCCGAGGCGATCGGCTGGGCCGAACCCTACAATCGCCGTTTTCCCGATCCTGTCACGACAAAGCTTCTCGCGGCAGCTCCGAGCCACAGCTACATGTACCTGGGCGGGCTTCCGCCGCAGTAAAATGTTGTTCCGCTTGCGAGACAAAAGAAAGAGGCCAGCTTTGAGCTGGCCTCTTTCCGCTGGAGTGTGGCGGTTAGCCTAGAAGGTAAGACGAAGACCGAGCTGCGTCTGCCGCATAGAATTTGCGCCTGTGATCTTGCCGTAGTTGGGCGAGTTCAAAGTCGCATTCGGATTGCTGAGATTCACATTGTTCAGGACGTTGGTGAATTCGCCACGGAACTGGAGCGTCGTCTTCTCCCAGAGCGCAAAGTTCCGGAAGAAGGCAACGTCCACGGACTTCGATCCCGGGCCGTCCAGAGTATTCCTTCCAGTCGTGCCTTCGGTAGCGGTGGTTGGAGCAACGAATGCTGCCGTGTTGAACCAGCCGTTGATGACGTCGTTCCGCGAACGATGAGCATCGAGGTATGGGTTGCCGACGATATTAGGACGATCGTTGTTCGAACCATCCAGGTTGGTGTCGGTACCGTTGGTGACAGTGAATGGAGCTCCACTGCGGAAGCGGACGATCGGAGAAACCTGCCAGCCATTGGCCGCGGTTTTGATGTAGCGGTTGTTGCCGTTGTAGTAGTCCAGCATCCACACGACCGAAGTGGTGAACATGTGGCGGTAGTCATTGTCAGAGCGGCCACGTTCCAGCCACAGCTTCGTCTGGTTGACCACGGAGGCAGTGCTGTTCTGCATACCGAGGCTGGCCCAGTTCTTCGCCCATACGTAGAAGCTACGCACCGTGAAGTGCTGGCTCATGCGTTTGTTCGCCGTAACCTGCATTGCGTGATAGGCACTGGTCTGGTTGGAGCCGAAGATATTGATTCCCTGGTAGGTAATGGGAATGCCCTGGTAGTTGGCGGCTGTGCCGGTCGAGAGCGGAGGGTTCGGCTGGTACGGCCGGCGTTGATCGACGTTGCTGGTGGAAGGCGCTGCGGCGCCGACGTTCACCAGCATGGGATAGTTGACGTCCGTCGTGTACGGAAGGTGCCGTCCCATGGCCCCAACGTAGCCCACGGAGGTTGCAAAGGTGGAGGTCCACTGTTGCTCGACGGTAAGGTTCGCCTGATAGGTCGAGGTCCAATCGAAGTTCGGATCCGTTCCAGGAGCCGAGAACGGAGCGGTGAAGCGGGGAGCGGACGGTGTGTAGTTGTAGGGGAAAGGCGAGCCTCCCGCAACATTGGCGTAGGGATCGGTGATCGACTTCACGTTTGAGAAGGATGCCCGGAAGGAGAAGGGCTGACCGGCCGCTCCCCATTCGTTGCCGGAGATACTGCCCCAGAAGATACCGGCGCCACCGCGAACCGCGATCTTCGAGTTGCCAAAGACATCCCATGCAAAGCCGACACGCGGAGAGAAGTGATTCCAGCGGAGCGGAACAATGCCGCGTGAGACCCCCTTATCGCCAGGCACGAGCAACCCGACCGGAGCGCTGGAGATGGTGGTTGATTGTTGACCGAACTTGAAGTTCTCCACCTTGTCGTCGGTGTCGACCGGAGGTGTCTGTACGTCCCAGCGCAGGCCGAGATTGAAGGTCAGGTTGGAGGTTATGCGATAGTCGTCCATCAGGAACAGACCGGCATACCAGCTATTCATCCGCTGAATGCTAGGTGCGTCCTGGTTCATGGAATTGGGAAGTCCCAGGAGGAAGTCCGAGAGAGCGTTGTAGCTACGCGACTTCGCCGAAGTGAAGTTGAAGATGCCGTAGTTGTTCAGCAGCGACTCCTGGATATCTTTGTCGAGAGCCGCATTGCCGCCGAAACGCAGGGAGTGTTTGCCTTTGGTCCAGATGATGGTGTCGCGAACCTCGTAGTAGTTGGAACCAGCTCGCGGGCCGGCGATGGCATTCCCGGCGGTGAAATAGCCACTGACGGCGATCTGCGGAAGCGATGGCGTTCCCTGAACCTGGAACTTCGAACCATACTCGCTGATCTGGTGTGCCGGAGTGTTCACGCGGCCGCCCAGGTTGCGCGCAAATGAGATCCAAGCCTGGTTGATCAGCGTGGGGCTGATCGTATAGACGTGGCTGATATTGGCATTCCACTGGCGCCAAACGTAATTCTGCTGTGACCACGGCAGGTTTCCGCCGGCGTTCTGCGAGTTGATGCCGGCTGTCTCAAAGACTTCGCCGGTGAGCCTTTGATTCGCAGTCAGCTGGTGGTCGACCTTCATCAGGAATTCGTTGGTGTTGTTCTGGTTGCGGATATAGCCGGCGTACGTGTTGCCGGCGCCGTTCGGCAAGGGAATCGATGGCAGACCACTGGTGCCCTTGAGAATGTTCTGTACTGTCGCGTCGAGGTCAGAAGCCGGAATGATGTTGCCGGCGTACGGTTTGTTGGTCTTTGGGTTGCAGACGTAGAAACTGGTCGATGTGCCGCTTTGACAGGAAGATGCTGCCGGTCCCGAAGGAAGATTCTCGCTGAAGTTACCCGACCGCTGTGCTGCTGTAGGAACCACGGCGGCGCCGCTGCTGATCGGCGTTGTCGTAATCTGGCGCAGGCCACCATAGCTGAAGAAAAAGAAGGTCTTGTCGCGCTTGATCGGGCCGCCGACGGTGCCGCCGAACTGATGACGGTGCAACGGCTGCGCCGCAGGAGCGGACGCTACAAAGCTGCGGTCAAGAGCGTTGAGGGCATTCTCCCGCCAGAACTCGAAGAGTGAGCCGTGAAACGCGTTCGTGCCCGACTTGGTGATGACGTTGATGACGCCGTTCGGGAAGCGGCCATACTCTGCGCTGTAGTTATTGGTCTCTACACGGAACTCATTGACCGCGTCGGGATTAGGCTGCGTATTCCCCGTATTGCGCAGGCCCGTCATGTTCGTGCCGCCGTCCATGTAATAGCTGGTGGAACCGGCATTGCCAAGCATGACACCACCATTGATCTGAACAGTCTGCTGCGGAAAACCAAGAGTGTAGGAGGTGGTATTCGTCTGTACGCCGGGAACCAGTGTCAACAGGTCATAGACGTTACGGTTCACGATGGGTAGATTGACGATCTCGCTGTTCTGCACCGTGGCGCCGACTACAGAATTCGTGACATTCACCAGCGGTACGTCGGAGTTGATGCTGATGGTTTCAGAAGCATCGCCAATCTGGAGTGCCGCGTTTACCGTGGCAAACTGCCCCAGGCTCAGGACGATGCCTGACTGTGCAAAGGTCTTGAATCCCTCAGCCTTGATGGTCAGGCGATATCCGCCGACTGGAAGCAGATCGATGCGCCAGGCGCCCTGATCATTGCTGTCTGTGCTCTGGGTAAAACCGGTGTCTGTATTGACGGCGGTGATGTGAGCCTTCGGAATGAGCGCGCCGGTATTGTCCTGGACCTCTCCGGAGAGGGTCGCCGTGGTGAGCTGTCCAACGGCCATAGACGAGAAGAAAACGAAACACGTGGCCACACAAAGGATGCGTACTGCAGTTCGGATCATTGTTTTTGTACCCCCGAGGGATGTTGGCCAGTCTGCTCGCCAGGATTTTCGATTGTCAAGGGTAAAAATTAATTCTCGTATATGGAATAAAGACAAGAATTGCAATGGAATCAAAATGGCGCCAGTGCGCGCGCAGATATTCCAAAAGATGGAGAAATGTCCCGTTATTTGTAGAGATTCGACGTGCGGCAGGAACGTATTGCGATGAGAAAACGAACGGGTGAAAGGCGTGGTTTCTTTCAATTTCTGCTGCCGCTGAGGAAAAAGAATTCTTCATAGGTGAAATGCCGAATATTTCGTTTATTTAAAGCAAAACTGCCGCCTGGAAAGGCGGCAGTTGCCAGGTAAGGGGTGTTGCTCAGCGGACGTGCTGCTCCTGATAGGACGGCTCGGCCCACGCAGCGCCGCCGGGATACTGATAGGTCTCCAGCGATTCCGGATAGATCTGAATGCTATAGCCGGGTGCTTCCGGCAGAAGGTATCTGCCCTTGCGGATGCGGACCGGGTGCAGGAAGTGTTCGTGGAGGTGGTCGACGTACTCGATCACGCGATTTTCGCGGCTCCGGGAAACACGCAGATAGTCAAAGAACGAGAGGTGCTGGACATACTCGCAAAGTCCTACACCGCCCGCGTGCGGGCACACGGGGATGCCGAACTTCGCCGCCATCAGCAGGATGGCGATGTTCTCATTGACTCCGGCGACGCGGCAGCTATCGATCTGGCAGACGTCAATGGCTTCGGCTTGCATAAGCTGCTTGAACATCACGCGGTTATGGCAGTGCTCTCCGGTGGCAATGCGTGTCGGTTTGCACTCTCTGCGGATTCGCGCATGGCCAAGGATGTCGTCCGGACTGGT
>JABFXN010000368.1 GCA_013361705.1 Acidobacteriaceae bacterium
GATCGTTATGTCGTCCCTTTCATTCCCCATGCGTCTGCAGGAGAACGGCCTATTAAGACGGAGTGAACGCTCCGCCGCATTGATCTCGTTGCTCCAGATGATGGCGAGAACACCGCAAGGCTCCTGGAAGGCATGTCCCACCTTCGGCCTCCGCGATCTCTTCGAAGATGCGCGGCTACGCGCAGACGCGGCACAGCTTGCCATGGAACGCATTAATCAGTCGCTCACCGAACTTCAGATCACGGGTTATGCCGTGACCGAAGTCGTTCGCGAGCTGAGTGCCGGACGGGATGTCGACACCTATGCGATTACGTTGGAAGACATTTCCTCGCAGGAACGCATTACTACCAGCGTAGTCCCCGAGCGATAGAAGACATCTGCGTCTAGAAGAGGTAACAGCTGTGAGCCCACAGACACCAAGCGTTCTCGAGATTGACCGTAAACTTCGCGATGACTTCCGGCGCCGCGTTAAGGACTTCGGCGTCAGCACGGATACGATCGATCCGCTGCTGGCTGTCCTGTTCCGTACCGTTGCGCAGCAGGTCGATCAGATTTACGGCGATACCGATCAACTGCGTGGTGCACTGCTTCACGAGCTGATGGACGGGCTCAATGTTCAGCAGTATCTCGCCCGGCCTGCGCAGGCCGCTGTCCGGTTTGTCAGCCATCAGCCCGAGCCACGTATTCTTCGTAACGGGACAGAGCTAAATGCCGTGGCTGCTTCCGGCGAGCGACTTACCTTCGGTTTGGATGCAACGGTCGAGATATCGCAAGCGCGTATTGCCTTCGCTCTGAGTTATCAGGACCAGAGCCTCCGCCTGTTGACAGGCGTTGAGATGAGCGAAGCCGTTCAGGCGATGCGGCCTTCCATGGAGCCCACACCCATCGGCCTTGGGCCACATCCAGCACTCTTCCTTGCCATAGAAAATCTTTCGCCATCCCTGCTCAACCGGCACGGCATCTTTTTCGATCTCGGTCCAGGTAGCTATCCGGTGCAACATGCTCTCTGCAATGAGTCATGGTGGATCTTCGATGAGAACGGCGATCTCTCAAGCGAGGGCCTACTGCGTCCGAAGCGTACGAATGGAGGAGTCTATCAACTCGCATTCCAGCTTCACCAAGGCGAGGAGGCTCCGCATCTTGACGCCGCGCTTCCAAGCATTCCGGATGGCTTTTATAGCGGACGCCAGTTTGTCTTCCCTCCGATGTATGCCGGTGATCGATTCCTGTGCCGCTGCCCGCGATTACTGGAGCCGGCGCTCTCGCGATTGTTGAATCGCGACGCTTCGCGGCTACTTGAAGAGCCCAGGCTCTGGATCAAGATCTCCATGCCCAAAGGAACACCGACGTTGCATCATGCGGTCAACGGCATTCTGCTGCACAGCATGACAGCATCCAACGTCTATGCGCGCAACCAGACGGTGGACTTTGACCGGGATGGCACATCTATTCCGGTCACACGCCAGGGCGACACACCGGAGTATCTGGTTGCGCCGCTCTCCATCATGAGCGTGGAGAACGAGCCGTATGAATCGGTGCTATACCCGCGCACGAAGTCGCATGCCGGACGCTTTGCCCTGCATAACGGCAAGCTGACCCTATATCCGGGCACCAATCCTGATGGATCATCCCACGATCGTGCGAACGTTCG
This sequence comes from Acidobacteriaceae bacterium, assembly GCA_013361705.1. GTDB lineage: Bacteria > Acidobacteriota > Terriglobia > Terriglobales > Acidobacteriaceae > Terriglobus. Next base: position 1,652 of record JABFXN010000368.1, read on the forward strand.
TCTGTGGCTCACCAATGGCGAACTCGGAAACCAGGTTGGCCCAGGAGACATCACCGGGTTCGCACATGCCGCAGCCATGACCGGCATTCGGCTTGCTCCGTTCACTGCCGCAGCCGGAGGAGCCAACGTAGAGAGTCTTGCCAGCGCAGAGCGCCGATTCGCTGATGCTCTTCTGACTCGCGGCCGCATCGTGACACGCACCGATCTTGAAACCTCTGCCCTGGCGCTCGACCGCAGAATCGTGGCTGCTTCCATCAGCTCCGGTCTGGAGCGCCGTGAAGGCGGGTTGCGCAGAGTGGAGCGCCTGCTGCTCACACTAGACACTCAGGCATTTGATAAGCCGGAAATCGAGTTACCGATGCTGCGGTCACAGGTAGAGACATCGCTTCGATCACGGCTTGTACAAGGGCTGGAACTGGAGGTGCAGTTCGTATGGAAGAACTAACACACACGCCACCAGCCCGGTTGATGCCAAACTTTGTTACCGGCAATCATGCTCACCGACACTCCCTGGACTCTGCGCTGCTCTCCTTGCAGGCGCGGGGAGTAAGTCCGCAGCGGATTACCTTACGCCGTGTCGGCCTGCAGGCAACTCCCGCTGGGACCATTGTGCGGCAAAGCCCCGCAGCGGGTACGCCACTGACGCTGGGCACACCGGTCGAGCTGGATATCTCCGGCACGGGCTTTGTTCATGCTTTGCCGACAGGCATGTGGGACTCCGGCGGAGAACGTGAAGCCGGCACGCGGGAGATATTGCAGGTTGTTGACGATCCGCTCGAAAAACTACGGCACTGGTTCTATGAAGGCGCACCGCTATTCCGGATTGGACCGGATGCTCCGGATGCGTGTGCTCGCTGGCTATCGCTGTTCGGTATCGATGCCGAGCTCTGGCCGCGCTCGGCATGGTATCCACTTGCATCGGTTGTCGCGCAGATTCCGCAGCTTTCGTGCTCCGAGAACGGATGCTGTTTTCTGCTTGAGGTATTGCTTGGCCTGAGAGTCAATTCCCTCTCTTATCGTCCATCGCAGAGCATTCTTCCGAAAGAATCGCTTTCTCGACTGGGTCATCGCGCCTCGCGGCTCGGTATGGATCTGCTTCTTGGCGATGGAACTGAGGACCTGGCGGTGCTGCACGTTGAAGTCGGCCCGGCCACCCTGGTGGATTACGAACGGTTTGAGGAGACCGCGGAAGGACGCACCCTTCTACGGCGCGTCCTTGATCTGATTCTTCCCGTTTCAACGATCTTTGAGGTTCGCTGGCTAGTTGAGGATCTTCGGCAAGCGCCTCGCCTGGGCTTCGCCCAACACAATGCCCGCCTTGGTATCAACACCCACATGGGTATGGCATTTCTACCAACACATGTCCGCGCGGAAGATGCGTCCGTCGCGCAAGAAACATGGCCTGGAGCTAGCTATGCATGACATTCGCCCCGAGACCGATAACACGCTCACCCTTCGCTCTGTTAACTGGGAACACGGGATGCTGCTCACGCCCGAGCACTTTCTCCGCCAGGAGCGCTATCTCGAATCCCTTGTCTCCTGGGGCGTTCGCTACCTGACTCCGGGTTACGGACTGATCGGCGGCGGCATTCGTCTGCCTGAGACCGACCTCGGAACCTCACGTTTCGATCCTGAAGTCACGCTGCACGAGACCGCCGAGTCTCTGGATATCTCCGTCTCTCGTGTTCGCGGCATCAGCCCTTCAGGCATTGTGATCGACCTGGATGCGGTCGGCAGCATCAGCACCCGCTTCAATAAAGAAGAGCTCGCTGGTGTTGCTGAGGCGGTGGTATACGTGGTCAGCAACCCCTCGGAACGTCTCAAAACAGATGGCGTGGCGGACTCATTCAATCCCCAGATGAGGACGGAGCGCGCGCCGAGCTTCCGTATAGCACTCGATGTCACCGCAGCAGAGCTACAGCAAAGTGTCGCGGTCGCCCGCATCCGCCGGCCTGCTACGGGCATGATGTTTGAGGCCGACCCGCAGTTCATCCCTTCCTGTATCACTCTCGCCGCCCACTCCGAATTGATGAGTGGAGCGCGCCGCATCGTTGAAAGCATCAACCGTCTCGCCTCTGCGTATGCGGAACTGCATCGTGCTATGCGCGAATTCATGGTGATCTTCACCGAACGCGGACTTGAGACAGAGGTAGACCGCGACTCCATCCAGTTTGCGGAACGCATGGTGCTTGAGCTGCAGAATACGGCCTATGACCTTCTGGACCGTACCCAGCCGCCGGACCGTTTCTTCAGCCGCGTTCGCCGCATGCTGCACTCGGCCGCGATCTTCTTCGACATCGCCACCGGCATGCAGCAGTACTATGACACGCTGCGCGAGACAGGAGAGAGCGAGTTCCTTGGCCTGCTCGAACTACAGAAACACATGCTGCAGCAGGGCCGCACCATCAAGCTCGATACGAATCTCGCTATCGAGATCAAGAAATCGCTGCAATCGCTGCTTAACCTTGAAAAGCTGGAGCTCGCGCTCGAAGGCAAGTACATCGACTTCAGGAAGAGCACGGCGATCGAGAGTGCGAACTTCATCTTCGATCGCGGCGGAAAGGTTCTCTATCGTCTTGCAGCTCGGCCGGCGCGTGTTCAGGGCATCGCGGACGAAATGACGATCTTCTTCTCGAACCTGCGGCTCGAGGGCCGGGACCGTTATCGCCTGATCCTGGTCGGTGATCGCAATAAGCCGTGGCTGCGAGGAATTACGATCGGAGCCGAGATTCGCATCAACGAAGGCTCCGGCTTCCGCCGTGAAAGCCTGATCCTCTCCGGCGAAGCCAAGCTGGATGAACAGTTCAATATTGAGATCGATTTCGAAGCGCCGGATGTACCCACCATCACCGACCTGCGTGTGACGGTCCCCTCGTATCACACCGTGCATACGGCGCTGCTGTTCACACGTCATCGCTTCTACGCCGGCAATCGCGAATCACCGGAAGCTCGTGGTATCGACCGTACGGATCTTCCCAGAGAACCTGCAACAATGGCAGCCACTGCAGCGCCGATAGAGAGCTACCGGCGTGCGGAGCCGATTCAGGTGAATCGCAAACCGATAATTCCCATCCAGCCGCTCGCCGATGACGCGATCGATGTCCAGCCGCCATGGATGCCACGAGACAGCATGCCCAACTCGTCGGAAGTGAATGAACGTCCACGCCGCCGGCGTTTGGAATAAACGGGAAACGGAGGGAAGATGGCACTCGATCTAAGCAAACTGTCCGATGAGATGGAGTCCGGTCTCGCCGGCGCCCGGCTATTGGCCGAGGAGAGACGGCAAGCCCTGATTCAGCCGGAGCACCTGCTGCTTCGCCTGATCGACACGGACGATGGCAGCCTGAAGCAGGTTCTGCTGCAGAAGCACATCAATCTCACTCCTCTGCTCGATGCCCTGTCGCGCCGCGCCGACCAGCTCTCGCAGCAGACGTTAGAGTACGGCCGCAGGCCGCTTGCCTCGCAGGCATTGCGTACGCTGCTGGCGGAGTCATTCAAGATCGCCGATAGTCATCGACGCCCTTCGGCAGAGCCAATCGATGTGCTCGAGGCGGTCCTCGCAACAGGACACAACGACCTGCGGAGCGACTTCCGCAAGGCTGGCATTACGCTCGAGGACATTCGCGGAACCGCGCCTCCCGCTTCGACATCTCCATCGGCTCAGGAGGTGGTGAACCAACAGCCCTCCCGTAGTGATCTTGAGAGCGGCACGAAGATGCTTGACCGGTTTGGGCGCGACCTCACAGCCGCTGCGGCGGCAGGCGAACTGATGCCCGTCTTCGGCCGTGACGAAGAGGTGCGGCAACTGATCCAGACACTGCTTAGAAAGACCAAGTCGAATCCGGTTCTGGTTGGAGATCCTGGAACGGGCAAGACCGCTATCGTCGAAGCTCTCGCTATCCGCATTGCCTCGCAGGATGTGCCCGAAAGCATGAAGCGCTGCCGGGTCGTTGCTCTCGACCTGATGGGACTTGTCGCAGGCGCGAAGTACCGTGGCGAATTTGAGGAGCGTATTAAGGCCGTCGTCGATGAGGTTCGCCTGCGCAAAGGCGAGATCATCCTTTTTCTCGATGAAATCCATCAGCTTGTTGGAGCCGGTGGAAGCGAGGGAGGTATGGACGCAGCCAACATCCTGAAGCCCGCGCTAGCCCGCGGAGAGCTGCGGTGTGTGGGAGCCACGACCTTCGACGAGTACAGAGAACGGATTGAAAAGGACGGCGCGTTGGCCCGCCGTTTTGAGCGGGTGCAGGTCGGTGAGCCGAGCGATGAGTCCATGGTCTATATACTTCGCGGTATTCGCGAGCGCTATGCCATCTTCCATGGCGTTGACCTGACCGACGAGGCGCTTCATGCCGCCATCAAACTTTCACGCCGCTATATGCGTGACCGCTTCCTACCGGATAAGGCGATCGACGTGATCGATGCAGCCACTGCGCGGTTGCGGATGCAGTTGGAATCGCGGCCTACAGCGCTCGATCAACAGGAGCGCCTGCTGACCCGCAAACGGGCCGAACTGGAGACCCTGCGGTCGCTTCCCCGCCCTTCGGCCGCGCAAAGCCGGCAGATAACAGAGCTCGAATCCGAGATCGCGGCGCTGGAACCGAAGATCGCTGCCGATGCCGATGCATGGGAGAAGCAGCGCTCAGCGCGCATCGAACTGGGGCGGACGGCACAGGCAATCGAGGAACAGCGCCGCCTGCTTGCCTCCGCTGAAGGAGCAGGCGATGTCACCAGGGCCGCTGAGATTCGTTATGGGACACTCAAACACCTGGAAGAGCAGCGTGACGATCTGGAGCAGAAGCTGCGTCTCTCACGTGAAAGCGCCAACGAAAATACATTGATTGCAGATAAGGTTCTTCCGGAACATATCGCTGAAGTTGTTGCTGAGCGTTCAGGAGTACCGGCCTCCCGCATGCTGGAGAGCGAACGGGAACGGCTTGTACATCTGGAAGCTCGCTTGGCAGAGCGAGTTTATGGTCAACCGGAAGCGATTCATGCTGTTTCTGAAGCGGCACGGCGTATGCGTACCGACCTGCAGCTCAAGCGCTCGCCTGCATCTTTCCTCTTTGTGGGCCCGACAGGTGTCGGCAAGACAGAACTGGCCAAGGCACTGGCGGAGTCGCTCTTCGACGATGAGAGCGCGTTGATCCGCATCGATATGGGCGAGTATAAGGACGCCTCATCGGCCGCGGGGCTGATCGGGTCACGGCCTGGCCTCGTCGGCTCCGATGAAGGTGGCTTCCTGACGGAGCAGGTACGCCGCGCTCCTTATTCCATCGTCCTCTTCGACGAGGTGGAGAAAGGACATCCCGCGATTCTCGATCTGTTGCTTGGCGTGCTTGATGAAGGCAGATTGACCGATGCCAAGGGACGCTTCTGCGACTTTACCAATACGGTTGTGCTCTTTACCTCGAACCTGGGAGTGCGAGAGTCCATGGTCGCCGGCGAGGACAATCAACTGCGCGAGAAGATCATCCTCGAGACGGTCAAAGCGAACCTGCGTCCCGAGCTCTATAACCGGATTGGGCAGGTCATCCCCTTCCACCCACTGGGCATGGAGGAACTGCGACGCATTGTCGAAACACACCTTCGCAAGCTGGATAAGAAGCTGCAGGATGACCGAGAACTGCATCTGGAAGCGACGGATGGCGCCATCGAATTTCTTGCAGGTCTCTCCTATGACCCAGAGTACGGGGCTCGTCCAGCGGGCCGTGTGATGCAACGTGAAGTGTTGTCGCCGCTGGCGGGGATCCTGCTTACGGAAGATGTGAGTCCAGGTTCGCGGATTCAGCTGGATCTCTCCGTCGATGCGGACCAGAAGACCGAACTTCTCTTCTCGGTTGAGCATCCGGATATGCAAAACGAAGAAAGTCTCGAGGCTGCGCAATCAGAGCAGCCCGAGGAGGTATCGCAGTGAAGATCGTGACGTTGCTGGCAGTTGGTCTACTTGGTTTGAGCACGGCGGGTTCTGCAGTGGGTCAAACACCGCTGAGTCTCTACAACGGCGCTTCGCTG
>JABFXN010000113.1 GCA_013361705.1 Acidobacteriaceae bacterium
ATTTCTTAAAATCATCGCCGCTCCTTGAGCTGATGACTGTCCTTAGCCCGCAGCGTTAGACCGTACAACTCACGAAGCTGATCGATCTGGCCAAGCGTTGCCTGAGAGAACGGCGCTTTGCCCTCGAAGGAATGCAGGACGATTCCCTCAAGAAGATCGCCAAGACTCATGTCCTTGAGTTCTGCCAGTCCCTTAAGAACTTTGAGCAGTCTCTTTTCGATCCTGACTCCGGTCTGTACGCGTTCAACTTCGATCGGCTGGGCTCCATCATTCATGGTACAAATGTACCACGGTACAAAATTTCACGTGTCCTGGAACTCCATCCTCTGTCTCTGCGTACGTGAGAGAATAGGCACCCTGAAAGAACGAGGACATCCCTTGTGAACCTGATACGGAGCACTGCCCTGCTTATGAGTCTTGCTGTCCCCGCCATTGCCCAAACAGCCGCACCGAAGCCGCCCGTCGATCCCCTTCACGCCTGGGTCGGCATGACCTCGCCTGCCGATCTCGAGAACTGGGTAAACTATCACATCGCTGAAGAGAAGAAGGCCGTCGCGGAGATCCTCGCCGTCAATGGAACCCGTACGCTCGAGAACACGCTGTAGCCCTTCGAACGCGCCCAGTTTCACCTGAACATCGCCGGCAACCAGGACTACCTGATGTTCGGTCTGCACGACAACAAGGACGTGCGCGACAAGGCGCAAGCGCTGCTGCAGAACATCTCCGCCGAGGGCACCGCCCTGCAGCTCAACCAGGATGTCTACCACGCGCTGGTGGCCGTCGATAAGACAAAGGCTGATGCAGCGACCAGATACTACCTGGATCGCACGCTGCTGGAATACCGCCTGGCCGGTGTGGACAAGGACGCCGACACCCGCGAGAAGGTCCGCAAACTCTCAGACCAGATCACCGAGCAGTCGCTCCATTTCTCTCGCACGGTGCAGGACGATGTCCGCAAGGTCGTCGTCAAGGATCCCGCCGATCTCGATGGACTCCCCTCGGATTACATCGAAAAGCACAAGCCCGCTGCTGACGGGACCATCACGCTCACCACCGACCAGCCCGACATGCTGCCGGTCGTCACCTATGCGAAGAGCCCGCGCCTGCGGCGCGATATGTACCTTGCCTACAATAACCGCGCTTTCCCGGGGAACAAGGCCGTCCTGCTCGATCTGCTGAAGACCCGGCAGGAGATGGCGACCACGCTCGGCTATAAGACCTGGGCCGATCTCGCCACCGCCGACATGATGATCGGCTCAGCCGATAAGCTGCGTTCTTTCCTTAAGGAAGTCGACGAGGCCTCCCGCCCCGCGGCAGCCAAGGAGTTCGCCCTGCTGGAGGCTTTCGTTAAAGAAAAGGATCCCTCCGCCCTGCCGCTCACGGCCAGCGACTCCAGCTACTGGAGCGAACAGTACCGCCGTGCGAAGTACGACTTCGACTCGCAGTCAGTACGTCCCTACTTCCCTTACCCGGAGGTGGAGAAAGGCGTGCTCGCAACCGCAGGCAAGCTCTTCCACATCGAGTTCCGCCCCAGCAAAGCTCCTATCTGGAACCCGACTGTCACCGCATATGACATCTACGATCAGGGCAAGCTGGCAGGCCGTATCTACCTGGACATGCATCCGCGTGAAGGCAAGGATAAGTGGTTTTCAGAGTCCGGCGTAATTCCGGGCTCCGGTTCGCAGATTCCTGAAGCAGCCCTGCTGTGCAACTTCCCGGGACCAGAGAATGGCGATCCCGGCCTGCTGCAGTATTCCGATGTGGTGACCTTCTTCCACGAGTTTGGGCATATGATGCACGAGGTGCTTGGCGGCCACGGTCAGTGGGCCGGCACAGCTGGAGTCAGCACCGAACGTGACTTTGTCGAAGCGCCCTCGCAAATGCTGGAAGAGTTCTTCGAGGACACCGGGATTCTGCAGTCCTTCGCAAAGCACTACAAGACCGGCGAGGTACTTCCCTCGACGACCATCGATAAGATGGTGCGCGCCGGACGCTTTGCCCGCGGGTCATGGGTGCAGGGACAGCTTCGCTACTCGGAGCTCTCCCTCTCTGTTCATGACCGTGCTCCGGAGCAGGTCGATCTCGATGCCATCAACAAGAAGACCTTTGTGGATCACATGCCGTATGTCTTCCTTGATGACAGCCACATGTATGCCAGCTTCACTCACCTGACCGGTTACTCATCGAACTACTACACCTATGTGCTCGATAAGGTGATCGCTGTCGATCTCTTCTCGGCCTTCGATCCTAAGAACCTGCTGGGGGGCCCTGCGGCGATGAAGTACCGTAAGACCGTCCTGGAGCCAGGCGGAAATAAATCGGCCAACGATCTGATCAAAGACTTCCTGGGACGTCCTCAGTCGATGGACGCCCTGAAACACTGGATCGCTTTGGGCTTGCCGGCTCAGTAGGAAACGAGAAAACCCACGCCGGAGGAAAGGCATGGGTTTCCTGTTTCACTTCCATGTCGTAGCATTTCCTCTATAGCATTTCTCCTGTTGCTGGGTATCCGGGAGAAGAGTGCAGCGGTGTTTTCATTGCGGAAAACGCCCATAGATGCACAAGCCCCGCACTACACCTACAGGAGAAATGCTTTACCGGCATGAACCAACGCGCACAGGCTCTGCAACAACTCCGGTCCGACACATTTGATGTACTCATCCTTGGAGGCGGAGCAACCGGCCTCGGTATCGCCGTCGATGCGGTTACCCGTGGTTATCGCACTGCTCTTGTCGATGCCGGCGACTTTGCGCAGGCAACCAGCTCACGGGCGACGAAGCTCGTCCACGGCGGCGTTCGCTATCTTGCCTCAGGCCAGATCTCTCTGGTCTATGAAGCCCTGCACGAGCGGGCAGCCATGTTGCGCAATGCCCCGCACCTGGTGCAACCTCTTCCCTTCGTCACACCGGCATATCGGTGGTTCGATCTGCCATATTACGGCGCTGGTCTGAAACTCTACGACATCCTCAGCGGCAAAGCGACCATGGGGCCTACCTCCATCTTCGGTCATGACAAAACCCTGGAGTTGCTTCCCAACATTGCACGGAAGAACCTGAAAGGTTCCATCGTCTACTACGACGGCCAGTTCGATGACGCGCGCTTCTCCCTGGCCCTGGCCCGCACGGCTGTCGACCATGGCGCAACAGTACTGAATTATGTCCGCTGCGTCTCCTTCGAAAAGGCCTCCGGCAAGATCACCGGAGCAGTGCTGAGAGATGAGGAGACCGGTAACTCCTTCCGGGTAAATGCCAGGGTTGTCGTCAACGCGACCGGCATCTTCACCGATGAAGTGCGTCATCTCGACAACCCCTCTGAGGCTTCGCTGCTGAACGTCTCGCGTGGCACACATATCGTCGTGCCTCCGACAGTACTTGGACGCGAGTATGCCATCATGGTCCCCAAGACGGAGGATGGCCGTGTCATCTTCGCCATTCCGTGGCTGGGCAAGGTCGTGATCGGAACCACGGATCTCGCTGCTCCGAAGCCCGAGGTCGAACCCGGCCATCAGGATGATGAGATCGACTACATCCTGCACCACATCAATCCTTACCTGCAGCACACCATCACGCGTGCCGACATCCTCTCGGTCTTCTCCGGCCTGCGTCCGCTGATTACCGGACCCGGAGCATCGACCGCAAAGCTCTCACGCGAGCACCATATCGAACGTTCCTCGTCAGGCTTGTTGACCATCGCCGGCGGCAAGTGGACCACCTATCGCCGCATGGCGCAGGATCTTGTGGACCTCGCCATCAAACATGAGATGTTGCCTGCTGCGGCGTGCAGGACAGAAAAGCTGCCTCTGCGCGGCGCTCCTCTGAAAGCCGGCGATCCCCACGATTCGTTTTCGCGTTATGGGACCGACCGTGCCGCCGTGGAAGCGCTGATCACTGCGGATGCAGCCTTAGGCGCAAAGCTGGATGAGGCTCTTCCCTTTATTCAAGCTGAAGTTGTCTACGCCGCGCGCGAAGAGATGGCCAGGACCGTCGAAGACGTTCTCTCTCGACGGATGCGTGCGCTGCTTCTGGATGCGAAGGCCGCGGTGCGGTCTGCTCCGAAGGTCGCAGAGCTACTCGCCCGTGAGCTTGGATTCGGGACCGAGTGGCGGTTTGAGCAGGTTGCCGCGTTTAGGGAGTTGGCGGCGCGGTTTTATCTGCCTGGCTAGGTCAACCCTGCTTTTCGCTATTCGCACCAAGCGCAGCTATATGGAAAGTGTTGAACATGCTAAGAGCCATTTTGTTTGTCATTTCGTAGCGCAGCGGAGATATCTGCTTCTCTACCGAGGCTTCTTGCCCTAGCAAGACTTGAAAAGCAGATCCCTTCGGGATGACATACAAAAGTTCTGTCACCAAATTGGATTCGCGGATATCCCACCCATCGCGTTATCACCCCAACGAACAAATTCGTCGGGGACCCCGATATGCGATGGATGGGGCACCAAGTGTATGGACTATCCATATTTCGCGACTCTAGCAACTAGATCCCGAGGCAGCGAAAGGCAAATCCCATAACAATCGCGCCCAGAATCGGTCCCGCGATCGGCACCCAGGCGTAGGACCAGTCAGAGCCTCCCTTGCCCGCGACCGGTAGAAGCTGATGCATCAGCCGCGGCCCGAAGTCGCGAGCGGGATTGATGGCATACCCTGTCACTCCGCCGAGCGAGAGTCCAATAGCCCAAACCAGAATCGCTACCAGGTACGGGGCCAGGCCCGGAGCGGGACCAGAGACCGCAAGGAGCTTCGATCCGATGCACTCAATCACCAGAAGCAGAACGCTGGTCGCAATCATCTCCTGCATCATGTTCAGCCACGGCTTACGTACCGAAGGAGAGGTGCAGAACACTGCCCGCTTCAGTCCCTGGTCTTCTGTCATCGCCCAATGAGGCAGCCAGAAGAACCAGTTCAATGCGGCGCCCGTCATGGCGCCAAGTATCTGCGCCAGTACAAACGCCGGCACGGTGCTCCACTGGCCGGTATGTACGGCGACGGCAACAGTCACCGCAGGGTTCAGATGCGCTCCCGGAGAGCCGCACGCAATCGCCGTAATCACACCGCAGAAGACGGCGAAGCCCCATGCCGCGGTAATGGAGATCCATCCAGCGTTCTCGCTTTTCGTGCCCTTCAGCACCACACCAGCGACGACGCCTTCGCCCATCAGGATCAGAACTGCCGTACCAATAAACTCACCGAAAAACGGAGAAAGCATCAACCCTCCACCCATGCGAAGGTCCGTGTCACAGCCTTCTTCCAGGTCTTAAAGAGATGCTCGCGCTCGGCTGCATCCATCTGCGGTTTCCAGGTACGGTCTGCTTCCCAGTTCTGGATCAACTCGTCCGTGCCACTGAAGTATCCGGAGGCGAGCCCGCCTGCATAGGCCGCGCCCAACGCCGTCGTCTCGCGCATTGCTGGACGGATCACGGCCTTATCGAGGATGTCGGCCTGGAACTGCATCAGTAGCTCGTTGGCTACCATACCGCCATCGGTGCGGAGCTGCGTGAGCTGAATCCCCGAGTCCTGCTCCATTGCCTCAACAACCTCTCGCGTCTGGAAGGCAGTAGCTTCCAGCACAGCGCGAGCGAGGTGTCCCTTATTGGCAAAGCGAGTGAGACCGGCGATCACACCGCGAGCATCGTCTTTCCAGTACGGCGCATACAAGCCGCTGAACGCCGGTACAAAATAGACACCGCCGTTGTCATTCACTGTCTGCGCCAGCGGTTCGATCTGGTCGCTGCTGGAGATGATGCCGAGATTATCGCGCAGCCACTGCACCAACGCTCCTGCAATCGCGATAGAACCTTCCAGCGCATACACCGGTGGTTTGTCACCGAACTTATACGCCAGGGTTGTCAGCAGGCCGTGGGTCGAGGGCTTGCGCTCTTCGCCGGTATTCATCAGCAGGAAGCAACCGGTACCGTAAGTGTTCTTCACCTCGCCCGGAGAGAAGCAGGTCTGACCTACCAACGCCGCATGCTGATCACCCAGGATGCCGCAGATCCCTACTCCTTCAAGACTGGTGCGATGAAGATCGCCGAAGTGTTCGCTCGATGACTTGATCTGCGGAAGCATCTGCTTCGGGATATCGAGAGCGGCAAGAATGCCCTCATCCCAATTCAGCGTGGCAAGGTTCATCAACTGCGTGCGGCTGGCGTTGGTGACATCGGTCGCGTGAACGCCACCGTGGGTGCCTCCGGTTAAGTTCCAGAGGAGATAGCTGTCGATGGTGCCGAAGAGCAGGTTGCCTTCTTCGGCTTCCTCGCGGGCGCCCTTCACGTTGTCGAGAATCCACTTCAGCTTGAGGCCGGAGAAGTAGGTGGTCAGCGGCAGGCCAGTCTGGTCGCGGAAGCGGTCCTTGCCTCCGTCCGCCGAAAGACGTGTAACCATGTCGGCAACGCGCGTATCCTGCCAGACGATGGCGTTGTAGACCGGAAGGCCGGTATTGCGGTTCCAGACAACGGTCGTCTCGCGCTGATTGGTGATGCCGATGGAGGAGAAGTCCTTCGGCCGAAGACCGCGGGCATCGACGGCCTCGTCGACGACTTCAAGCGTGCGGCGCCAGATCTCGAGCGGGTCGTGTTCGACCCATCCTGGCCGCGGATAGATCTGTTCGTGTTCCTTCTGTGCCACGGAGACGATGCGCCCCCGGCGGTCAAAGACCATGAATCGTGTGCTGGTGGTGCCCTGATCCAGGGCTCCGATATATCCGGCAGGCTGCAAAACTGTTCTCCCCAAGAGCCGTCTCTTTGTATCGTGTTCGACTATCAGGAAGCAACCTGTGATTACGATGGGAAGCGCCGAGTGGGAATTTTATTTGTCATTTCGCAGCGACCGGAGGGAGCGGAGAAATGACAAATAAAAAGATTGTGCCTCGCTAAAAACCTAGTGAGCCACCAGGCGGCTGTGTGCAATCGCATCCAGGAAGGGGCGCGCCTGCTTCATCGCCGCCTCCACCGTGATGCCGTACTTCTCGCGCAACGCATCGACTTTGCCATGCTCAATGAACTCATCGGGCCAGCCGATACGAACGACCGGCACCTGCAGCTCCAGCGAGTTCAGAGCCTCCAGTACCGCCGATCCGAAACCACCGGCGAGGACGTGATCTTCGAAGGTAACGATCAGCCCGCACTGACGGGCATAAGCGCCGATGCACTCACGATCGACAGGCTTGGCAAAGCGCGGATTGATCACCGCAGCCGAGAGTCCTTCGGCAGCGAGATGGTCACTCATCGTCACGGCCAGAGGAAGCAATGCGCCCAGGCCGAAGATGGCTACATCATGTCCATCGCGAATCACTTCCGCCTTGCCGATCTCCAGCGCAACCGGCTTCTCCTTCACCGCAACACCCGGTCCGACACCCCGCGGATATCGAATCGCCGACGGCCCCTCATAAAGCATCGCGGTGTACATCATGTCCGCCAGCTCATCTTCATCCTTCGGCACCATGTGCACAATGTTTGGAACACCGCGCAGATAGCTGATGTCGAACAGACCGTGATGTGTCGGGCCGTCATCGCCCGAGAGTCCACCGCGATCCATGCAGAAGACCACCGGCAGATTCTGCAGGCAGACATCGTGCACGATGGGATCGAAGGCGCGCTGCAGGAAGGTGGAGTAGATCGCGCAGAACGGCCGGTACCCATTGGTCGCCATACCGGCGGC
>JABFXN010000348.1 GCA_013361705.1 Acidobacteriaceae bacterium
AAGATAGCTGTGATCAGCTCCGGCAACACGCACGATACGCCGGAGACCACTCCATCGGCCACCTTGCTCTTCAAGCCAGGCGCCAGCGCGCCATCATTGCCGATAATGCGGCATGCATTGGGCGCGCGTTTGCTCAGCAGCGAGACCGTTTCCAGAGAACCACTTGAGTCCTTGATGCCGATGATGTTGCTGCACCGCTCGATCAATGCCAGCGACGCCTCCGGATGCAGACCGGAGGTGAACTGCGGCAGGTTGTAGAGCAGTATCGGTGTCTCCACGTTCTCCGCCACCTCGCGGCAGAAGGCAGTCAGGTCTCCCTGGCTGTAGGGAAAGAAGTACGGCATGGGCAGCAGCAAAGCCCGCGCACCGGCCTCATACGCAATCTTTCCCCGGCGAATGGCGTCAGCGCTTCCAGCGGCCCCCACACCCGCAAGAAAGCTTCCTCTGCCCGCGACGGTACCGGCCACGATCTCCATCAGCTCCGAGAACTCCGCCTCGGTCACCAGAGGAAACTCGCCGGTCGCTCCGTTGATGGCAAAACCCTGGACACCCTTGCCTAGAAGAAACTCTATCCATCCCCGAAGCTGCCCTGCGTCAATCTTCCCTGCTGCATCGCGCGGCGTAAGCACCGCCGCATAGACCCCGGTCACCAGTTTTGCCATGTGGGCATGATAGAGGTAATGTCAACTATTTGTCGACAAATAACGATTAAGCACAGTCCTCTGAAAAGCGCGGCTGGGGAAATGCTGTTTCTCCACCCATACCGAACCTTTTCAACTTTCAACTTTTAACTTTCAACTTTTCTCAACCGCCCAGGCTCGCGAGGTGCTGCTCCCGCTCCCAGTGGTCGAACTCTTCCAGCCGTTCCTGGGCGCTTGCCTGGATGTGCTGCGACAGCAAACTGCGCGCCGCCTCCGGCTCACCATCGATCACGGCCTGCAGGATCTCCTTGTGGTGACGATGAATGCGCTCCAGCTCTTCCCGGCGGTGCCCGCTGCGCTGAATCCCAAAGATACGGATCATCAGCCGCGTCTCATTCACGACCTTCAACAGCCGCTCATTGGCCGCCAGCCGCAGCAGCAGCGTATGGAAACCCAGATCGCTGACCGCAAACCGCCGCATCTGCTCCTCGTCCAGCTCTTTCTGACCGGAGGACTTCAGCTCCTTCAGCAGCGCCTGCGTCTCGTCGAGCAGCTCTTTCAGACGGGCGACATCGGTCGGGCGAACTCCGTTCTGCGCCGCGCGACCGACAGCAAAAACTTCCAGCGCCTCGCGCAGCTCATATAGTTCCGTAATGCCCTGCCGTGTCAGCCGAGTGACCACAATGCCGCCGCCAGGGCTCAGCTCCAGCATGCCCTCCGCCAGTAGTTGTCCGGCAGCCTCACGGACAGGGGTGCGGCTGCTGCCCAGCTCCTTGGCCAAAGCTACTTCTGAGATCAGCTCACCGGCCTTCAACTGACCGTTGCCAATTTTCTTCTGGATGAGCAGGTATGCCTTCCGGCGTACCGAGTCTTTCTTTCCCTTTTGCTGGTGATGCGTGGTGGACCTTCTCGGCATGCAACAAGTCTAGGGCGTATCGGCGTATACGGGTAGAGCAAATCCTGGCTGTCGCAGACGGGTCTTTTTTTGTCATTTCGTGGCGACCAAAGGTCGCAGAGAAATCCGCTTCTCTACCAGGCTCATAACGAAGAAGGGTCGCGCTTCACTCGAATGCACATGAACTTGTACCTCGGGGCAACCCGTCGGAGATCCGACAGAGAAGCAGATTTCTCCGTTCCCTGCGGTCGCTGCGAAATGACAAACAAAGTGATAGGGCGGAGTAGATTTCCTACCCCGCCCAGGCCTTAACGCTTTAACTTTTAACCTTCCACTATTAACATCTATTCATGCCGTACGTCTTCAACCTTCAACTTGCAACTTTCAACTACTTCACCACCGGCAGTTCCACCGCGCTCCCTGCATAAATCCGCTGCGTCGCCTTCACATAATCCTCTGGCTTTGCCCAGAAGATGTTCGGCACAAACTTTTGCGGATTGCGGTCATACAGGGGGAACCAGCTTGACTGCACCTGCACCATGATGCGGTGACCCGGCAGGAAAACATGATTCGCCGTCGGCAGTTCCCAGCGATACTCAAGCGGCTTGTTCGCTTCAATCGGCTTCGCTGTTGCAAAGCTCTCGCGATAGCGGCCACGGAAGATATCCATCGAGACCGCAAGCTGATATCCACCCAGCTCCGGCTGGTCGGCGACCTCATCAGGATAGACATCGATCAGCTTCACCACCCAGTCCGAATCCGTACCAGATGTCGAGGCCAACAACTTCACCAACGGCTGACCACTGATCTTCAACGGCGCAGTCAATGGCTGGCTGACATAACTCAGCACATCCGGCCGACCAGAAGCCTCACGCTGATCGTCCACCAGCCAGTTCACCCAGGTCAGCGGTGGCGTATATCCAATGGGCTGATTCGGACGTGCACGGAACGGCACCGGCTTCGTTGGATCGGAGACATACTCCTCGAACTCACCTGTCTTATTCGCCGGCGCGTTCCACGTTGTAGCCAACCCTTTACCGAGATACAGGTCCTTCTTTTCGATCGAGCAGGTTCCTTCGCATCCCGCCGGCCAGCTCTTCAGCTTGCGCCACTCATTGGTGCCGGTCTCAAAGGCGGTTACCGGAGCCACATCCATTGCCGGAGCGTCGTCTTTCAGATAGTGGTCGAGGAACGGCAGCAGCACCTTGCGCATGAAGTAGGTGCCGGTCGCGCTTCCCCAGCGGATCGCGGCCATATTGCTGGACTCTTCAATCTCCTGTCCGTGATGCCAGGGTCCCATCACCAGGAAGAGCTTGCCCTTGTTCGCCGGCTGCGCCGACAGCGCCTTGTACACCGCACTGCCGCCCTAGATATCTTCCTGGTCCCACAGGCTATGCACCACCATCATGGGAACCGCCAACGGCTCCTTGGCCAGCAGTTTGTCGACAGCCTGCTGTTGCCACCACTCGTCATACGCCGGATGGGCCAGGATATTGCGCCAGAAGCCAACCTGCTCCGCGCCGTGACGCCGGCCCATCTCTCCGGCCGAGCCTGCCTTCATCCAGAAGTCGTACTCATCGAAGGCATCTGACCACCACTTGTAATCGTTCGAGCGTGAGCCTTCCTGCTCGTAGATGTAAGGGAGGTTCTGCTGACGGAATGCCCCGTTGTGGAACCAGTCATCGCCCATCCATCCATCGACCATCGGGTTCATTGGCACTGTCACCTTCAATGCCGGATGCGGATGATAGGCCGCCATCAAGGGTTCGAAGCCGTCATAGCTAATACCCAAAGTCCCAACACGTCCGTTGCACTCCGGGATGTTCTTCACCAGCCAGTCAATCGTGTCGTAGGTATCGGTCGAGTCGTCCACCGGCGTGGGGTTCAGCGGGCCATGCACCGGGCGGTTCATCACATAGTCGCCTTCGGAGCCATACTTGCCACGGATGTCCTGCACGACGCGGATATATCCGCCACCCACAATCGTATCGACGGCATTGTCATAGCCATACAGAGCTGCGCCTAGATGCGCGCTGGCGCGATTCGCCGTCAGGATGTTGGCGCTGTACGGTGTGCGCGTCATCAGGATGGGCGCCTTCTTCGCCGTTGTCGCGGACTTCGGCACCAGGATGACCGTATGCAGCTTCACGCCGTCCCGCATCGGAATCATCACCTCGCGGCGCGCATAGTCGAAGCCGGTCTCGGTCGGCTTCAGCGTTGCCGGAGTCTCACTGGGATACTCAGGATATTTCGGTGTCTCCTGCGCGGCGCAGGACGCTACCATCGCGGCCAGAACGAGGACGTGCAATTTCACGAGGTGCCTCCGATATGTGTCGTCTGCAACCACCATATCGCGAGGCTTCACGAGAGGCCTACGAATTTTTCATGGATTGGCGATGACGAGCTGCCGCAGCAGGCTCTCCACCAGATCTTCCGTTCCTTCACAAACGCCCGTTCGCACCGGACCGGTCTGGAGAATGGTACTGCGCGGCGAAGTAAGCCAATGGAAGCGAGCCTTGAGCTCCATCTTCCCCAGCGGGCCGGCAGACTCGTCACCGGCGGCAATCTTCTCGACAGCTTCCAGGTGTAACCGGATGGCGCCAAGATCGGCCTGTGGCCACAGGGCCTTCAAGCGCTCTTCGTCGAGCATCGTCTTCGCCGCGAGATAACGCTTCTCCAGGCAGAGCACGATCACACCGGCGTTGATGAACTCCTCGCGCTCTACCCGGGGAACAATGCGGATGACGGCGTAATCAAACGAGGCGCGCACGCGTTGCCTCCTCTTCGAAGCGATCGGCATCTTCAAGCCGCTTCATCAGGAACTCCACATACGCGGCACGCTTGGCCTCAGGGGTATCGACACTCTCCTCCGGCTCCAGCCACGCATCCGGCACCAGAGCGAGAATACGCTCAAACTCGCCGCGATTAAGCTGTGCACGCGCCGTCTTCCCGGCGGCCCTTACATCGGCCGCCCACGACAACAACACATGATCGCGAATGGCGCTGAAGGGGCTCGCTGCTTTTTCCATCATCGACATCCAGTCATGCTGCACATAGAGCGCCGCTCCATGGTCGATGAACCACAGATTGCCGCCCCAACACAGCAGATTTGGATTTCGCGGCGTGCGGTCGACATTCATCACAAAAGCATCGAGCCACACTGCCATCGACGCAACCTCCGCTGTCGCACAGTCACCAGCCGCGACCTCGAACATCGTCGAACCGGGCAGATAATCCATGCCAAGATTGCGTCCGGTGGAGGCCTTCAACAGATCACGGATCTCCTCATCGGGATAGTTGCGTCCCAAGGCCGCATCAATCTCGACAAAGACCAGCTCCGGCACACGCAAGCCGACCGTTCGTGCAATCTCACCGGCGACAATCTCAGCCAGCAGCGCCTTCACGCCCTGCCCTGCTCCACGGAACTTAACGACATACATGCCGTCATCGTCCGCCTCCACAATCGCAGGCAGACTTCCGCCCTCACGCAAGGGCACGGCATAGCGGGTCGCGAGCACTTCACGCAACGGCATGTCTAGATCAATCCTCTTTAGAACGCACCGTTGGTGCTCGTCTCCCTACCCGGGTGCCCCCACCCTCACGGAGTTAGGGTGGGTAAGGAATACCCAAACTCTCAAAGCAAACTGAATTTACCTATACCCGAAACTTCCCTATACCTTGCTGAAGAGCTCGTCGCGGGGATCCTCGGGATTCAGCTTAGCGAGCTCACGCAGAATCTCCTTCGAGCGCTCATCCTGCACCTTCGGCACCGCGATCTTGACCTCAACGATCTGGTCACCGCGAGTGCCCTCGTGTGTAGCCGACGGCACACCCTTCTCCCGCAGGCGCAGCTTTTGCCCCGTCTGCGTGCCAGGCGGAATCTTCAAATGCGCCCGGCCATCGATCGTGGGCACTTCCACCTTCGCCCCCAGCGCGGCTTCGGTGACGGTGACTGGAACCGTGACAAAGATGTCGTCCGCGACACGGGAAAAAACCGGATTCTCCCCAACCTTGATGATCAGATACAGATCGCCAGCCGGCCCGCCATGCAGCCCCGCATTGCCCTTACCTGCCAGGCGGATGCGCTGTCCGTCACGCGTGCCGGCCTTGATACGGAACTCCACCGGCTCGCGCTTCAGCACCACGCCCTGCCCATGGCAGGTGACGCAATCGTTCTGCACCTTACCGGTTCCTCCGCAACGCGGGCACTGCAGGTTGAACTTCATGCGGCCACCCATCTGCGTTACCTGGCCGCTGCCGTGGCACTCCGGGCAGGTCATGCTGCCGCCAGTGGTGGAGCGCCCGTGACACGTCGGACAGATCTCCTGCCGCTGAATCTCAAGCCGCGTCGTTCCACCGCGAATGGCGGTCCAGAAATCGACCGTCACCTGGTACTCGATATCCGTGCCGGGCTGCGGCCCCTCGTCGCGATCGCGGCCACCGTTGAAGATGCCGCCGAAGATGTCGCGAAAGCTGCCCCAACCGCCCGATTCCGTCTCCTGTGGCTGCTGTTGACGCCCACCGCCGGTGAAACCAGAGAAGTCGAAGCCGCCAAAGTCGAATGGAACGCCCTGACCACCAGCGCCCCGTGCACCGGCGCCTGCTCCGCCGCGGGCATACGCTTCGGCGGCGGCAGGATCGATGTTGTCGGAATAGAAGCCGAGTTGGTCGTAGACCTTGCGCTTCTTCGCGTCGGAGAGGATATCGTTCGCCTCCGAGATCTCCTTGAACTTCTCCTCGGCCTTCTTATCCCCGGGATTCACATCTGGGTGATACTTACGCGCAAGCTTCCGGAAGGCCTTGCGAATCTCGTCCGCCGTCGCCGTCTTCTTCACGCCAAGTGCGCCGTAGTAATCCTTTTGCTGCGTCGTTGCCATAGTCCGTTTTCCTTAACTTACTCCGCCTGGCACGTCGGGCACCAATACAAACTGCGCCCCGCCATCTCCTGCCGCTGCACCTTCGTACCACACACCCAGCAGGGCTTGCCATGCCGACGGTACACGTAGTGCACCTCCGCCTTCAGGGGCTTCCCTTCACTGTGTGGACGATCCTTTGGCAGGGTCGTCACAATCCTTCTGTCCACCATACCCGCCTTAAGTAGCGGAATGGAATCGTTCCACATCGCTTCAACTGTCTTCTTTGGTACATCTTTGCCAGCAAGAAAGGGCGACAACCGCGCCCGGTACAACAGCTCCGCACGATAGATATTTCCGATGCCCGAAAGTACTGACTGGTCCATCAGAAGCGCCGCAATCGGCATCTTTGACCGCGCGACCTTCGCGAACGCCGGCTCAGGATCGTCGCCGTTCAGCGCATCAGGCCCCAACCGCCCGAGCAGCTTCTTCCACTGCTCGCGGTCATAGAGCGAGCAGTCCGAAGGTCCGCGCAGCTCAATCCAGTCCACATCCGCAGGCTCCAGCGAAGTCGATCCGTCATCCTCCGAATACCACCCGTGCCGCGTCGTACTCGTCTCTCCGTTGTCATCCTGAGCGGATCGCAATGAAGCCGAAGGACCCGTTTTCTTCGCAGAATGCCTGGACAGCCGCACCCGCAGTGCGCCCTTTACCGACGGCAGCTCGCCGACACCTTCCGTCCAATCGCCGTAACGTCCGAGATGGACATGCAGAATCGCATCCAGTCCAAACTCGTAGCCGAGATGTTTGCCCACAGCATGGATCTTCTTCAACGTCTTGCCATCGATGGCATCGGCATCTGCAAAGCGCCCGCCGGGAGCCTCAATACGAAGCTTCTTTCCAACAAACGCTTTGGTGTGCCTCTCTGCCCAGCGATGGATCTCATTTCCTTCAGGCATCTGGCGATACTTCCTTTTTAATCATCACACTCATCCACACTGGAGAAACCAGCAGACTACAAACTCATGAATTATGGGAGAAGAATTCCACCACACAGATCTCCCCATCTTCCTTCTCTCGTAGCAGACGCTTCCGTAGCGCCTGCAATGTCCTTGACCATAGCCCGGCCGCAGTGTGCAATGTAGACAAACGCCCAAGTCTAGGCGTAATTTCCGAGCTTTGGTGGCCATCCGTTGCAATTCTCTAATCGCAAGTTATTTTTCTGGTCTACGACCGTTTACTTGTCCTTCGTTGCGCTCGAAATCATTCTGATCATGTCGGGATGCCAGGGGAGATTCATCTTCCCACTGGATGACACCTACATCCATCTGGCGCTCGCCGATCAACTTGCGCATGGCCACTACGGAATCAATCCTGGCGAGTTTGCTTCGCCTTCATCCAGCCCTCTCTGGTCATTTCTGATTACTCCGTTTGCCGGAACGAGCTTTCATCCTTATTTCCCGGTGCTTCTCAATGCGATCTTCGGCATCCTCTCCATGTACTTTCTCACCAAAATGGTGGGCGACCTCACAGAGGACAAGACCGACGGCTTCGGATTCTCCGGATGGAAGCAACTGCTGATCTGCATCCTCCTCATGCTGCTCTGCGATCTGCCCAGCCTCACCGTCCTGGGCATGGAACACGGCCTGCAGATCCTATTGACGATCTGCTGCGCCGGCGGATTTATCGCGGTCATCTCAGGCCGGCCTGTCCCTTCCTCGGCAATTGCGGCAGCCATCATCGCGCCTGTCGTGCGATATGAGGACCTGTCTCTTACGCTTGCGCTGGCGGTGCTTCTCTTTGCTATCGGACAAAAGGCACGTGCTATCGGCACATTCGTCGCTTCGCTTGTACCTCTCATCGCCTTCTCCCTCTTTCTGCATTCCATTGGCTTACCACCGCTGCCTACGTCTGTTCTGCAGAAGAGCAACTCATCCATGGATCACAGCCCATTGAGCAGTCTGATTGGCGTCATTCGCTCCAATCTGGTTCAGACGGCACATGACCCGATTCATCGCGGTCCTGTGATTCTTCCCTTCCTCTTCTGCCTCTGGATGACGGCGCGGAGCAAATCCATGCTGGAGCGCGCCATCTTCCTCGGGCCTACACTCGTCGGTGCGCTGCATCTGATGCTCGGCCGCTTCGGCTGGCTGCACCGCTACGAAGTCTATGCAACCGTCTTCCAGGTGTTCGTCATTACAGGATGGGCCCTGACCAAACTCACACATCGTGCCGACCGCAATGCGTCTTCCCCGTTCTCCTCTGCCTCCTTCCGGCCGTCATTCGCAGGCTTACTGATACTTCTGCTCCTCTGCGGAGGAATCTCCATCAAAGCAATTGGAGAGACGCCGTTCTGCTCCATGACCGTCTACCGCCAGCAATATCAGATGCATCTGTTCCTGAATCGCTTCTATACCGGCAATCTTGAAGTCAATGACCTGGGCGCTATGAGTTTTCAACGCCGCCCCGGAACATATGTCTTCGACCTCGCTGGGCTAGGGTCAGTGGAAGCGCAGCAACAAAAGAAGATGGATCCCGAATGGATGCAGTCGATTGTCAAGAAACACAACATCGAGCTGGCTGTGATCTACGAGAACTGGTGGCCCGTCCCATCGTCCTGGACCAATCTTGGCCGCATTTGTGAACACAGGCGCGGATTCGTAATCCTCGGTGGCCCATGTGTGGCTGTCTACAGCATCAACCCTGCGAATAACGCATCGATTCAGAAGAACCTTCTCACCTTTGCATCCACACTCCCTCCGGGCGTCTGGTATGAGCGCCCGTAGTTAGTTCGGTATCCGTACCGGAGGGAAATCTCATTTCTACGTGAAGTTTCCTTCCGGCAAACGGTCTGGTGTGCCTCTCCGCCCAACGGTGAATCTCATTTCCTTCAAGCATGCGTACTGTTTCTCCTTTGAGCGGCGCTTCTTACGATCCCAAAGAGAGTAAGAGTAAGTCCAGCAAGTACCGAGAGCGAAAAGTAAAGCAGGCCCAGAAGCATCGAAAATCCATGGACATTTGGAGACAGACCAAAGAGGTATGCTACGAATGCCATCGCAAAGGGAAGCACAAAAATGAAGCCGGCCTCTGCGAACAATGAATTTTGAGCCCTTGCACGAAATGCCAGGACGAGGGCCACGATAACGCACACACAAGCAACAAGTCCGCTGAAAGCCGAAATACCGATCACGCTTATATAGCCGGTTCGTTCCAGCAGCCAGCAAAGTGCCATGAGAGCAGCGCCCGTCGCAGCCCATGCCGTGGACGTCCTTGAACCTTGCATGCTCTTAGTTCCACACGTGCTCTAACGGCATCGGCTCAATCCGGAAGATCACATCCGGGGCTACCTCGGAGAACTTACGTACAAACTCCCGCGCCTGGTCTTCCGTCTCAAACATATTCTGCTGGCGCATCTTGCCGCCTACAAACTGTTCGCACTTCCAGATCATCGTGTTCATATCGTTACCTCTCCTCCCACCTGCTGTTTTCTATAAACCCCAAATCCTGCACTTCGTTTCTACCGCCAGATACACCGCGGGCGCTCTGAATCAAATTTCAAGAGCGCCCGCGTATGTCTCTCAGCGAGAAGCAGTTCTTACTTCTGATCGACGTCTACATACTCGGCGTCGATTACGCCCTCGTCCTTCTTCGGTTGCTCGGTCGTTCCGGTAGCCGCTGCTGCACCGTCAGTAGGAGCGCCCGATGCATTGGCCTTGTACATGGCCTCCGCCAGCTTGTGGCTCGCCGCCGTCAGCTTCTCGTGCGCCGCCTTCAGGTCGCTGACAGAAGGTGTTCCAACCAGTGTCTGCTTTGCATCAGACAGAGCCGATTCGACCTCGCTCTTGTCCGCCGCCTGCACCTTCTCACCGCTCTCCTTCAACATCTTCTCAATGTTGTAGACCAGCGAGTCGAGCTGGTTGCGGGCCTCGATCTCCTCACGCTTGCCCTTGTCTTCCGCGGCATTCGCCTCGGCTTCCTTGGCCATGCGCTCCACCTCGTCCTTGCTCAGGCCCGACGAGCTGGTGATGGTGATCTTCGCGTCCTTACCAGTAGCGTTGTCCTTCGCCGTCACGTGCAGAATGCCGTTGGCGTCGATGTCGAAGGTGACCTCGATCTGCGGCACGCCGCGCGGAGCCGGCATGATGCCGCCCAGCTTGAACTTGCCCAGCGTGCGGTTCTGGCTCGCCAGAGGACGCTCGCCCTGCGTGATGTGCACTTCCACCTCGGTCTGGTTATCCGCCGCCGTCGAGAAGGTTTCGCTCTTCTTCGTCGGAATGGTGGTGTTGCGCGGAATCATCGGAGTAGCTACGCCGCCCTGCGTCTCGATCGCCAGCGTCAGCGGAGTCACGTCGAGCAGCAGCAGATCCTTCACATCACCGGTCAACACACCACCCTGGATCGCAGCACCGATGGCAACTACCTCATCCGGGTTCACACCCTTATGCGGCTCCTTGCCGAAGAGATCCTTCACCAGCTGCTGTATACGCGGCATACGCGTCTGTCCGCCGACGAGAACCACCTCGTCGATCTTGCTGGCATCGATGCCCGCATCGGCCATCGCCTGCTTGCAGGGTCCAACCGAACGCTGCAGCAGATCCTCAACCAGCGACTCGAACTTGGCACGGGTCAGCTTCTTTACCAGGTGCTTCGGTCCAGTCGCATCCGCCGTGATAAAGGGCAGGTTGATTTCCGTCTCCATAGTGGTGGAGAGCTCGATCTTTGCCTTCTCGGCCGCATCCTTCAAGCGCTGCAGAGCCATCTCATTGCCCTTGGCGCCGAGGTCCATACCCTCGTCCTGCTTGAACTCGGCAATCAGCCAGTCCACGATGCGCTGGTCAAGGTTGTCACCGCCGAGGTGCGTGTCACCATTGGTTGACTTCACCTCGATGACGCCCTCACCGACTTCCAGGATCGAGATATCGAAGGTACCGCCGCCGAAGTCATACACGGCGATGGTCTCGTCCTTCTTCTTGTCCAGGCCATAGGCCAGCGCAGCCGCAGTCGGCTCGTTGACGATACGCTTCACGTCCAGACCGGCAATCCGGCCGGCGTCTTTGGTCGCCTGGCGCTGGGCGTCGTTGAAGTACGCCGGAACCGTAATTACCGCCTCGGTAACCGACTGGCCCAGGTAGTCTTCCGCAGCCTTCTTCAGCTTCTGCAGAATCATCGCGCTAACCTCGGGCGCGGTGTACTCCTTACCCTGCGCCTCGACCACTACGTTGTCGCCCTTGGCGACGACCTTGTAGGGCACCATCTTCTGCTCTTCCGAAATCTCGTTCGGACGGCGGCCCATAAAGCGCTTGATGGAATAAATCGTGTTCTGTGGATTTGTGATGGCTTGCCGCTTGGCCACCTGGCCCACCAGACGCTCGCCGCTCTTGGTAAAGGCGACGATAGACGGCGTCGTACGGCCGCCTTCTTCATTCGGAATCACCTTCGGCTCGCCACCTTCCATCACAGCGACGCACGAGTTGGTAGTACCGAGGTCAATTCCAATAATCTTGCCCATAGCCTGCTCCTAAACCCTCTGAAATCCGTCCCGAAGGACGCGAACTCAATCCCTTGACAGTCTCTATTCTGAATCTTGAGTGAGTTACTGTCAACTAATCTGATGCGTTACCCCTCGTTGGGGTTTCACCCTCTTTTTCCTTTCCTTCCTGTCCAAACCGACGGATACTGCTGCCGTTGGAGGCTCAATGCTGCGAACGATTTGCCTCACTCTTCTTGCTGCCACCCTCTTTGCCCAACAGCCCGCCACCGCCTCACAGGACGCCCCGCCAAGGGCACCAGTCAGGCCGCCTGACGGCGGCACCTCCGAAGTACTGGAGAGCATCTACATTCCTCCCAAGCCGGGGGCTCCCTTCGCCCTGACACTCAATACCGAATGGGTCCGGACCTACGCTGATGGCAATACCACCACCGTGACCAACCACCGCTTCATCGCCCGCGACGCCCAGGGACGAATCTTCGAGGAGCGGCGCCTCCTGGGCCCCGTTGGCAGCCGCGGAAACTCCTATCTCTCCTGGTGGCAGCACGGCGACCCGGCCGCGCATGTCTTCTACAACTGCCATCCCTATAAGAAAGTCTGCTACATGCTGCCCTACAACGATCCGGTCGACGTCGACCCCACCTTTGACCCGGGTGTACAGAGCTTCCCGGCCGGCTCTACGACGCGCGATGACCTTGGCCGCCGCTTCATCCAAGGCATCGATACCCACGGGGTTCGCGTGACCACAACCCTGAAACCGGGAGTTCTGGGCAACTCGCAACCCTGGATCATCACCCGGGAGTACTGGTACTCCGAGCAGCTCGGCATCAACCTGCTCTCCATTCGCAACGATCCCCGCTCCGGCCACCAGACCTTTACCGTCGCCGAGATCAGCACGGCGCCGCCCGACCCCAAACTCTTCGATCTTCCAGATGGCTTCCCAATCATCGACCAACGGGCGCCCAGCCAAAAGTAAGCAATGCAGCACAACCTCCCTGCCTGCCAGGATTGCCGGAACGTCCTGTCACCCAAGCTGGCCCGGACCAACTGGCAACCGGCAACCGTTAACTGACACCTGCCTTTAAGCTGCTATCGGAATCTCCGGATGTCCATGAGGCAAAATCAGGTTGCCGTCGCCATCTATCTCATTCGACTCCACATAGAAGTGGGTTAGATTTGCAACGCCGAAGGTTGTCGTAATGGCGACATCGGTCGCATCGCGCCCAGCCCCCATCAACACACGGCCGATCCGTGGATGGTTATGACGCGCATCCATCGTCCACCAGCGGCCGTCGAGAAAGACCTCGTACCAGGCTGAGAAATCCCCCACTCCGGCATAGGGCGAACGAATGTCACCGAGGTAGCCAGCGACATACCGTGCCGGAATATTCATGGCCCGCGTCAATGTAATGGCCAGATGCTGAAAGTCGCGGCAGACGCCGACACGCTCCGTGAGCAGATCGAGCGCGGTCTTCGTGGGCCGTGCCGAGTTGTAGTCGAAGCTCACATGATCGTGAACCCAGTCACGAATGGTCACTGCCAACAGCCACCCCTTAGGAACACTCCCGAAGAGATCGCAGGCAAGACCGCACATCCGGTCTACCTCGCAGTAGCGGCTGGCAAGCAGGAAGGGCAACACTGCCGCTGGAAGATCCCGCACCTCGGCCTGTTGGGCGTCTACCTTCACCAGATCGGGCACGCCATCGATCTCCACCACATTCGATCCGCTTAACCGCACCGCACCAGCCGGCAAATGCACACGTGAGCAGCGATTACCGTAGCCGTCCTGATACTTCTCGGTCACCAGCCGCGACATCTGCCCACCATCAACATGCTCCACGACAAGCGGTGTCACCTCACGCGCGAGAGCATCGACCGACGGATGCAGATCCAGCATAGCGAGCATTGTTATCGGAGCAGGCAGCTGGAACTGAATATCGAATTCAGAGCGAACGAGCATAGATTCACCACGGGCTTTCCTGGAGTGAGATGCCGAAATGCCATCGGACCGCTGTCTGCGGCCCTTATGCCACAGTCATTGCAACCTTAAATGCCCGCATACCAGGCATATCCGCCCTCCGGCGAAGACGATCCCAGTCCCTTACCGAAGTGCTTCATCGAGTCGGTTACGGTGATAGAGTCGACAAACTTCAGGCTCTTGTAGCCAAGCTGCCGCGGCAGACGAAGACGCAGCGGTCCGCCAAACTTGACAGGAAGATCGTCATCATTCATCCCATAAGTAAGCAGTGTCTGCGGATGCATCGCATCGGCCATGTCGATACTCTCCCACCAATCGCGGTCGATGGAACGATAAACAACGTAGCGAGCCTGAGGCAGCATGCCCGCAGCGTGCAGGACTTCGAAGAGCGGCGTGCCGATCCACTCCGCGATATATGACCAGCCCTCCTCACACGCCAGCTCGGTAATCTGGCTGCGCTTTGGCAGTGTCTTGAGATCAGCAAGCGAGAGTGATGCCGGATGCGCCACCATGCCATCGATCGTCAGCTTCCACTCCTTGAATCCGGCAGCCTGATGGCGCTTGAACTCCTCTTTGAGCGGCGGTATCTCATTCGCGAATGGAGCCTTCGAGATCATGTTGCGAGAGAACTCACGCGCTGTCGAGTGAGTGGTCATCAACCGTTGCGTCGCATAGGTCAGCGTCTCTCCCGGACCATAGATCCCACCGCTGTCAGGAGGCACCAGGCCATATCTCCGCGCCAGCCTGGCCGCCACGCCCGCAACAGAAACACCGGCGCCCGCGGCCACAGTTGCAGCAATCATCCTTCGCCGCGTCATGCTCATAGCTGTTCCTCCTTCACGACACCAGTCACCATCGCCCGTGTCCTGCTCCAGAAACCCGCCAGCGTCACCATCACGACGTGCACGACAAAGAACAAGACCAGCGCAATAGTCGCGAAGAAGTCCAGCGTCCGCGCAGACTGCCGTCCACCAAGGGCCTCCACTGCCCGCGGAGCAACAGAGGCAAACGCAGGCGACAGCGCCAGACCAGTCCAGATCAGCAACGGCAACAAACCAAAGATCACACCGAGATAGGCCGCGCGTTGCACGACGTTATAAGCGCCGTCCTCTTTCACGGGAGCACGGTGAAGATATCTGCCTAGCACCGCAGTGTATGCCTTCCAGTTACGCTGTTCACGCGCCGGCAGAAGATCACGGCGAAGGTGACCGTTCCAGAGACTCGCCAGCACATAGACAATGCCTGTCAGGACAAGCAGCCAGGCCGCCTCAAAGTGCAGATAGCGGCTCCATCCGTTCTGATCCGGCAGCACGGCGTATCCCGTGGGCACCATCGACCGAGACGACGGCACATGCAGCGTGAATAACGGCTGCATGTTCACATTGCCGGTCTCTCCCCAGTAAAACCGCGGATGCGAGAGAAGAATCTCAACACCGGTCACCAGCAACGCGGCAAAACACAACACCGTGATCCAATGCGTCATACGCACGACGGCGGAGTGCCGCGATCTCTCGGTAGCAGGTGCTGCAACGGTTGTTGGCACGACGGGAGCATAGCACGGAGTCACCCTCGTCTCTCCACAAGAAATCAGCCATTTTCCGGGGTGCAATATCTATGCTGCAACCAGCTATGCTGCATCTATGATCCGCACCGTCGCCATCCAGGGATACCGCTCGATTCGCGATCTTGTTCTTCCCCTGGGGCAGCTCAGCGTCGTCACCGGAGCCAATGGCAGCGGGAAGTCCAATATCTACCGCTCGTTACACCTGCTTGCTGATGCGGCGCAGAACGCCGTCGTGGGTTCGCTGGCGCGTGAGGGCGGGCTGCCCTCCACCTTCTGGGCCGGTCCTGAGACCATTGCCCGAAGCGTGCGGCAAGGAGAGCATGCCGTGGAAGGCCTGGCGAAACGTAATGTCGCCAGCCTGAAGCTCGGCTTCGGCAGCGATCTCTACGGATACAGCATTGATCTTGGATATCCGCCACCTTCCAAGACCATGTTTGGACTGGACCCGCATATCAAGCGGGAGTGCATCTGGAACGGCGCCATCTATCGCAAAGCCTCCGCCATGGTGGACCGCCGTAATAACTTCGTCTGGCTCTCCACCACCAGAGATGAAGAACCGATTATGCTGACCCAGCACCTCGCCGACACCGACAGCATGCTTGCCAGTATTCCCGATCCCCAGCGTGCGCCGGAGATGCTTGCCGTTCGCGAGTCGATTCGAAGCTGGCGATTCTACGATCACTTCCGCACCGACGCAGACTCTCCCGTACGCACGGCGCAGATCGGCACCTTCTCTCCGGTACTGCATCACGATGGCAGTAATCTCGCCGCCGCATTGCAGACGATCTTTGAACTTCGCTCTGACGAAGAACTGTCTCGTACTATCAACGATGCCTTCCCCGGAAGCAGCCTCTACATCGAAAGTGCTGCCGGCGGTTTCAGCATCTGCCTGCAGCAGCACGGTCTGCTGCGTCCGCTCTCCGCGAAGGAGTTCTCGGATGGAACGCTTCGTTACCTCCTGCTGACTGCCGCTCTGCTGACTCCGCGGCCACCGGAGCTGTTGGTCCTTAATGAACCGGAGACCAGCCTCCATCCGGACTTGCTGCCTGCTCTGGCAAGGTTGATCCGCGCAGCCGCAAGAAACACGCAAATCATCGTCGTCTCGCATGCTCCGGTGCTTATCGAAAACATCCTCGCCGAATCCGGTTGCGCCCATCTGCACCTGATCAAGTCATTCGGAGAGACCACACTGGAGTCAGCCACACTCTTCAACACACCGAAGTGGGCATGGCCTGCACGATAGAGCATCTATGGGCGTTTCCTGCAATGAAAACGCCGCTGTACGCCCTCTTCCGGAATACCCAACAACAGAGAAAAACGCTCTGCCAGAAGATCTGATCATTAGCCAAAGGCAACGATCTCGTCAGGCTGCGCTTCCGGTGCCTCTTTCGCTGCCCGAAGCAGCCACCAGCCCACCACATAACCGACAATCGCCAGGGGCAGAGAGATCTGCAAAGGCGCCTCTATATCCGGCAGGTAGCTCACAATCAGATGAATCGCCAGGAACCCCCACGCCTTCGCGCCGCTCTTGAAGATCAGCGGCACGCATGCCGGAACAGCAAGCATAAAGAGCGGCCAGGCATAGCCGAACAGCCGCGGCACCGCTGTTCCCAACATCGGCGCCAGCAAAAACGAGATTACGCCGTAAATCAAGCAGAAGCGCAGAAAAAGGCTTTCACGCCACAACGAACGCCACGTACGGACAGGGAAAAAGAAAAGCAGGAGCAACGGGAAAAGCCCAAAGCGTGTGAGGCCATCAAAAAGTGTCATCAACGGCAAAGACAGCACCCACCCGCAGACACCAAAGACTTTGATGGGACCGAATGGCAAATGTATCTGCCAGGTCGGTGTACACACGTTCATTCCGGGTGTCCACGGATAAGCTCCAATAATATTCTTTAAAAAATTCCAGGGAATCTTGCCCAGAACATAGAGCGAACCCGGAACGTGTTGCTGGTTCGCCAGAGCGTTCGCGCTCAGCCGGCCAGTAATAAAGGAACCTGCAAAGGTCGCCGCAAAAGCAAGTACACGCTTGACTACACTCAGACGCTTCCAGGCAGCTAACAGCAGACATAACAGCACCAGAAGAGTGGACTCTCGCGAGAGCGAAAGCGGAAACAGCATAAGTATCGCCGCAAGCGTCCGACGATTTGCCAAGGCGTAGAGCATGAGCGCCAACAGCGCTGCATACCAGAGATCGGGAAGCGCCAGTCCCCGCACCAGATCAGCCCAAAAGAAACAACCGCCTGTAGCAACGAGGATCCACACCGGTGCCCCTGAGCGCAACAGAAGACCACCAACGATGGCCAGTACGGCAACGATGGAAACGACCCCGAGAGCGAGAAAGATCGAATAGACAGAAAAACCTGTCAGATGCGAAAGGCCACGAACGACCAAAGGCTGCAGTTGACGCATGGCGAAGGGCTGCATGACACGCTCAACATGGCCTTCGGCGAGAGCGATGTACCACTCTACGTCAGAGATCGTAAAAAGACGGCTGCCACGATACCCCCTAACGAGAGCCAGCAACGAAGAAAGTACAACAAAGATCGCGAGTTGCAACGGTTGAACGGGCTGCTCTGACCGCATCCGTGTCTGCGAAGAAGAAGCCGAGAACAAGGTCATGACCTGTTTTCTTTCGGAAAAGTAGATAAGCCTACTTTATCGTGACCGGCATGGAGCGCGCATCGCCCTGCAAGAGGGATGCTGCATAAGGAGCAAATCGTACAAGAATCGATATGGCGCGAAGTATTTGACTCTAAGGCGAAATGGTCCTTGAGCATTTCCCTGCGGATGTAATGTTGCTGCAAGATGAAGGGTACGAACACGAAAGATCATCCCAGGCGGAAGAGAAAGAAACGGCGCCATCCTTAAGGATGGCGCCGTTGATCCAGCCAAGAGGCTTCTTTCAAAACCTCCCTATTTCAAAATCTTCTGATACATCCGATACCGCTCATCCCCCAGCCCTCCCTCTCTAACGAGTTCGCTGGGAACCCAGAAACTCCACACCATGACTTTAGGAAAATGCTCTACCGCAGCAGTGCGTTGGTGCACCAGATGGCAGCTTCCTGCCCGTGGAAGTCGCCGGTACGGCGGCGGCGAGCGTAGTAGTAGGCAAGATCATTCTTCTTGCCGGTGCCTTCGCATACCTGCGTAATGTCGCTGTTCTGATCGATATAGCCGGCCACGCCGATCCATCCCTTACGTGCCGCAGGACCGTACTCCGCCTCTGGCAGCCAACCGTTCTTTACACCGGTGATGAAGGCGTAGGTAAACATCGCCGAGCTCGAACTCTCGGGCCAGGCATCGTCCTTATCGATCAGCTCACGCCACATGCCGTCCTTGCCCTGATACTTCAGAAGGCCGGCCATCATCAGCTTGTAGCCCTTCAGGATTCGTGCACGGTCGGGATGATTGTCAGGCAGGTCACGCAGCATCTCAGCCATTCCCACGGCGACCCAGCCATCGCCACGTCCCCAGAAGAAGGGCACATCGGGCGCGTGATGGAACAGGCCGTTCGGCTGCTGCAGCTTATCGAGATAGCTCACCATCTCCTTTGCGGTGCGGTCCAGGTACTTCTTGTCACCGGAGGCGCGATACTCCTGCAGCTGCAGGATGGTGAGCATATACATGTCGTCGATCCAGTAGCGGGTCTCTGCCGAAAGGCCGTCCGGCTGCGGATTCTCCCACTGACGGTCAGCCCAGCTCTTGCCGTAACTGGCATACTTCTCGTCCTTGGTCAGGATGCCGATTTCGATGGGCACGATACCGAAGATCGAGTCATCCACGTGCCGCCGCTGCGGAATACGCGACTCCTCGGCGCCGCCAGGCATCAGCGGCTCGAACTTCTTAATCAGCTTGTCGCGGAGATCGGTGTCGCTGGTGAGTTTCGAATACTCCAGCGATCCATACCATGCCCCAACCTCGGAGTAGTGGATCGTCGCCGTGTACTGGTGAGGGCTCACAACAAAATGATCAGCCAGCTTCTTTCCCACAACCTTGGGGTCGGTATTTTCCGGCCAGTTCGTAAAGTACTTGTCACCGGGCTTCTGAGCCAATAGGGCGGTCGCAAAAAGAGGTAGGGCAACCAGGACGCGGAGCTTCATAAGAATACGATTTCTCCTTATAGAACGAGAGGATTGTATCGAATGGACCCATCATTTGTTGAGTACCCGTTTACCTCGTCTTAACGGAATCAGGCGAAGTTAGCGCTAACAAGGGGAGCAAGCTCGCCCCTCGTGAAACATTACCATTCACTCGCTCACGAATGAACCGTCCGCGCTGATCAGCAACGGCATAGTGATGTTGAGGAAGCCGTAGAAGAAACCGAGCGGCAGATTGGCGATCCCGGTCACCCAGAGTCGCAGCCTTGTCGCTGCATGGATGAGATGACTATAGCGTTCGCTCAAGGCCCATTAAAAGAAAAAGCGCCGCAAACGCGGCGCTTATCTTGTTCCATTATTCCATCATTCAATTACTTGCTGGCGATCGCTTCCTGCGCCACAGCAGCCTTCAGAGCGGCAGCCTTGTCGGTCTTCTCCCAGGTGAATGCATCGCCGGTGCGGCCGAAATGGCCGTAGGCTGCGGTCTGCTTGAAGATCGGGCGGCGAAGCTCGAGGGTCTCAATGATACCCTTCGGCGTCAGCGAGAAGTTCGCGCGGACGGCCTCAGTGATCTTCGCCTCGGAGACCTTGCCGGTACCGAAGGTGTCCACCAGAACCGAAACCGGCTCGGCGACGCCGATGGCGTAGGCAAGCTGAACCTCGGCGCGATCGGCCAGGCCGGCAGCAACGATGTTCTTGGCGATGTAGCGGGCCATGTAAGCAGCCGAACGGTCAACTTTGGTTGCGTCCTTACCGGAGAAGGCGCCACCGCCGTGACGGCCCATGCCGCCGTAGGTGTCGACGATGATCTTGCGGCCGGTCAGACCCGAATCACCCATCGGTCCACCGATAACGAAGCGGCCGGTCGGGTTGATGTGGTACTTGGTGTCGGCATCCAGAAGCTCGGCCGGAATGACGGCCTGGATCACGTTCTTCAGGATGTCGGCATGAAGCTGCTCGTTGGTCAGCGTCGAGTTCGGATCGCGGTCCTTGAACTCGGCATGCTGGGTCGAGATGACCACCGCGTCCACACGGACGGGCTTGTGGTTCTCGTCATACTCCACCGTGACCTGGCTCTTGCCGTCAGGACGCAGGTACGGCATCAGGCCATTCTTGCGGACCTCGGAGAGGCGGAACGAGAGCTTGTGCGCCAGCGAGATCGGGGTCGGCATCAAGTCCGGAGTCTCGTTGGTGGCATAGCCGAACATCATGCCCTGGTCGCCGGCGCCGCCGGTGTCCACACCCTGGGCGATGTCAGGCGACTGGCTGTTGATCGAGGAGATGACGGCGCAGGTCTGGCTGTCGAAGCCCTTCAGAGCGTCGTCATAGCCGATGCCCTTCACCGTGTTGCGGACGATGGTCTGGAAGTCGACGTACGCCTTGGTCGTGATCTCGCCGGCAACCACCACCAGGCCCGTGCAGGTGAGAGTCTCACAAGCGACACGGCTATAGGGATCCTGCGCCAGGCAGGCGTCCAGAATTGCATCCGATACCTGATCGGCAATCTTGTCAGGGTGTCCCTCGGTTACGGACTCACTGGTAAACAGAAAACGGTCGCGTGTCGCCAAAACTACTTCCTCCAATGCCGCGTTGCAGCTCGTGTGATGCAACATTCATTTTACGCGGTTGCGCCCATTTCGGGTCACATTTGCAGCGAGCGGGGCGTTTGCGGGGCCGAACGGAGCCATTTCCTCCCAAAAAGAACGGCGGCCGCCGAAGCAGCCGCCGCAATCAGGTCCCATGACGAGACGTTCTTAGTAGTTCAACTTCAATGCCAACTGCAGGATACGGGGATCACGTGTAGCCGTAATCGTGCCGTAGCTTGAGCTGATCGCAGTCTGCGACGTGTAGGCGGTTGTACCCGCAATTGATGCCCAGTTGGTGTGATTGAAGGTGTTGAAGCTCTCCGCACGGAACTGCAGGTCGATGCGGTGATCGGTCCCGCGGAAACCCTCAGTTAGCTTGAAGTTACGCATGAAGCCAAGATCCCAGCGCTGAAAACCAGGGCCGTTGACCGAACCGCGGCGTGCATTACCAGCGCGAACCTGTCCCAGAGGAACCGGAGCAAAGGCGGCGGTATTGAACCACTTTTGACGTGTGCGGATTCCGGAACCAGAGTTCGGATCGCCGATCTGGTCGGGCCGGCCGCCAGCCGAACTTGCACCTAGAAAACCGAGACCGGCAGGATCAAGATTGCTCGTCGAGATTGTGAACGGCAGACCGGCATTCATAGCCACAATTCCAGAGAACTGCCATCCGCCCAGAATGTGACCGGCAAAGCCCGTCTGCTCCCGATACCAAGGCAGCTCATAGACCCAGTCAGCCGTCAGCACGTGCTTACGATCGTACTGGCTACGTCCGTACTCCCCACGCGGGTTCGTACGGTCCTGGATAGCCGTCGAGCGATCGGTCTGGTTGTCGGTCAGGGCCTTCGACCAGGTGTAGTTCACGTCGATCAGGTTGGCGCCCTTAAAGCGCTTCTGCACCTGGACTTGAAGACCGTTGTAGTTCGATCCGAAGGCAGTCTTTACCATATTGATCGCGTTGTAGCCCTTGTATGGACGAATGCGGTTCAACACCAGTTCCGACGACGACGAAGTGAAGGTATTTGCAGGAAGGTTGAGCGGAGCCTGCGTATAGGCGCCCGGAGTCGCTTCGTTGATATCTACAAGACCCTGCAAATGCACGCCATGGTTGCCGACATAGTCTGCCGTCAAAACCAGGCCGGACATCAACTGTTGCTGCAGACCAAACGACCACTGCTGCGTGTAAGGAACGCGGAAGTTAGGGTCGGTGGCGCGAAGCGCGCTCGGGGAAACGGTCGTTGCCGTCGTCGGCGTGCTTGCAGCCGGGTTATTGAGGCGCACGTTCGTATACGAGAGCGACGTAACATAGGGCGGGTTGGCGAAGCTGTTCTGCTCGTACGTACCGAACAACGTTGCATCGTAGGCAATACCGTAGCCACCACGAACCACAGTCTTATCGCCGCCGAACGGAGCCAGCGAGAAGCCCAGACGTGGTGCGAAATTCATCGTCTTCGACGGGCTGACAGCAGCGCCATACGGAGACTGGTGTCCATTCGATCCACCGTTGCCCAGAATGATGCCATTCAGCTTGTCATAGCTTGGATTGGGACTTGTACCACCGGAACAGGCTGCGCCCGTGACGCAGATCTGCCCATTCGTGTCGATTGCAGGAGCATTTGCCGCGACATATTGCGACGGATCAAAGTTATCCAGCAGACCGTTCTTATCCACGGGCTGCCCGAAGTAGCTGTAGCGGACACCCATATTGATGGTGAAGTTCGGCAGCACTTTATAGTTGTCCTGCACAAACCACTCGAACATATTCGACTTAAGCTTCGGCGTCAGAGCCAGGCTGGCCTGCGAGAAGCTGGCCGCATAACCAGTCAGGAAGTTTGCGAACGACTGCTGATAGTCCTTCGTCTGGGCTGAGTTTGGATTGAAGACGTTTGTGAACCCGAACACACCCGCATTGGTAATGGTCGCGTTCTCCGTCTTCATATAGTTGTGGTAAGTTGCACCCGCGATGACCGTCTGCCTGCCGAAGGTCTTAGTCACCTGCGAGAAGACATTGTGATCGACGCTCAGCACGTTGTACTGACCCGAACTGGTAGCAGAGACAGCGCCCGTCATCGTAAAGGTCGGCACAATACCCAGGGTCGAGGCAAATGGAAGTGTCGGCTTGATGTCCGGCGAGGCCGCCTGCGAAATGTAACCACTCGGGCTGCTCAAAATGGCGCCGTAGCTATAGTCATAGCCACCTTCAACCACAAGGGTCGGACTGGCAGTCCAGGTGGCCCGGCCCAGATAGTTATGGCCGGGTGAGTTGGTGTTGCTGCGGTTCACAGTATTGCCGTTACCCGGCAGACTTGAGGCGCTCGTAAAAGCGCCGCCAGGCTCTACGGTCGGAATCTCGTCATAGATCATGCGGCCGGTCAGAAGCACCTTCCCGAGTGTGTGATCTACGCGCGCCACTTCCTGATTCTCGTTATAGATCGCTCGCTGGTTCGAAACAACATAATTTGGCCCCAGTGCTGGAGCATTCGGCAGAAGAACCTTGCTCCCGTCTGGATTGAACATGTCCTTCACATATGCCAGCGCTGTCGCATCCATATTGCTAC
This sequence comes from Acidobacteriaceae bacterium, assembly GCA_013361705.1. Taxonomy (GTDB): domain Bacteria; phylum Acidobacteriota; class Terriglobia; order Terriglobales; family Acidobacteriaceae; genus Terriglobus. The sequence goes on from JABFXN010000348.1 coordinate 23,667, forward strand.
TCGGAATGACAGTACCTGTGCTGCCGCAATTGGCGCTGGAAGAACTCACGATGTTGACCTGAGTGCAGACGACATTCGCGCCAAAGTTGCCCTGACGCTCAGCAGCGGTAGGAACGCCGTTCTGGGTCAGAGGAGAAAAGTTAACAACCCGACGGTACTCTCCCGAGAAGAAGAAGAAGGTGTGATCCTTCCAGATCGGCCCACCGACGGTAGCGCCGAAGTCGTTATAGCGCAGGGGAGGACGAACCGTGTTTGGAGTCGCCAGCTTATTGAAGTAATTGTTCGCATTCAGAACATCGTTACGGAAAAACTCGTACGCAGTCCCGTGGACCTGGTTCGCACCGCTGCGGGTAACAACGTTGACCTGGCCGCCGACGCTGCCGCCAAATTCCGCGGTATAGGTGTTACGCAGGGTCTTGAACTCTGCCATCGCGTCCACGCTGGGATAAGCGAGTAGGGTCAGGTTTGATCCACGGTCCACGTTGGTGGTGCCATCAATTGTCCAGTTTGTCGTCGAC
>JABFXN010000297.1 GCA_013361705.1 Acidobacteriaceae bacterium
CGCATTCACCGGCTGATGCATACGCGCCTCATTCCGGGAACGCTCTCGCTGCAGTTCTGAAGTCTTGTTCCGCAACGTTGCCAATTGCCCCTGTGCGACATCCGCCTTGGACGATTCCATATACAGCAAACCACCCAACGCAGCCGCTGTTACTCCCAGGGCAGCCATGGCAATACGCAGCCGCTTGAAGACCTGCCCAAGTTCGACAAAGGGCTTCGACGCGAGATTGATCTGGATACGCATCAGCCCTTCAACGCTCCCCTCACACCAGCCAGCAGATTGCGCGACACGGTCGTTCCGGTCAGCAAATCCTCGGCACGTACAATCTCCCGCAGTCGCACCCCTTCTCCAATCGTCTCCGATGCGATTCGCTGCAGCTCGTTCGAGGGCCATGTCCCGGCGACCAGAATCTCGTCCGGCACTGCGCCCAGCGTATCGTCAAAATAGGCTGTCGCAACCGAAATGGCTCGGGCAATCTCATCGGCATGGCTCAAATGCTCCACCTCCGCCAACAGGACCTCTGTCTGTTCCACGGCTAGAGCCGATGTCGGATCACTGGCTACAGGCGGTGGTTCCGGCGACGCTGCATCAACCGTCTCGTGGGCAAACTCAACCGTACGGTAGAGCACCAGGTTGCCGCCGCGCACAATCGCGGTAGTCATACTGGCTTCATCGATATTCAAGAGCAGTTGCGCCTTTGGCTCCGCGGAATCGAGCGCCGCCGCGGCAGCCAGCGTCGACGGCACCACCGCACCGGGCTCGTATCCTGCCTCACGCACGGCCTGCTCATACTCGCTGCGCAAGTCCGCCGGCATAGCGACCGCCAGGACACTCACGTTCCCCCTGGCCTCGCTCATCACCTGGTAGCTGACCGCCGCGGTATCAGAGTCAAAGGGCAGCATGCGCTTCAGACGGAACCGCACCACGCTCTCGGCGTCATCTTCCCGAGAAGGCATAGTGTCGAAATCCAAAAGGACGACGCGGACCGCCGCATCCGGAAGAACAAGTGTGACATCACGGCTCTGTGCGGCCACCCTCTCAAGCGCCGAACGCAGTGCGGCGGCAACCGCAACACGGTCTACGAGGTTAGGAACCTTCAACGAAGGCTGCAAAGCGCCTGCGCGCAGCGATACCTGCGTGACTGCACGGACGGGTGCCGTGGTTGTATCAGCCGCTGCGGCCACCACCAGTTCGCCACGTAACTCTGCCGCCAGGCGGGGACGTTGATGTGTGCCGCTCAACTTGGAAAGAAAGGACATGTGTTGATCTGTTACCGGGTCGCCTCGATAAAGGTTACCTTGTTGATCTCCTTCAAGGTAGTGACACCGGCGCGCACACGCTGCAGCGCCGAGTCGCGTAGAAATGCCATTCCCTTTTCACGCGCCACACGCCGAATCTCCGAGCCCGGCTTCTTGGCCAGCAGCATCTCGCGGATCTCATCATCCAGCTCCAGCAACTCATGAATGGCCGAACGTCCGCGATATCCCGTGCCGCCGCACTCCATGCAGCCGGCGCCTTCGCGGAACTTGAAACCACGCCAATCTTCGAGCTCGAGACCGCTCTGCAGCAGCGTCTCATCGTCGTACGTAACGTAGTGCGCGCAAAAATCACAGATCTGGCGTACCAGCCGCTGCGCCAGAATACAGTTCAAGGCAGAGACAAAGTTGTACGGCTCGACTCCCATGTTCAGGAACCGGCCAAGCACATCGACAACGTTATTCGCGTGCACCGTCGTAAAGACAAGGTGACCTGTCAGCGCTGAGTTGATGGCGATCTGTGCGGTCTCAGCATCACGAATCTCACCGACCAGAATCTTGTCGGGGTCGTGACGCAGAATCGAACGCAGACCGCGGGCAAAGGTCAGGCCCTTTTTCTCATTGACCGGAATCTGGGTGATGCCGCGAATCTGGTACTCGACCGGATCTTCGATCGTGATGATCTTGTCTTCTTCGCTCTTAATCTCATTCAACGCGGCGTACAGCGTGGTCGTCTTACCGGAACCCGTAGGTCCCGTGACCAGCACCATGCCGTACGGCTCTGTGATGTAACGCCGGAAGCGGCGCAGGTCGTCCTCCGCAAAGCCCACCACGTCCAGCGAGAGCTTGGTGAACTTCTCGCTCATCGACTCCTTATCGAGCACACGGAGCACAGCATTCTCACCATGAACGGTCGGCATGATCGAGACACGGAAATCGATCAGGCGTCCCTTGTAGCGCACGCGGAAGCGTCCGTCCTGCGGCACACGGCGCTCGGCGATATCCAGTTCACTCATGACCTTGATACGCGACAGGATCGTCTGATGATGCTCACGCGCAATTGGCGCCATAGCCTGCGTCAGCACGCCATCAATACGGTATTTCACCAACAGAGAGTCGTCGTAGGTTTCAAGGTGAATGTCCGAAGCACGGCGTTCCAGCGCCGTAAAGATGGTCGTATCTACCAGGCGGATAATCGGTGAGATATCTTCTTCGCTGGTCAGCTTCTCGATCGAGATGTTCTCGTCCGCATTCTCGTCCAACGACACCACATCGAAGGTCAGCCCTTCGCTCGCCTCTTCCAGGACACGCTGCGACTGCTCATTCTTCTTCAGCAGGTCTGTAATCTGCGATAGCGTCGCCACCCGCGTCACCAGCCGTGCCGATAACAGAGAAGCAATCTCATCCAGCACCATCAGCTTCGATGGATCGCTTACCGCAATCACCAGGCGGCCATCGGGCTTCTGTTCCAGCGGGACGAAGTTGTACCGGAACATCAGTTCCACGGGTACCGTCCGGAACAACTCATGCTGAATCTTGAAGTTCTTCAGGTCAACAAACTCAGAGTGATAACGGCGCGCCAGCATCTGCGCGCGCTCTATCTCGTTCAGCTCCAGGCCGTTAGTCGAGGGAATCGGGATCGCGATGGGAGCTTGTGCCATGGTTTATTGGACTCCGGTTTGCGCCAAGGGTTTACTGACCGAGCCCGCCAGCGCCCAGCGAGAAGATCGGTAGATAGAGAGAGATAAGAATAATGGCAATCACGATGCCCATAAAGACAAGCAGGATCGGTTCAATCAGGCTCATGGCTGCCGACAGGGAAAGCTGTACGTCCTCCTCAAAGAACTCGGCGACCGAGTTCAACATCGCGGGCAAGGCGCCGGTGGACTCACCGACCTCAATCATCTCCGTCGCCAGGTTCGGAAAGATCTTCGTCTGCCGGAGAGAATACGCCAATCCTTTGCCTTCGCGGACCGAGCCCACCGAAGCATACACGGCCAGCGCTGTCTGGCGGCTGTTGATCGACTTTGCCGCCGTCTCCAGCGACGGCACCAGCGGTAGACCGCCGGTCAGCAGCGTCGACAATGTGCGGGAAAACAGCGCTACCTGATACTTCAGCCACACCGGCCCAATCAGGGGCAATCTGATCCGGATGCGGTCGACCAACTGATTCCCGGTATCCGTCTTCAGCCAACGGAAGAAGACATAGATCGCTATTGCAAACACCAGGGCCGCGTAAATTCCATAGTGCTGCGCCTGTTTCCCAAGATTCAGCAGAAAGACTGTAATTGCGGGCAGCGGCGTATTCAGTTGCTCGTACAGCTCCGCAAACCGCGGAATCACAAAGGTCAGCAAAAAGATCATGATGCAGATCACCATCAGCACCAGAACGATGGGATACACCATCGCCGACCTCAGCCTCTTGGTAAAGCTCAACGACAACCGTTGAAAGTCGACGAAACGCTGTAACACCTCTTCCAGGTTTCCCGATCGCTCACCAGCCAGAAGTGTAGTGGTATAGATAATCGGAACGCCGCTCTGCGCATCGAACGCTGACGACAACGATTCCCCCGTGCGGACGCGTGCTGCGACGTCTTCCAACTGCCCCTTTAGATTCAGATCTTTCTGGCCGGCTGTCAGCAGGTCCAGACCTCCCAGAATCGGCAGACCGGCACGTATCAGGGTCAGGAATTGCTGGTTGAAGATAAGAAAGGTGTCGAGCTTGATCTTCTTCTTGCGGCCGGCTGCCAGTACCGAGCGGGGCTTAACCGAATAGACCAGGTAGCCCGCCTGCGTGAAACGCAGACGTAACTCCTCGGCCGTGGCAGCGGCGTGGATTTGCTCCTGTATACGGCCGCGCTCATCGGCCAACTTGATGACAAACTCAGTCATGAATCCAGCGGATAACCCTGTATGAGTTTAGACGCCGTATGACCCTTTTCGGAGGTCCATTTCCATCAAACTCACACAAAAGAAAAGACCTCGCCCAAGGCGAGGTCTTTTCACCGGAAATCAGAAACTTACACGCTGAAGCTCGATCCGCAGCCGCAGGTACTCTTCACCTGGGGATTATCGAACTTGAAGCCGGCGGCTTCCAGCGTCTCGACGTAGTCCACGGTGCAGCCATTCAGGTACATGGCGCTGGTGGCGTCTATAAAGACCTTCAGGTCTTCGTACCGAACGACCTTGTCCATCATGCCCTGCTGGTTCTCGAAGCTCATGGAGTACTGGAAGCCGGAGCATCCGCCGCCTACAACACCGATGCGCAGACCGGCCGGGACTGGATCCTGGGTAGCCATAATCTCCTTCACCTTGGCAATCGCCGCCGGGGTCAGGTTGACGGGCTGCGACGAGGGCATCGGTGAGGAAACAACCTCAACAACCTCGGGGGTAGCGGCAGTAGTGGCCATGGTTAGAAACTCCTATTCAGTCGATCTCTATCTAAGTGTATGCCCCCTCGGAAGGCCGGGCAAGGGGCGATTTTGCGCCCCGCTACACAAGTAATGGATGCCGTCGTACCCAAATGGATGCATTTTGGACCGGTGTTCCAAAACCGGCGTATATTTCCGTGTGGGCGGCCTTTTCTACCGTCCGAGCCTGCATACTGCCCGTCGCAGACCCGCCGGTAGGCCTGACCGTCATCTCGTGTGGACGCTGCGAAATCCCCCCGCACAGACGGCAATAGTTCTAGTACGCCTGCAGTGATTCTCTCAGGAGGTGTACCCCCATGAGCACCATGACCCTGCTCTGGACCGTTTGGGCCTTCCTATTTCTTTCTACGACTGCCCTTATGGTCTATCGAGGTCTTCTAACCCGCGGGGAAGAAGACCAGATTTTCCTGGATGAAAACATCCTCGGCGATGAAAAACGCCACCAGGACGACATCCAGCGGAAAATCCAGTACCTTAAACCCTTTGTTGCCTTCGCCGGTGGAACCACCATTGCCCTCTCCGCCGCGCTGCTGGGAATTTATGTCGCAAATGCTATCCGGGTTCTGCGTGGATGAATGGAGTTCCAGAAGGAGTGCCTTGGTAAAACCGGCCGCCAAATTTGGCGGCCGGTCTCGTTTGCGAACCCTTTCTACCTGGCCCGGCATCTTCCTTAATGGGAGGCCGTGTCATCGTGATCAGCTTCATCGCGAACTGGTTTATCGACTTCTTCGGGATTACCCACCCGACTGAACGGCAGAAACGCATGGCTGCCTGGTTCATTGTCGGGTTGATGACGGCTACGCTGATCGCCCTCGGCGGAATCGCCACCGTGCTCTTCTATCTGGTTCGCCCATAAATTTATTTTCTGAAAGCTATAGTGCGTCAGTTATCGGCAGGAGTATCATTCCGCGCGAACGGCCCTGCCTACCCCGAGAGCCCGCGAAATAAAAGCGGACCCGCCCGGTATCCCGAGCCGGCTATTGCAGCCTTTCGGAGGGTTTCAACAATGTCTATGCAACTGATGCTGATCATATGGGCGGCACTCACCGCCTGTTTTCTCGCGCTTCTGGCGTACCGCGGAACGCTTACCCGTTATGAGGAGGACCAGCTCTTTCTCAGCGACTCCAACACTGTCGAAAAGACCGAACAAATGGAAATCGTTCGGAAAGTAAATAGGTTGCAACCCATGTTGCGTGTCCTGGGTGGCGCCGCCGGTCTGGCGACAGCAGGCATCATCGGCGTCTATGTATATAGCGCCTGGCAGGCCCTAACGCACTAGCAGCTCCCCGCCAACAAGCAACTTTCCCCAGGGTCCGGTGTCTCTTAAAACGAGTGCCGGACCTTCCCCTTTAGGCCGGAAGCTCGCCGCATACACCGCGCAAGGACGAAGCAGCGAAGGCGTGAACAGCGGCAAGGTGACCCGATGGATGTAGTAAGTACAATTCGTAAGTCGTTCGGAAAGATGATCTTAGGCTCGGCCCTTGCCCTCGGAGCGGTGATCGTTCCAACGGCGGCGCACGCTGCCGTGTTTGTCTCTGTGGGCATTGCCCCACCTCCTATCCCTGTGTATGCGCAGCCTGTAGCGCCGGGTGATGGTTATATCTGGACTCCGGGCTACTGGGCCTACGGTCCGGACGGCTATTACTGGGTCGATGGCGCCTGGGTGCTTCCTCCTTATGTGGGCGCCCTTTGGACCCCTGGCTGGTGGGGATGGGGCGATAGCGCCTACTTCTGGCATCCCGGTTACTGGGGATCCACAATTGGCTACTACGGCGGCATTAACTACGGCTTCGGCTACTTTGGCACCGGCTTCTATGGCGGTTATTGGAACGGCGGCCGCTTCTGGTACAACCGCGCCTATTGCAACTTCAGGCCCGGCTTCCGCGGATCGTTCTATAACCAGCCGTATCGTGGAGTCCCCGTTCATCCCGGCGGCGCCAGCTTCCAGCGCAATCCGCCCGCGCGGTACGCCAATTTCCACGGCAGTACGACGGTGAGCAACTTCAACCGGACCAATGTCACGGTAAACCGCGGTGGCTTCAACGGCGGAGCGCAGCGCTTCAATGGCAACCAGAACTTCAATGGTGGCCGTCAGGCATTCAACAGCAACCGTGACTTCAGCCAGAACCGCGGCAGCTTCGGCAGTGGAGCCCAGCGCTTTGATGGAAATCGTCAGGCCTTCAACGGCGGCCAGAACTTCGGCGGCAACGTAAACCGCGGCGGCTTTGGTGGAAACCAGCCCAGCTTTGGCGGAAACCGTGGCAGCTTCGGTGGCAGCCAGCCGAGCTTCGGCGGCAACCGTGGAGGCTTTGGCGGTGGCGGCTTCAGCGCTCCCCGTAGCAGCGGCGGTAACTTCGGTGGCGGTGGAGGCTTCGGCGGTGGCCGCGGCTTCTCCGGGGGCGGCGGAGGTGGTGGCTTCCACGGTGGTGGAGGCGACGGTGGCTTCCACGGCGGTGGCGGCGGACACCGTTAATCCCACACAAAATCCAAAGGGCTGAGACACAATGTCTCAGCCCTTTTTGCTGTCCGCCAGTCCTCGTATCATCTCGACAATTCGTTCCAGAGCTCCCGGCCTGGCCAGCGATCGCGCTGCCGCACTCATCCTCTCTCGCCTTTCCCGATCGGTGAGCAACCCCGTCAGAGTCTCCAGCAAGCTCTGCTCCGTGACATCCTTCTGCAACAACACCACGGCGGCGCCGGCATTTCCAAGCACCTCGGCATTCTTTCGCTGGTGATCGTCAGCCGCTTGCGGAAAAGGAACCAGTAACGACGGCTTGCCCGCCGCGCACAATTCCGAAACTGTGCTCCCCGAACGGGCCAGGACTATGTCCGCTGCCGCATACTGCTGCGGCATATCGTTCAGGAAAGCCTCCACGGCGATGCGTGAACCATCCGCTCCACTCGCCGCAAAAGCCTCCCGCGTCTTCTCCAGGTTTCGT
>JABFXN010000045.1 GCA_013361705.1 Acidobacteriaceae bacterium
ATTCTCTCCTAACGTTTCATGGTCAAAGAAGGTTCCGGAAGAGAGCAGCTTCGTATCTTCCAGGTCCAACGCGTGCGCGATGGCCTCCGGTGTTGTAGCGGCATTACCCGGCCAGTGTTTTTTCGCCGAGATCGGCAGGCAGAACGTAATGGGCCCGGGTGCGGCCAGGAATGGAGACCATAACCGATCCATCGGTGTGGGCTTATAGCTCCGCCAGAGAAATCCGGAAGCGATGCCAATCGCAAGAAGAAACACTGGAATAAGGGTCCAGACCAGACGGCGCGAGAAGCGCGACTTCTTCACTTGCGGGAAGACGGGTGCGCTTTCTTCTGCAACATCATTCGCAGGGATTGGGGCCTCAGCGGCAGACCTATCGTGGATCAGAATTGGCTTGGCATCGCGCGCCGGAAAGAACTCGGGGACATACGAGCCGATGTTGAGCTCGATGCGGAGCTCTGAGGAGTGAGACGACTCATGGTAATACTGCGCTAGACGCTTGCGAATCTCCGCGACCGTCACGCGGACCACTGGATCAGTTGCGGTATCGTAGGCCGCCGGGCGGCCGAAGACCTCCACACCGAGGGTCCGCTCCTTCAGATGCGCGCCTCGTCCTTCGAGCGTCTCCTCCACCATGTAGCGCAGCAGCGTAGGGTATCGCTTGCTGTTGCGGAAGTGAGTGGAGTGGAGCAGGCGCTCCATCTGTGCTCGGATTTTCTCTTTATCTTCCGATGAGAACGGTACGAGCGTTTGCGACTCAGGAGTGCTCGGTAGCATTTGGCCTTCCCCAATGGTTACAGAAGAATAGGCCGTTATAACCTGCTTTCGCAACCCAGGTCTTTACCTGTCTTTACCTCCTTCTTACCTCTTGCTATCTCCAAGCAGAATAAGGGTCTGCACCGTGTATACCCGTTAGACCTGAAATGTGATGACATGCGGCACCTAGACTCCGCTGGTCGTAGAAGTACGCCTGTGCCGCGCCCCGAAGTTTCGCTGGCACCAAATCCTCCCAAAAACACACAAACGACAGAGGGAACGACCATGAAGCAGACAGTGCATTTTCTTGAGGTAGGCCATCTATGGGTACTGCGAACCCTGAAGCTCGCAGCAGTTGTGATCCTGCTCCTTTTCGGCGCCGGGTCGATGCATGCTCAATTGACCACCGCGGATATTCTGGGAACGGTCACGGAACCCACCGGCGCCGTGGTGGCGAATGCAAGGGTGGAGCTAAGGAACACTGCCACCAACGTCACCCGCGTTGTCACTACGGATGAGAGCGGCATCTATACCTTCCCGCTGCTGCAGCCGGGACACTACAGCATTAAGGTCACCGTACAAGGCTTCAAAGCGTTCAACACTCCGGATCTTGCGGTGGAAGCTGGAGACCGCGCCCGCAACGACGCGCACCTGCAACTGGGCGATGTCAATGAGACAGTAAGCATCGAAGCTCAGACGCCCCTGCTGCAAAGCGAGAGCGCCACGGTCAGTTCAACGGTAACGGCGCAGAGCGTGCAGGATCTGCCATTGAATGGCCGGAACTATGTGCAGCTTATCCAGATTGTTCCCGGAGCGAATGAGGGACCAGGAAACGGGCTGACCAGCGGAGGACGTCCGGACGATCGCCGGCAGTCGAGCTCCTTTTCGGTCAACGGACAGGACGACACTCTTAACAACTTCATCATTGACGGCTTCGACAACAACGAACGCATTATCGGCACCAGCGGTGTTCGCCCCAATGTCGAAGGTATCCAGGAGATCAGCGTTCAGACGAACAGCTACGCTCCCGAGGCCGGACGCACCGCCGGCGGTGTTGTGAACATCGTGACCCGCAGCGGCTCGAACCAGTTCCACGGAAGCGCGTACGAGTACTTCCGCAACGATATCTTCGACGCGCGGCAGGTGCTGCAGACCTCCGGCAGCAAGCCTGAACTGCGGCAGAACCAGTTCGGCGGCTCCATCGGGGGCCCAATCTGGAGAGATCGCACCTTCTTCTTCGGCGACTACGAGGGCTTCCGCCAGGTGACAGGCGTGACCTACCAGAGCACCGTACCGACGATGGATGAGTACAACAACATCAACAGCATCGGCGGAGGCTCACCGCAGGCGCTGGTTGCTGCAGGCAACGGGACCTCGGGTCTTCCTATCAATCCCATCGCATTAAACTACCTGAAGCTCTTTCCCGCTCCGACCAACTCCAGCCTGACGAATAACTACGTCATCAGCCCGAGCAAGACGCAGTACAGCCATGTCTTCGACGTTCGCATCGACCACCGTTTTAACACGGGCAACCTGTTCTACGGTCGCTACACCTACAACCATGTCGATTCGACGATTCCGCCGGCGCTCGGCGTTGTGAATGGTCTTGAGATCTCCGGAGGCCGTTACATCTTTGCCGGACCGGCAAAGAACGGCGCGCAGCAGTTCGCCTTCGACTACACCCACATCTTCACGCAGAATCTGCTCATCGATCTAAAAGCCGGGTTCACCCGCATCAACAACCTGTCATTGCCGCTGAACTACGGCAAGAATGCAGATACCACGGTGGGCTTCGGCTCAAACATGAACTTTACGCAGAATGCGAATGTGCTGACACCGATCAGCTTTGGTCCATTCAGCGACATCGGAGACGGCGCTTACGTGCCACTACAGGATATCGACAACACCTTCCAATATGCGGCAAACGTCAACTGGAACAAAGGAAATCACAACATCAAGTTCGGTGCGAGCTTCATCCGCAGACAGGCACGCAACCTGCAAAGCGCCTTTCCCGCCGGCCAATACGGCTTTGGCTTGAACACTGACAACTGCGTTCCCGGTACTGGCTACAACACGGCAACCGGAGCCTGCAACACGACAGCCTCCGCGAAGCAGCGGCAGGACAATAACCTGGCGAGCTCCCTTGTGGGTGCGTTCAGCTCATCGAGCCGCAATTACAACCTGAACACGCCGGACTATCGGACCTACGAGCCAAACTTCTTCGTGCAGGACTCGTGGAAGCTGACCCCAAAACTTACCTTGCTGTATGGCGTGCGCTACGACGTGTTTACGCCATTCACAGAAGCGCATGGCAGCATCTCTAACTTCGATTTCAACCAGGCGCTGACGCTGAACAGCAGCAACATCGGGCAGGCGCTGAAGGTGGCAAACCAGAACGGCGTGGATGGGCATGCCGGCATCAGCACCGACTACAGCAATCTGGCTCCGCGAGTTGGCTTCTCCTGGTCACTGGCGCCCCAGACCGTACTGCGCGGCGGCTATGGCCTGAGCTTCTTCCCCGGCAATTACACGTCCAATGCCGACCTGAAGAATGCGCCATTCGTCTCGGTATATTCCCCCAACTGCATCTCGAGCGTGGCCTTCCAGATCCAGACAACGCGGAACGGAGCTCCGGCGAGCGCAAGCAACCCGGACTGCGCCACCATCTCGGGCGCCAATACCAGCTTCAGCCAGGGCCTGCCACTGCCGCAACCGCAGTCGATCAGCAGTACCGGTCTGAGTTTCATCGCCGAGTCTCCCAACTTCCGGTCAGCGATGATTCAGCAGTTCAACCTGCAGGTGCAGCAGCAGTTCAGCGCCAATGTGCTGACCATCGGCTATGTGGGCAACGTCGCTCAACATCTGCCACAGACCATCAATGACATCAATGTGCCGAAGCCGGGAAACAGCGTCAGCGGCGGAGCTTCCAGCGCACGCCTTCTCAGCGGCGTCCTGCCAAACCTGGCAGGAGTCGGTTGGCTGGTAAGCGAAGGTATCTCCAACTACAACGCATTGCAGACCAGCTTCCAGCGGCGCTTTGTGAAGGGACTGGCCTTCGACGCGAATTACACCTGGGCAAAGGGACTGAGCGACGTAACTGGTTTCAGCCAGGAAGGCGCACAGGGAGCCTATAACGCAGACCCGACGCGCATCCGGCAGATCGATTACGGCATTGCGGAGAACAATATTCAGAACCGTTTTGCTCTCTCGTTGAACTATCAGTTCGCGGCCGGCCACACCTTCAGCAACTCGTTGGAGCGGTTAACGTTCGGCGGTTGGCAGATGAATACCATCACCATCTGGCAGACGGGCAAGCCGTTCTCCATTCTGAATGACAGTGCCGCCGGCGGCTATGGCAATCGCGCCACGCCCATCAACAATGGTGGAGGCGATCGTCCCAACCTGGTCGGAAATCCGCACTCCGTCGAACGGAGCTTCCAGCACTGGTTCAACACGGCTGCATTTGCACCTCAGCCGCTTGGCACCATCGGTACGGCACAACGGAACTCGCTCTCCGGTCCGAACTTCCGCCACGTCGATCTGTCGCTGTTCAAGGACTTCTTCCTGACGGAGCGGGCGAAGGTGCAATTCCGTGCCGAGGCCTTCAACATCTCCAACACACCGAGCTGGATCATCGGCCAGGGCAGCGGCAACGTGAAGATGGGGAACTCCGCCTTCGGCACGGTGACCGCGACTGACTCGAACTACACACCGCGGCTCTACCAGTTCGCTCTGAAACTAAACTTCTAACCTTTGCAGTGAGTCATGCTGCCTCCAGCCGGGCTGCTCTATGCAGCCCGGCTTTTCTTTACAGACGCATTCATGCCTGCTGCAAGACTGATTTCGACCGTAAGTGGACGCCCGATCGGTCGACGCCGATCAGGAAAAGTAACTCTCGCTGTCTGGTAAAAGCTGGCTCAGCGCTTTTTCCTTGCGTTAGCGATTCTGCACCAACACAATGAATGGGACTTTCGACATCTGCATCATGTAGGAGCCAACAGTGGCGACTGCTGTACTCTCTTCTTCCCAGACACGGCGTGACGTGGTGTACCCGCATGCGCAGTGGTACTTTCTGCTGGCTATCGTCCTTACCTGGGTCGGCTTTGCCCGCAGCTATTTCGCCGTCATCAGCACCCAGACGCTACCGCACCATATTCACGGCGCGCTGATGGGCGGATGGATCGCCCTGCTCATTGTGCAGCCTATCCTGTATCAGCGTGGCCAATTAAAACTACATCGCACATTGGGGCGCTGGGGCGCGTTCGTACTGGTCCCAGCGATCGTCGTCGTTGGCTTGCTGATGATCCGCAGCATGTTCCGCGGTACTGAAATTCCGCCATTCATCGTGGACCAGCTGGCGTTTCTCGATGTGAACGCGTTGATCGATATCCCGCTTTTTGTAGGGATGGCAATCTACACCGGGCACGATGTCCAGCGACATGCGCGTTGGATTAGCAGTACCGTGCTGACGTTGATGCCGCCCGCATTGGTACGAGCCATGCCCATTCTGCCGATCTTTCGGCAGAGCTTTCGTGCGAATGTGAACATCGCGATGGGTTTGATGTGCTTCCTCTTCGCGCTCCTGATCTTCGATGACTGGCGCAAGGCGAAAAGAGTGTATCCGCCTTACCCCATCGCTCTGGCGTGCACGGCGTTTGCAGCGCTGGGCGCCAATTATGCGTCCCATTGGAGTTGGTGGCACGCACTCACTCTGCTCCTGGGGCGGTCATAAATCCAGAGCCGTTTCCTGTGGGTGCCTCTACACGCAACAGGGAAAATGGTTTAGGCGGCTCAGAAGAGCCGCCTAAACCACCCCGCCAGTCAGAACCCTCTAGGGAATGAGTCCGAACCGAGCTGTCATGATCGGATTGAGAAGACAAGCTTGCCAATCCCATCGAGTTCGCGCTTGTCCCACAGCGTTGCCGGTGACCAGAGCGTCTCGACGGCGGCGATCTGCGGCTTGATCCTCCCTGCGGTGACCAGCTTGGCGAAGGCATTTAGCCCTTCGGTCGTCACGTTGGTCTCAACGAATGCGGCTTCAATTCCAAGACGAGCCGCCTCCTCTGCGATCGGCGGACGATTCGCCGTCACTGCGACGCCACCGGGCTTCACAAGTGCGTAGGAAGGCACGACGGTATCGCCTCCTATCAGATTGAGGACAGCGTCCACCTGCTGGATCTCTTCCAACCTCTTTTGTGCAAGATCGATAACACGTTCTGCCCCTAGTTGTTGAAGAGCAGCGGCTTTGCTTTGGCGGGCCGTGGTGAGGACATGAATTCCGGCGTTTCGCGCCAGTTGTACCGCCAGCGATCCCACGCCACCCGATGCACCCAGGATTAGCAACGTTTGTCCCGCCTTGACCTTCGAGAGTTCCAGCATCTGCATCGCCGTTTGGCCCACCAACGCGATTGCGGCTGCTTCCGCGGCGGGAATGGCTGCCGGTCTGTGGGCCAGACTGATAGCCGGGACGACCACAAACTCGGCGTACGCACCGGCCTCCCTTGTATAACCAAACACCTCATCCCCCACTTTGAAGGTTGTGACGCCTTCACCGATCGCAGCAACCCGGCCTGCAACATCGCCACCCGGCGTCCACGGAAACTGCAATGGAAAGACCTGGCGCAAGAAGCCGAGACCGCGCCCGGGGTCCACCCCATTCATGCTGGTGAAGTGATTCTCTACCAGCACCTGTCCGGGGCCGGCAGTTGGGACAGGTACTTCGTCCAGGTGCAGAGCTGCTCCATAGTCGTTGATGCGCAGTGCTTTCATATACATCTCCTTCGAATGGCGGCGCCAGAATCGCGGCCGCCTCGATAGAAAAGATTCTTTGGCATGAGAAGACGAGTCAACAGGTGCTGGAAAACAGAATTGCGATTCTGGAATAAATCAGGAAGGCGCCTACGACTTTCTGCGCGAACTCAGATCATTCATCGTAGTTTCGAAGTGTTGTTTGATGAAGCTAACTAGCTTGCTAACGCGGGCAGATTGCATTTCCGACGGCGTTACCGCAAATACGTGGGCGGGAACGCCTTCCCAACCTCTGAGCACCCTGGTCAGGCCATCGCCGAACCCCGGATGAATCGCCAGGAAATCGGAAAGGAGCGCGATCCCCATACCTTCTTTGGACAGCTTTGCCAGCATTCCAACAGAGTTTGCGCTAGCTGCGCCACCCACCGTCACCGTCCTACGTTCGTGCTCGCGGCGCAGTTCCCACTGGCTTAGGGCTTCGCCGTGAATAAGACGAAGGCACGAATGTTGGGCCAGTTCCGCCGGGTCCTGGATCCTCTTGTGCTTAGCGAGATACGCCTGGGAGGCAAACAGGTAACGAGGAAAAGTGCCGACCCGCCGGAACCAGAAAGAAGAATCAGGCAAACGCAACTGGTGACTTACCATGATGGCCAAATCGAGACTCTCCGTCAGGAGATTAGGATGGCCGCTTATGGAAAGCACCTCGATGGAAATATCAGAGTGGTCAAGCATGTAGCGGGCGAAAAGAGGCAGGAAGATGGTCTGTGCCAAATCGAATGGCACACCCACGCGGATATGTCCTGACGCCCTGGAGGCTATCCCGGCAACTTCCTCCTGAATACGCTTCGCTTCCGCCACAAGAGTTTTGGACTGCTCGTAGCAAGCCTGGCCCGCATCGGTCAGCTGAAAGGCCCGCGTAGAACGATAAATGAGATGGAAGCCCAATTCTCGCTCAAGTGCACTTATGCGCCGCGAGAGCGTCGATACGGGCATTCCCAGCGCTGCTGCTGCCCGGCTGAAGTTGCGCGTGTTGGCAACCTCAACGAAAAGTGCCAGGTCAGCCAGGAAACGCATGGGGTCCTTTCTATGGTTCAGCCTCTGGATAAGGC
>JABFXN010000302.1 GCA_013361705.1 Acidobacteriaceae bacterium
GTCTTGCCCATGGAATCGCCAAGTGGAATAAGGGGCCGGAAGCATTCGCGGCCATTCTCACGATGGCGCATGTCCCTGCGCCTCATCTGATGGCTTGGCTCACCATACTCATCGAAGTGTTCGGTGGACTCGCGATGCTGTGCGGCGCTTTCGTGAACCTGGTGGCCATTCCGGCGATCGGTCTGTTGCTTGTCGCGATTCTGACTGTTCATCTGCCGTACGGCTTCAGCTCCATCAAACTGATAAAGATCGTTGATGGACGCGCGCAGTTCGGCCCTCCAGGGTACGAGTGTAATTTGCTGTACATCGCCTGCATCGTGGCGCTCATGATGGCTGGTCCGGGTCCGTGGTCGGTTGATGCCTGGCGCCTTCGAAGGAGAGCGGGAATATAGAGCGGGCCTTCAGCCCTTTACCATTTGTGTGCACTGAAACCCGGGGCGTTGCCCCAGGCTGGTATAGAGCGCGCCTTCAGCGCTCAGACCCATGCTCTAACTACGCTCCTTCAACCATGGAAAGGATGTAATGCGCAGCTTGGCCGCGGCATACGGGATCAACGAGATCGTCTCTTCCTTCTCTGTACTCTCGACCGGGCTCTCCGGCACAATTGCGGCTGTCCCTTCATTTGCCATCCATGACGGCAACAGCTTTGCTTTAAGGTGCAATTGCGTCGGAGTACCTTCTGCGGCGAATGGACGATCGCCCAATGCGTGCTCCGTCACCGCAATCTTCTGCGACTGCGCTGCAGGATCGACCGCGAGCGCATAGTTCCAGCGCGAGCTGGGATAGACCTGCCAGTCTGCCGTCATACCCCGATCGCGCAGCTTCAGCCAGTCCTGACCGATGCTGTAGGAAAAGACCAACGGCCCGCGCTCTACCGAGACCGAGTTGTTGAAGCCCGTTACAACGCGAGGCTGCATGGGGAAGCTGAGGGTGACAACGTCTCCCTGCTTCCATTCCCGTTCCACACGCGCGAAGGTGCCGGCCTTCGGTGCGTTTTCCCTGCGGCCATTCACCGTGATCTCTGCACCCTCTGCCCAGCCGGGAACTCGTAAAAGGAAAGGAAACTTCAGGGGCTTCGACGGATTGACGGTCATGCGGATACTGCCGCGGAATGGATACTCCGTCTCCTGGACAATGTGGACGGTAGTTCCCTGTAGCTTGAGCTGTGCCTCGCACGGGCTGTATGCAGCAGCCACAACCGCGCCTTGCGCTGAGGTCATGAACAGATTGGCTGCGAACTTCGGCCATCCCTGGCTGAAGTTCGCGGTGCAGCAACCGAAGTGCGGTTCTAATCCATATAAATTTGATTCCGGACCGTTGGTCGACCACGGCTCTTTATGCAGGCTGCATTCGACCTGGTTGGGCTGCTGGTCATACTGATGTGCCCACATATCGTCGGTCATGGTTCCGGGGAGTGCATTGAAGGCCAGCTTCTCGAGCCGGTCCGCGAGCGAGACATCGCCCAGTACCGCAAGCGACTGTTCGAGCGAAAACATGTACTCCACTACGGTGCAGAGCTCCGATCCCTGCGACGGACTGCGCCCTGCAAGATGCTCGTCGCAGGAGAACATTCCGTTGGGAAGGCCGTGATATCGATCGAGCTCCGCGATCATCTTTAATACAGCCTGCCGGTCAGAGTCCGCACCGGAGACGCGCGACCAGATCGCTCCTGTCTTGATGGCCTGTCCGTTGTTCACACCGTGCGTGGCGAGCTTGATCTCTTTGAAGCCCGGCAGCTTCTCCATTTGATCGAGATGGGCGGACGACATCTTCTCTTTGTATTGAAAGTTCTCGTACTGTGCCATCCAGTCGTAACCTTGCGCGCGTAGAAGCTTTGCAAGATCGAGCAGCGCCGGATCAGGTGCGCGATCGTAGAGCCACATTACCGTCAGCACCTGGTCCTGCCAGCGAAATCTTCCCCATGATGTGAGCGGCCGATTCGGCAGCGCTGCGAGCTGGTACTTGAAGTAACGCTGCATCATGGGAACGACGCGGGGATCGGCTGTGGCCTCCTGATACTGAGCAAGAGCCTTGAGCATGACCATGCGCGGCCACCAGTCGTTGTTGGAGGCCGGTCCGAACATGCCATCCGCAGTCTGACTCTTGAGTGTCCATTCCACGAACCGCTGCGCCTTCGCCTTGAGACGTTCATCACCGAGCAGATACGCAAGCGGGATCAGGCCGTCCAGAAAATATGGCCCGCGCTCCCATGATTCACCGGTGCCGCCGAGCCAGCCGCTCTTTGGGCCAACGTCTGGCCATGTCTCATCCAGATGTCCGCTAAGCCCGTTCGCCTGAATCTCCAGTTGGCGCCTGAGCCATCCCTCCGGCTGAACACTGCCCAGCGGAAGCAACTGGAATTCACCCGACCGAATGGACTTCGGCGGATCCCCTAGCGATGAAGCGAAAGCCGGCGATGCTGAAGCGAGTCCCGCGAGACCGGCATGCTTTATGAACTGGCGGCGACTAAGGCCTGGACGAAAACGGGGGAACAAATCTGCCTCCAAAACACAGCGCGTGAACGCTGCCGCAATAGTCTAGTCGCGGATGGGTAGAGAGAGCCACTGATCCCACGTTTGTTCAAGCGCACGTTGTTGATTGCCTTGCTATCGCTTTAAGGGCGAGGCCTCATGCCAGACATCGCGGATAGCTTGCACCACAACCGCAGGCTCATCCAGCATGATGTCGTGCCCGCTCTTCGTTGCCACGCGAAACTGGCCCTTGGAAGAACGGCTCGCAAGGTCTTTCGCCATGGCGTCAACGGCAGCATTGAAATCGGCGGCATGAGCAGCCAGTGGTCCTTCGAAGGTGAGCGGAATGCCGTGCTCTAGAACGATCAGCGGCTTGTCGTAATGCCAAGTCAAAAGCTCTCCGGAAGATGGCAAACCTCCGCCGCATCGCACATTTTTGGGATCGGTCGGCGGCCCAGCTACCGAGCGCGGATCGATCGCCTGGAATCGCCAGGTCTGCTCCTCATGTGCCGAGTCCACAAAGACGAGTCCTGCAACTTCATCCGGATGATTCCGCGTAAACCTGCGCATCCGTATGCCACCTCCTGAGTGCCCTACAAGCACATAGGGAGGCGCAATATGCACGGACTCCAGAAGACTTCTGAGATCTTCCACCTGTTCATCTACGCACTCTTTTTCCTGGCTAGCCACTGGATCAACCTTGCTTTGGCCAAGTCCTTCGCGGTCATAGCTGCAGACCTGTGCGAAGCGAGCCACTTCGGGGACGACCAATCTCCAATCAGTTGAGTCGCGCATCAGACCGGCATCCAGAATGATTGCGGGACCTCGACGCTGCCCTTCGCAGTGAAGGTACAAATGCCGCTTGCCAGCGGGAAAGATCCCGGATTGCGCGAACAAGGTCTCGCTGCAAACCAGCATGAAGACAAAGAAGAGCCATCTGCGGCATTGCAGCTTGATGGCGAAGCGAAACTCAAGAGGTAGGAGCTTCGGCATGACGAAATCATAATGTACTAATACATTGGTACAGTCAAGCTGGTTTACCGGATAGTGCCAGGGCGTATCGACAAATTCGCCTTGACCGCGGAACTATAGAGCGGGCCTTCAGCCCTTTGTTTTCTATAGTGGACCTAGGGCGTTGCCCCAGGCTGGTATAGAACGCGCCTTCAGCGCTTATCGTGTCCTCCCAGCGCAGTATGCAAAAAAAAGCCTCCTTTCGGAGGCGTTCTGGTTGACTGAATGTGTCTTGTTAGATCGATTGGTTCAACACCCGGTTCAAACGCTGCACGAAGGTAGCCGGATCTTTCAACGGCACACCTTCCAGCAACAGAGCCTGGTCGAAGAGCAGCCAGGCGGCGTCTTCCACCTTGCCGTTGCTGGTATCGGACAGCAGCTTGCGGATGATCTCATGATCGGGATTGATCTCGAGCGTTGGCTGCAGCTCCGGCAGGTTTGTCTGTCCCATCGCCTGCATCATCTGGCGCATGCGGGCGGAGGGCTCGTCCTCGTCGGAGACGATGACCGAAGGACTGTCGGCGAGCCGCGAGGAAGCACGCACCTCTTTCACCGCATCGCCGAGTGTAGCCTTGATCTTCTCCAGCAGCGGCTTCAGCTCTTCAGCCTTCTCCGGCGCGGCTTCGTCCTTGAGATCTTCCGAGGTAGAGGACTTGTTGACAGCCTTCAGATCGATGTCGCCATACTTCGCGACCGTTGAGAAGACGATCTCGTCGACGTCGTCGTCAAGGATCAGAACCTCAATGCCCTTCTTCTTGTAGATCTCAAGCAACGGCGAGTTGCGCAGCATCGATTCAGTGCCGCCGGTGATGTAGTAGAGCGCCTTCTGCTCCGGCTGCATGCGATCCTTCGCCTCGGCAAGCGAAGTAAGACCGTCCACCTTCGACGACTTGAAGCGGATCAGCTCCAGCAGGGTTTCGCGGTTCTCGAAGTCGCCGTAGAGACCTTCCTTGAGCGGGCGGTTGTACTCGGTGATGAACTGCGTGTACTTCTCAGGATCGTTGTTCGCAATGGTCTTCAGCTCTGAGAGGATCTTCTTGACGCTGGCAGTCTTGATGCTGGTCAGCACCTTGTTCTGCTGCAGGATCTCGCGCGAGACATTCAGCGGCAGATCTTCGGAATCGATGATGCCGCGGACGAAGCGCAGGTACTGCGGCAGCAGGTCCCGGGAGTCGTCCATGATGAAGACGCGCTTCACATACAGCTTGACGCCGCCCTTGTAGTCGGCCTGGTAAAGATCGAGCGGAGCCTTGGCCGGGATATAGAACAGCGTGGTGTACTCGAGCGTGCCCTCGGCGCGGGTGTGGAACCAGAAGAGCGGGTCTTCCCAATCGCCGGCTATCGACTTGTAGAGCTCCTTGTAATCGTCGTCCTTGAGCTCAGACTTCGACCGGCGCCACATGGCGCTGGCGGCGTTAACCTGCTCGGTGGTGCGGGTCTTGATGGACTCCTTCTTCTCTTCGTTCCACTCGCTCTTCTCATACGTGAGGAAGATGGGGAAGGCGATGTGGTTGGAGTACTTCTTGACGATCTCCTGCAGACGCCAGCCGTTGGCGTACTGCGCTCCTTCGTCGTTGAAGTGGATCAGGATGGTAGTTCCGGCGGCCTTGCGTGCGGCATCGCCGGTGACCTCCTCGATCTCAAAGCCGGTCTTGCCGTCGCTGATCCAGCGATGGGTCTTCTCTTCCCCGGCTTTGCGCGAGACAACCTCGACCTTGTCGGCGACCATGAAGACGGAGTAGAAGCCGACGCCGAACTGTCCGATGAGGTTGGAGTCCTTGCGGTCGTCGCCGGAGAGCTGCGACAGAAAGTTCTTCGTGCCGGAGCGGGCGATGGTGCCGAGATGCGAGATCAGGTCTTCCTCGCTCATACCGATGCCGGTATCGGAGAGGGACAGGGTCTTGCTGGCCTCGTCGAGGTCGAGGTCGATGCGCGGCGAGTCGATGCCTTTGCCGACGAGGGCCTTGTACGTCTCGTCGGTCAGGCTGAGGTGGCGCAGCTTGTCGAGCGCATCGGAGGAGTTGGAGATAAGCTCGCGGAGAAAGATCTCCGGGTGTGAGTAAAGCGAGTGAACGATCAGATGCAGGAGCTGAGAGACTTCAGTCTGAAATTGCTGCTTTGACATATCGTTGTTAATTTTGCCAAAAATCGGGCCGGAATGAAGTGGGTTTCCGTGGAACGCCTCCGCCGGCAGCCTCATCTAACCAGCCATGTCCCTCCAAACCGTAACCCGCGCCGCCGAGTCCGACCTTGAGCCCATCGAGATCTACAACGTTCTGGCTGATGTCAGCAATCTCCCCAAATGGGCGCCCGCCTTTGCCGATTCGATTGAGCCCACCGATAAAACCCACTTCCGTGTCACCAAAAACAGCGACAGTTTCAACATGGAGCTCTTCCTGCATCCCACAGCCCTCGCCGTCGACTACATTCGGGAGATGGCTGGCAACAGGCGAGGCGGCGCTTACATCCGCGTAACACCTCGCCCGCTGGGCGGCAGCACCGTCATCATTACGGTTCCCATCGCCCCTACGACGAATGAGGCCGAAGTCGCGAAGGTCCTGGAGCAGGAGCTTGCGGAGATTATCCGCCTCGCACAGTCGTAACTGCGTCATAATTCACGAGCACGTTATGTGGCGACAGGTACTCTAGCCACGAGGACGAGACGCGGGAACCCGGAATGACGCACGCAGGGCTGCTGTTGGAGTTAGTGGTTCTATTCATCGCTGTGCCGTTGGCATACCGGCTTTCGCCGGTACGCGTTCAGGCGTTGCCGGTACTTTGGGTGGCGGCCGCGTACGCATGGTGGCAACTGGCTCGGGATCCAGGCTTCGATCGCAGGCAGCTATGGAATCCCGCTCCGCTGGGAAGTAACCTGGTCGGGATTCTGGCGATCTTCGCGGTCGTGGCGGCGCTGCAATGGGCAGGAGTGCACTGGCTGGCTCCCAATCTGGAATGGAGCTTCGCCCGCCGGCATACACGTCTCTGGGCGATGGTGATGGTGCTATACCCAGTTCTCTCTGTCTATCCACAGGCGTTTCTCTATCGAGCATTCTTCATGCATCGCTATGCCGGACTGTTTCCGGCGACACCTGCGGGCGGACTGATGCTGGTCTTTGCAAGCGCGGCGGTCTTCGGCGGGATGCACATTGTCTTCCGCAACAATCTGGCGGTTGCGCTGACATTCCTCGGAGGTCTGCTGTTTGCCTGGCGATATCAACACACGGGCTCGCTGTTTGTCTCCAGCGTCGAGCATGCACTGTATGGCTGCTGGCTGTTTACCGTGGGTCTTGGGCAGTACTTTTATCACGGGGTCTGGCCAGAGCCCAATTGAAGCGGTTCGCTTCGGCGCATGATCCTGCTCGTAGGGCATGAGGCCTATTGATTCGTGGCTGCTGATCTATACCCTCAGAGCTAGAACGCAGATGAAGGGATTTGGGACGGAATGACATCTTCCAGGTTAGGCACAGGCCTGCTTGCACTGGCGGCAGTGACTGCCGTCGCACAGACAAGCAGCAAGCAGGATAAGCTTCTCCATCTGAACCAGATCCAGGTTGTCGGCTCACACAACAGCTACAACACCGGCTTCGCACCCAGCGAAGAGAAGTACTTCTCCACACATTTTCCTGAGGCCTTTCATGGTGTCGACTACCATCATCAATCGCTGCCGAAACAGCTTGATGCCGGGGTTCGTCAACTGGAGTTGGATATCGTCACCGACCCCGCAGGCGGCCGCTTCTCGCACCCGAAGATCGTGGGATTGACGAAGGAAGCCGGCCTTCCCGCCGATCCTGACTTCGATCCGCAGCACGAGATGGATAAACCTGGCTTCAAGGTCATTCATCTGGGCGACGTCAACCAGCGGAGCAGTTGCCAGACCTTCGTGCACTGCCTGCAAGACATTCGCGGCTGGTCGAAGGCGCATCCCAAACATGTACCGATCCTGCTGTTGATTGAAGACAAACAGGGACGGCTCAGCCAGCTTCCCGGAGCGACGACTGCAGAGCCGTGGACGGCAGAGACATGGAACGCGCTGGATGCCGAGATTCGCTCGGTCTTCCCCGAGCAGGAGCTCATCACTCCGGACAAGGTGCGCGGCAAGTATCCCACGCTGGAAGCCGCAGTGCTCGCGGGCGCATGGCCAACGCTGGCGGAGTCGCGTGGCAAGGTCCTCTTTCTTCTGTATAACCGGCCGTCTGCTCCTGCTTATCTAGCGGGGCATCCGCTGCTGCAGGGACGTGTACTCTTTACCAACTCTGAGCCCGGCAAGCCTGACGCCGCGTTTGTAGAGCGCGATAAGGGTTCGCGGGATGAGATCCGCGCGCTGGTGAAGAGCGGCTATCTCGTGCGTACCCGCGCAGACTTCAATACCGACCAGGGCCGCACGAACGATACCACCCGTCGCGACCTGACACTGGCAAGCGGAGCGCAGATGGTCAGCACTGACTTTCCGGTCTCGGAACCTGCGCCGTGGACGGGTTATACGGTCGGTCTGCCCGGAGGTTTTGCAGCACGCTGCAATCCGGTCAATGCGCCTGCAGGCTGTAGCAATGAACTGCTGGAGCCGGGAGTCAGGACGAAGGAGCCATCTGCTTCGCATCAGCCGTAACGCAGGACGAGAACATGCCTCAGATTCAAGCGATAGTGTCACGACGTTTCTCTTGGAGACTCATGATTATCGGTTCATGCATCAGTGTTCCGGTAAATCTGGCGCACCAAGGCTTGCATTGCTTCCCGTGGATTGCGTCACTAAGAGAGTGAGCATCTAGGACATATTTTGTTGGAGGTTTCGGGTTTTCCTAACCCACCTTAGCAGGGTAAGCGCTGAAGGCGCGTTCTATACCAGCCTGGGGCAACGCCCCAGGTATCGGATGGCGAAACAGTAAGAGGGCTGAAGGCCCGACCTATAATCACCAATCGCGCGATGCCACGATCTCTCCAACGAGACGGTTCATCCCAACCCGGGTGCCCCACCCTCACGGAGTTTGGGTGGTACCGAGCCACGGAATTATAGAGCGGGCCTTCAGCCCTTTAACTTTTTGTGGGCACTACAACCTGGGGCGTTGCCCCAGGCTGGTATAGAGCGCGCGTTTCCACCCGGCCTTCAGCGCTTTAAACGCCTAAACGAATCAGGATCGATGTGCGAATACGGCAGACGGACCGGCCGCCGGATCGACCTCCTCCCCAATCTCCATAGCTGCGATCAGACCGGTCTTCATGGTGAACACATGAAAAATCTCTCTGTCTAATAGAAGGTTTCCGTGAAGGTTCTTGACGAGTTGGTGCACTCTGACGCGGATCCTACCTCCATCCTCCTCGGTGATTTCCAGTGGCTCGACATGGGGATCGAACTCTCCCCATTGCCGGGTCCAGTAGGCGCGGACCTCTTCCTTGCCTACAGCTCTGCCGCCCTCCGAAACCTTGGGCCAGTTCACGTCGTGCGTCATCAGTGCTAAGACGCCGTCGATGTCACGCTTGTTGAATGCAGAGTACGCTTGCTCAATCAGGGTCTTCGTGTCTGCCATGCAACCCTCCTGCCACCCTATTTTCCTCTTCGAGCCCCCATAGGTGCGAAGCTCACAAAGTTTTTGTAACCAAACCGACTAGTTGGTAGTCTACCTTTGTATGCAAGGGGAAATGGCAGAACGCATTCTGAAGGCGGCGGAAGCCCTGATGATCGAGAGAGGATACTCGGCCTTCAGCTATGCCGACATCGCCGAAGCGGTGGAGATCAAAAAACCGAGCATCCATCATCACTTCCCGACAAAGGCTGGTCTGGCCGCGGCTGTGCTCAAGGCGCATCGCGAAAAGACCATCGAAGGAACGGAACAGCTCGACAGCCAGATCGAAGATCCCTGGAAGCGCCTTCATGCCTATGTCCAGTACTGGGAGGGGTGTATCCGAGGAGGGACAGTCCCCTTCTGCGTGGCTGCCCTCATGGGAGCGGAGCTTCCATCCCTTCCAGAGGAAGTACAGGCCGAAGTACGCCTGCACTTCAGTGCGCTGGGGGAATGGCTGGAGCGAACCCTGAAGGCCGGCGTAAAAGCAGGCGTCATCAAGTTGCCGGATTCAGCAGCAACAGAAGCCCAGACGCTGATGGCAGTGGTCCATGGGGCGATGCTCTCCGCGCGCGCCACCGGCAAGTGTGAGGTCTTCAAGCAAGTTACAGGAGCGGCGCTCAAGCGGATCGCTGCCCCGAAACACTAAACCGCGCGGAGCCTGCATCTGGATTCGCTTCACCCAATTACCTACCAACTAGAAGGTAGAAAGGTATTCAAAAATGCAAACCAACTCTCTTGAATCAGCCCGCTCCCTACGCAACCTCTATCTCGTCCGGACCGTGTTCCAGTTGTTATGGGCCGGAGCCGTGATTTCGGCGGCGCTTACGCAGCCAAGCTTCGCTTCCGTCCTGCTGATCGTCTACCCGCTGTGGGATGTTGCCTGCACGCTGTACGATCTCAGCGCTTCCCGGCCCACCGGCAGCGCCCGCACCTCGCAGGTCATCAACGCATTGCTGGGGACAGCGACTGCTGTTGGGATCGCCTTGACGGTCTTCAGGAATGAGGCGGCTTCCATCGCGATCTTTGGTGCATGGGCACTCGGAGCCGGATTGTTGCAGCTTGTTGCCGGACTCATCCGCCGTAAGCAACTTGGTGGACAATGGGCGATGATCCTGAGCGGCGCGCAATCGACTGCCGCAGGCGTTGCCTTTGTACTGGGTGGCCTTAGCGGAAAGCTACATGCGAAGGATCTTGGAGGGTATGCCATCTTCGGCGCGGTCTACTTCCTGATCGGCGGAGTGCTGCTGAGCCGAAAGCTCTCGCACGTTGCCGGTGACGTTACGCTCCAGTCCTGATATCTGGATAGCGATAGGTGAAAGCCAAAGGCGGTACGCCGGTAGTACGATGACAGCACTGACCAAAGCTGGTTGGTACGCAATCGTATCGGACTATGAAAAAGAGACATCTTGAAATTGCAGCCACGGCGGCGGATACATCTTTGAACACTGGGCCAACTGGATCGAACCCTCTCTTCACGCGGCGTGAAGTACTGGGAATGGCCGGCATGGCAGGTTTAGCCGGTTTGACAGGTTTCGTGCCCGGCGCCGTTGCGCAAACCAACGGAAGACGGCCTCGTATTGCCTGTCTCGTCAGCTATTGGGGTCTGCCGACATCCCATGCGGACTGGATCGTAAACAAGCTGTTGGACGGTTATTGGTGGCAGGGCGCCCATACTCCTTCACAGGTGGATGTGGTGTCCGTTTACATCCATCAGTTCGATACGAGCTTGCTGGGGCAGAAAGTATGCAAGGCAAAAAATATCCCCATCTTTAAAACACCGGGCGAGGCCGTCACCCTCGGGGGCAAGGATCTTGCAGTGGATGGTGTCGTTATCGTCGCGGAACACGGGAACTATCCAACCGATCTCAAGGGGCATTGGCTGTTGCCGCGCTGGTGGATCTATCAGCAGGTCATCAAGGTCTTTGAACAGAGCAATCGTTCGGTGCCTGTATTTAACGATAAGCACCTCTCCTACAACTGGGATGACGCCAAGTGGATGTTCGATAAGTCACGCGAGCTGAACTTCCCCTTGACCGGCGGCTCTTCCATACCGACTTACTTCCGCAAGCCTGAGATCGATCTTGCTGTGGATACTCCGCTCAGGAACTCGATCGTGGTTGGAGCCGCTCCGGATGAGGGAGCCATCTTCCATTGCATCGACGTGCTTCAGTCCTTTGTCGATCGCCGCAAGGGT
Source organism: Acidobacteriaceae bacterium (assembly GCA_013361705.1). Lineage (GTDB taxonomy): Bacteria > Acidobacteriota > Terriglobia > Terriglobales > Acidobacteriaceae > Terriglobus. The sequence goes on from JABFXN010000302.1 coordinate 11,235, forward strand.
GGCGAGACGGGCGTCAGGTCGGTGCAGTCTATTCGCGGCCCTGAAACCTGGAAGTGGGTCGAACGTACTCCCTGGGCCGGTAATCTGCTGGAAGCAGTGCGAAAGAACTTCGACCTGAAGCCGGGACATTTTCAAGAGAGCAACCGGCCAGCGGTTTGCATTGTGGAGTACAACGATGGGACCCATGGGGCTGTCATTTCGGGCGAGGGTGTGGGGTGGACCTATGCCGGCGAGATCGAAGGACAGAAGGACCCGACGATCATCTCCATGCTTGGCTGGCCCGGCCCTGTCTCGCAGTATCACGCTGCCAATGCGTTCGATCACTGGCTGATCGAAATGATGCTGACCCGAAAAGAACCGTTCAATGCGGAGCGGCTGCTGCTATCGACGGGTATCGTGAACCACTACATGGAATCGAACTGGGAGAACGGTCGCTACTCTGCCGTCGGACGCCGGGTCGAGACGCCGTACATGAACATGAGGTATCGCTCAACACACGGTCCACTGTTTGAGACCGGGCCACGGCCGCCAAATACTCCCTACATACGCGGTTTTGAATCATAGGCTGCATTAACTGCCGCGGAAGACGCATCTATTCGACATCGGCTCTTACACGGTCGCGCTCCATGTGACTATTGACATAGAGAGCGCCGCACAATCGTCATTGACGCCCGCAATCGCGATTTTGAAAAACGCGCGTCACGACCCGCGTTTTGGAAGCAGAAGCAGGTTCTGCGCCGCAACCGTGATTCATCGGTCGATCCACGTGGCAGATCCGCGATCTCACAGGATGCAGTGAAGACGAAGGAGTCGTGTGCTTCGCATCAGCCATAGGGATTGAGACACCGTTGCGCGTAGCGCAACAATTCGCACCGGAGGTGCGAGTGCCTTGTTAAGGGCATGGCTTCAGCCATGCCGCACAGATGCCGCAGAAACGGCGGCTTTAGCCGTTGAGGGCGGTGTGTCGGACAACCTCAGAATGTTGTGCTTGCATTTGGATCTGCCCTCAGCGGCTGAAGCCGCGTGGCGTCGACGCTGATACGGGACGGCCGAAGCCGTCCCCTTAGCCACCCCAGCCAGCGGAGCTGGCCGGGGACCCCGGAGCAAGACATTCGCACCTCCGGTGCGAAACGGGGTGCACCGTGTAGCCGGCCCTATGCACACGCGAACAACCGCTATCGCATCTGCAGCGCGACTCACAGGCAGCGCATCGAACGAGGCATGAAAGATTTCTTCATGCCTCGCTCGATTGGCTCTCGTTCTAGCAACGCGATTCCGAGACATTGCTATCTGCGAACGTCAAGTCACGCGAACTTAGCCGCGAGTCTCTTCAGGAAGGGTACATACACGGCGGGGCAGGAATGAGCTCCCTGGCACTCCGGTGGCGAATCCGTACCATTCTGCGTATTCGCATCGCTGAAGCTGATAAGGTTTTTGTAGAGCGCGGAGGGTTGGACGATTCCAAGCTGTATCGCAACATCGTCAGCAAAGACGTGAGCACAATAATTCTGCACCGGGGGCCATGGAGGAGTCAGCGCGGTAGGACGCCCCGGTACCGAGTCCAAGGTGTTAACAATGCGATAGCTGTCGGGGACGTACTCCTGGTAGTTCGAAACGAGCGTGCTGACGCCAGAGGGATCTGATGCCCATGAGTCAGCCACACGTGGACTCGCCAGACTGTACATCGAGATCGCATCGAATTTGGACTCAAAGTTGAAGGCGATGTCCAGTGCACACAGGGTCGCCAATGCTCCACCCAGGCTATGTCCCGTGACCTTCACTGAGATAGTTGGATCTTCGTTCTCCTTGAAATACTGGTAGATCTGCTGCGCGAGTGACCCGTCAACGCGATCAATCAAATTGCCTTGTCCGTTGGAGCCCGTTGTGTACTGTTTATAAAAGCCTCCGTGCACCGATCCTAGATTTCCAAGCAGCCCGCCAAACGTAGCAGGGATGACGTCTATATCAATCTTGCCCCCCTCGTAGCTGTTCTGGGTACCGTGGAAAGCCACGACGATGATGCTGCTCTTCTTCGTGCCTGTCGGTTCAAGCTGCGCGATAAATCCCGCCGGAATTTGCACGGAATTGCCGTTTATATCGGTTTCGTAAACTGACAGGTTGGTATGTGACTTCAGCGTGTATCCCTGCGCGACGATCTGGGAAAAATCAGGATCCCAGGGGGCGGGCGCAACGGATAGTATCTGCCAGCTCTTAGGACCAAAGAGGTTACTCGGATCAGCGGGGGTGTTGGTCACGTAGTCGGAGTACTGATCGTTCGCCGCGTTGCAGCACAGGCCAAGAACATACGCGAGCTGAGCATCAAAGCCTGTTGGAACGGATTGGGGTAGTGCCGGTGGGTTCGTGCTTGCTTGACATTGTGCTGTTCCCTTAGAGGAAAGAGAAGACGGTGCATAGGCAGTGGTCGACATAAGCGTTACCTCCTGGAGCGAATACGAACGTGGAGGGACCGTGTAGAGCATTTCCCCGTTGCTGGGTATCCCGAAAGAGGAGTGCAGCGGCGTTTTCATTGCCGAAAACTCCCATAGATGCGGAAACCCTACTCTGCACCTACAAGGAAAATGCTCCATGGCACGGATGCGACTTCACAGGCGATCACACAAACTATCGATGCGCGCAGAACCGCGAAGATTCTGCAGTGGGGGATAAGGTAATCCTGGGTCGGCTAGGGCAGTGTGTGCGAATTTCTTGCCGCATTCATAGGTTCTCCTCGCGTGTCTTGAAACGACACAGCACACCCATGGGAAAACCTAGCCAAGACGGCAATGTACTGACTGCATTGATGTTCTTCTTCTTAGTACAACTCAGCGTGGAAGAAGATATCAGCCTCGAAGAGTAGCGATAGGGGTGGTGATTGTCAATGGATTTTGGGTCAAAGCTGAGTTAATTGAAAACAAGGATACGGAAGCCTTCAAACGCCGTCCCTCATACTCCCACTCCACATTCCATCGTTGCGCTTCGAGCAACCATTTCGCACTGCATGGATGAATTTTCTCTCAGCGACGAAAGCAGCGTGTCGTTCATCGCCGACACGGGACGGTTGAAAGCCGTCCCCTAACTGCCCCAGCCAGCAAAGCTGGCCGGGACCCCCGCAAGGCATCCGCACTGACGTGCGAATTAGACAAAGTTGTCCGTATCTATCGTGGCTTCATTGATTTCGCGCTAGCCGTGACATTTCTCACTTCTTCGAGTTCTATGACTCGGCTAGGAACACCCGACGGATGCCATTCGAAGGTTCCAACGAAAGTTCCTTTTACAACTTTATCGAGCGTTCCCGGATGACCGAAGCTAAGAGCCTTATGTAGCTCCGATTCACCACGATAGTGCCTCCTAGACAGCGGTGCGATCCCCACTTTTGAACACCTCGGATCCGTAATAACTGCATTCTCGATGCCATCACTCTCATAAAAACCATCGAGACGTATTCTCTTGTGAACATATTGCTCTGGATGCACCGCCACCTCACAAACGCTCACAATCTTAGGTTCTGGCACGGACGCAGCTAGGAAAAGCGATAACACGGCGGGAAGCATATCGAAAACATAGCAGAGAACTAAAAGCTCACCGTCTGAATTCCCCCGCGATAATCTTCTCCCATAGCCGCGCGCTCGCATCATCTGCGGGGAATGACGATTCAATTCGCAGTTCATCCAGCGTGACATCGTGCGGTGCGGCGAAGCTGGTCCATGTCGAAAAGAAGCTGAGCTCCACACCGTTCTTGCGGATGACGAAGTTCAGTGTCGGCGACATGGAAACTTCCATCGGGCGCACCTTCGACTTCTCCGGCACATGAGGACTCGATAAGGCAAACGCCAGCAGCGCGCGCAGCTTTTCATCGGTCGGAGCCCAGTCGATCTCGTGATGCAGACGACGGATAAGATCAGACGCCACCTCATCCCAGTTCGCGATGAATGGCCGCAGCAGATGGTCGCTGAAGATCTGCCGGATCATGTTGGGATCGTCCGGCGGAGTATCGAAGACAAAGTTCATGAATGCGGCTGCACCTTCATTCGCACGCGTGATGTCCCAGTGCCGATTGAGGACCAGCGCCGGATAAGGCTCCTGCTGTTTGAGGATGAACTCGATCGCCCGATTGATCAGCGCCATCTCCGGCTGCGCCAAGCCGGTCTCGCGATGCGTGGGAGCAAACCCTGCGGCGAGGAACAGAGCATTACGCTCCCGGAGCGGAATGGCCAGCGCCTCAGCAAGCTGTGTCACCATTTCCCGGCTGGGCAGAGCCTTGCCGCCTTCGATAAAGCTGAGATGGCGAGCGGAGATTCCTGCCTCGAGCGCGAGCTCAAGCTGGCTGAGATGGCGAAGGGTGCGCCACTGGCGAACAAGCTCGCCGATTCTGCTTACAATGTCGGAGGAGTTTGGGGAGTGCTGGTGGCGCTGCTCAGAGGGCATTGAGTCATCTTATGCCCTGCTCTGAAACGTCTGCTTTACCTCTGAGGTAATTGCCACCATTACCTTCACTCCGGTACTCCTCTTTGAAGGAGCATTTCCTATGATCATTGACCGCCGGCGATTCCTGCAGCTCAGCTCAAGCTCGGCAGCCATCAGCCTGGTTCCTTCTGCCCTGGGAAAGATGACGCAGCAACAGCAACCCATCATCGACGTACATCTGCACGCCTACCCGGACGACCTGCCCATCCCCGCCGCGGTGAATCCCGCTACCGGCAAAGCCGTGCAGCTCAAGGATGGAGCAGCTCATCGCGCCTCCTGCCTGGCAGAGATGAAGCGCCTGAATATCGTCAAAGCAGTCGTCAGCGGAGGAGACGGAGATCGTCTTGCAGCCGCGTATTCCTGGTGCAATGCGGAGCCGAACAAGATCATTGCCGGCGCGGGCGTGCGCGGCTCCGCGGATACTCCCCTCCCGGAGCTCGATGTACTCCGCAGTGCGTTCAAGGATGGCCGCCTGCGTGTGCTGGGTGAGGTAACCACACAGTACGCGGGAATTACGCTCGATGATCCGAAGTATGCTGCCTACCTGGCGCTTGCGGAAGAGTTGGATATTCCTGTAGCACTGCATACAGGCACCATGCCGCCGGGGATGTCGTTCGATCCATGCTGCCGCACTGCACGCGCGCGCCTGGGCGATCCCATCCTGGTGGAAGAGGCCCTCAACCGCTATCCCAAGCTTCGGCTGAACCTGATGCATGCGGGCTGGCCGTATCTCGACGACACCATCTCCACCTTGTTCCACTATCCGCAGGTCAATGCTGACCTGGGGGCCATTGACTGGCTGCTTCCGCGAGCGGAGTTCTACCACTACCTGCAGGCGCTGATGCGGGCCGGCTTTGGCAAGCGGCTGATGTTCGGAACGGACCAGATGTACTGGCCGGAAGGCATTGCCATGGCTGTGGATGCGGTACAGTCTGCTCCGTTCCTCAGCGCGGATGAGAAGCGCGACATCTTCTATAACAACGCTGCCAAGTTCTATCGGTTGGCTTGATGAAGTTGGGTCTTCGCGGACTTGGGTTGTTCGAGCGAAGCTCAAATTGGGTGGGAGCGGTGGGCTTCAGCCCACCGTTATCGGGTCGATAGGAAATGGGCTTTAGCCCTGGGCCTTGCGTCTCGAATAGTAAGGCCCAGGGCTAAAGCCCGACGTATTGTCAGGCCTGAGTCAGCGGGCTGAAGCCCGCTGCTCCCACCCAAAGGAACAATCGCCCGTAACGCGGTATCCCGCACCAAGGCCCAACGAACAAGATATCAGCGCGTATTCACCGTCAGCGATTGCCCGGGCAGCACACGCACCAGCACATAGCTGATCGCTTCGCCACCTTCTGTCGTTGCTGTCCTGGCCGCTTGCGCCTTCCCGTTCACTGTCAGGCCGTTCAGCCTTCCTGGGAAGGATGCGCGCCACTCGATGGCATGCTGCGTATGGTTCGTCAGCGTTGTGGAGCGATGCCCGTCGTGTTTGACGTCAATGGTTCCGCCCAGCAGGTGCACACCATAGATGGCATTCTCCTCTTCGCCCTTGCTGCGCGAGAGCGTCGTCACCGTCCCCGAAGAGAGGTCGATGCCCATCAGACCGTGAACGAACGAGTCGATTACACCATAGGAGACCTCGGGCTAATCGCGTCGTTCCTTGTTGTCGCGTGTCAGATCGGCGATGCGGTCATACGCCGCATCGACGAGTCCGTAGCGAAAGAACACATCCGGAAGATAGGACTCCTCTTCAATGCCGATGCTGTTGAGATACTCCTGAGAACCGAGATAGCGGAGCGCTCCCTCTCGCTTTTCAGAAGCCTTCAGCACTCCGAAGTAAAGCAGGAACATATCGCCGGAGCCTTTGGGTTTGCTCTCGGACGACAGAAACCCGGCATAGTGCTTGCCGTCTTGTAGCCAGGCGCGCTCGTCGATCACACGCCGTGTCTCCTCCGCGATCTGCCGATAGGCTTCGCCCTGCTGCTTCTGCTCATAATGGATGGCCAGCAGGCCGAGATCCACAAACGCGCGATACTTGGCGGCGAGCAGGTCTATGCCCAGATTGAAGTCTTTCCGGCCCTCGGTATAACTGGGAATACCACGTGCGTCGATGAACTTCCCCTGCGTCTTTCGGCGATGCATAATGCGGTCACGCTGCAGCACCTTGTCCGTCTGCAGGTTCCAGGCTGCGACATACTCGTTGGCAGTCTTCTGAAAGTAGCGTTTCATCTCCGGCCGATCGACGTACCGGTTGTCTCCTGTCCAGACCCACATGCGGACGATCGCATCCAGCACATCGAAGTTCGCAGGCAGGTTGTACCAGAAGTCCTCGTCGTCCACATAGTCGGCGTTCGAGGCCTTGCCATCCTTATCGATCTCCCAGTAGCCAGCCCAGTCCCGCTCTGGCGCAATCGCCATGGCAAAGCGGGAGAGCATGTTGAAGTTAGCGGCATCCAGGCCGAGTGCTGCCGCTCCACGGGCCTGGTGCGAGACATCTCGCATGCAGAACGCATCCCGACCGGGAAGAGCTGCCTCATACCATGGGCCTGCTGCATCCGAAGTTATGTTGTGACTGTAGGCAAGCGCCTGGGGCACTGCCCATGCAAATGACTTTTCCAGCGATGGGTTGGAGGAGGTAAACCGCAACGTCGTGGAAGACGCCGCGGTCTGATGAGCCTGTGCGGTGGCAATACAGACCGCCAGCACAGAAAATAGAATCCGCACCTGCCTCATCAATACTCCCTCAGCAGCATGACACCGTGGGATGGAATCGTAATGCTCTTCCCGTCGAACCGTGCCTCGGCCTGCGTCCATACATTACGGAAGCGCAACGCCTTGAACTGCGAGAGTGTCTGTTGTGCGGATTCAAATGAGAGTGCCGATTCGCCGCGATTGAAGAGTGCGATGGCGTGCTTGCCTCCGCTCAGGTCCTTGCTCCAGATCTCGAGTGGACCTTCCGCCCAGATGCGGCTTCCCTGTTTGCCGAGTTTGTCCTGATCGATGGCGATCGCGTCCTTGTTCATCAGGATCTCTCTGGTTTCGCCCGACATCCTGCTGAGGTCGTTGCCGGCAAGCAGCGGAGCGGCGAGCATGGCCCACAAACTCATGTGCACCTCGTACTCTGACTTCTTCATGCCGCCGTTACCGACCTCCAGCATGTCGGGATCGTTCCAATGTCCCGGCCCGGCATACTTCTCCAGACCCGCCTGCGAGAAGCCAATCAACGTCATGCGATCCCAACTGTCGTTGATGTCGCCGGTGGTACGCCAGAGGTTACCGCCCGCCTCCGGAGCCCACTTCCACACGGCGTACAGCCCATACTGGCAGTAGCTGTAGACCATTGGCCTGCCTGTCGATTGGATCGCCTTGTGCATTTTCTCGTAGGCCTCGCGCTGCATGGCTGCCGCTTTCGACAGATCGTCACCTGCTTGCTGCCTGATGATGTCACCGAAGCTGCACTGGTCATACTTCAGGTAGTCGATGCCCCACTCGGCGTATGTCTTCGCATCCTGTGCTTCGTGGCTTAGGCTGCCTTCATATCCGGCGCAGGTCTTCGGTCCGGGCGAGGAGTAGATGCCCAGCTTCAGTCCCCTGGAATGAACGTAGTCCGCAAGCGCCTTCATGTCAGGGAACTTCTCGTTCGTGTGGATCACGCCAGCGGCGTCGCGCTTGCCTTCCCAGGTGTCATCGATATTGACGTAGATATACCCCGCATCGCGCATACCGGAGGCAACCAGAGCATCCGCCGCGGCACGCACGTCCGCATCGGTCACGCGCTCTGCAAAATGGTTCCAGCTATTCCAGCCCATCGGTGGGGTTGCCGCAACTGATGCCTGCTGCGCCATGCATATGCATGACGCAGCCAGCAGAAGTCCAACAGAGTACTTCAACGTTTGAAACACGTAACTCTCTCTCCTTCGGGTTGAGTTGATCTTGTATTAGAACGTGAGGTGAGCGCCCAGTTGCAGTTGCCGCGGGTTGCCGTTGGTGCCGGTAATCTTTCCGAAGCCGCCATCGCTCAAGCTGGTTCTCGGGTTGGAGTAATGTGGCGTATTGGTCAGGTTGAAGGCATCCATCTGGACCTGCACCTTGGCCTTCTCCGCAACGTCGAAGGTCTTTGACAACGACAGATCGGAGTTTACATAGGCCGGTCCACGAACGCGTCCATAGCCGGAATTGCCATAGACATAGGGCGCGGGGGTTGTGAAGCAGCTTTTATCGAACCACGCATTGAGAGAGCGGTTCGGCTGCAGGCTGCTGCAGGTGATCGATGCCCGGTTGGTGAATCCGGCATTCAAGTTATCGAAGCCTGCATTGAAGGTAAGCGGCGTACCCGACTGCACCATCGTCGTGGTAGCGAACTGCCACCCACCTACGATCGCGTTCCCAATTCCGTTCACGCCACCCAGCAGATAATGCTTGCGGCCAAATGGCAACTGGTAGATCGCCGTTGCGATGAAGTTATTAGGAACATCCGGCGCCTGGTTAGTGCCACGGCCATAGTTGAGCGAGTCAACCAGTGGATTCCAGATGCTGGTGTTATCGATCTCCTTCGACCAGGTGTAGGAGACGCGTCCCTCGATGCCGAACGATGTCGTCTTCTTCGCTTCCACCTGAAGCGCGTGATAGAGCGACTTGCCGTCGGAGGCGCGGTATTCGATATCGCTCAACTGCGGCGCGATGCCGGCATAGATCCGCCGCGCAGTCAGACTGCCCGGCCCGGGCTGCGCCACATCGATATTCCGTCCACGATAGAGATGTGTTCCCTTCGTACCGACATACGTTATAGAGAGCGCAGATGTCGACGTGAGCTGCTGCTGCACGCCGAAGTTCCATGCCGTCGCCACGTCCACCTGGAAGTTGCGAGGCATGTTTGTCACCGACGTATTCGCAGGTGGCGCGACCGTATTGTTGCTGATGACTGGATTGGTTAAGGCCGGCAGGCCTGTACCCGCAATAGTCAGCGACGGCGTGTACTGCACCGCCGGATTGACGACGAACTGCTGGAAGTACGGATAGTTTCTCTCCAGGGCTCCGCCCATGCCTCCGAAGTTTCCGGGGAAGTGTGTGATGCCATACGCTCCGTGAACGACGGTGCTGCCGTGATTCGGCGTATAGGCGAATCCAACCCGCGGCGAAATTCCTCCATAGTAGGTATCGACATTCGGAGCGCGGTTGCCATCCCGGGCAATGTCGAGCAGTCCATTGCCCAGGTTGAAGTTGGCCTGCCGGTTCGCCTTATCGATCGGCGGCGTGATCAGATCCCACCGCAATGAAAGATTCAATGTCAGGCTCTGCGATACATGCCAGTCGTCTTGACCATAGAGGGCCAGCAGGTGCGCGCGGGTTGCCGGCGATGCGTTCACAAATCCGCGTGAGATCTGGGACGGATTGCCCAGTAGGAACGAGGCAAACTGATTTCCGCCGGTCGGGCTTGAGCAGCCGGGCTGGTTGGTGCAACTGCTGGTGTAGTCCGGGCTGAAGTCGAACTCGCCGGACTGATTGCGATCGGCGTTGGTGAGCGATGCCTGCAGGCGGCGGTAGTCTCCACCAACCACGACCGTGTGGGCTCCGAAGACCTGGGTGAAGTTGTCGGTCAACTGGTAGACGTTGGTGATGCGATGCGCATTGGTCCATCCCTGCGATCCGGTGGTTGCAACATTCGTGTTGCCTCCGCCGAAGTTGAAGTTGGCAATGCCGGTTGTCGCCGGATAGTTGGCATAGACACTGTTCGGAATCCCCAGCGTCTGGTTCGTGTTGCTGTTGATGTCGTTGCCGGAATCGACGGTATAGAAGCGGTTGAACCCAAGCCGCAGGCTGTTGATCCTGCGGGCGCTGAAGGTGCGGTCATAACCGATGGCCGCGTTATGGTCGCGCGGATTGGAGTTCACATCATTGATCTGAATAAACCGTGTGCCCGGTGAAGGAGCCGTAAGGTCGCGATGCTGATACGATTCGCGGGCGAAGATGCGGTCACCGTTCTGCAACTGGTAGTCAACCTTGATATCTGCCGTGTGTAAACGATCTGTCTCGGTCACGTTGGCATTGAAGTTGTTGATGTTGGTGCTGGCGATGTTGGCCCCCGGCCAGATGCTGTTATCCGCGACCATCTTCGCGGCAACGCTGTCGAAACGGTTCGCTGGAATCTGATACGCGGGTCCGCCCGGCGAGTTGACAATCGGAAACGGCGCCCTCGTCTGCGGATCGTAGATCGGCCCGAACTGACTTGTAAGGAAGTAGCCCTGCTTCATCAGCGCGGTCGGCACCGTGAGGTTGTAGCTGACGCCGTTATTAAGGAAGATGCCCTGGTAGTCCGCAAAGAAGAAGAGACGGTCCCTGAGAATCGGTCCGCCAAAGGATCCGCCGAACTGATTGGCCGTATACGGAGCCTTTGTCTTTGCCTCCCAGCGGGTGGCATTCAAGGCATCACCGCGATAGAACTCGAACGCCGAGCCGTGCCATGCATTCGTGCCTGACTTAATGATGGCGTTCACCTGGGCTCCGCCGTAGGTGCCCACAGTCGCCGCGGCGTTACTGGTGGAGATCTTCACCTCCTGGATAGCGTCGAGCGGCGGCACCACGTTCATGAACGCATTTAGCAGCTCCATGTTCGAGACGCCATCGAGAGTGTACGTGGTGCCTCCCCACGGCATGCCGTTGACGCTTGCCGTGATCGAGGTCTGGGCCCCTACGCCTGAAGCCGATTCCGGCGCGCTGCCAAAACCCGCCGCGACCGATCCAGGAACCGTCTGCACCAGTTGCGAGAAGATGCGGCCATTAAGGGGCAGCGATTGGATCTGCTTCGGCGCCAGTTGTTCACCCATCGACGAGGTCGAGGTATCCACCAGAACAGGCGCCGTCGTCACCTCGACGCGCTGCATCGATGACCCCACTGCCAGCCTGACGTCCTGCCGCAAAATGCTGTCCGCCGAGATAGTCAGACCGACAAGGTGGGCCGCCTGAAATCCGTCGGCCTGGATATCCAACGTATAGGAACCGATGGGCAAAGCATCCAGAACAAACTGACCGCCCTCCGCCGTCTGCCCTCTGCGCGCAAAGCCGGTCTCGGTATTCGTCACGGTGACGGCAGCATTGGCAACCACTGCCCCGGTCGGATCGGTTACGGTGCCGGAGAGACGTCCCGAACTGGACTGTGCCCCGGCGAGTGGAGCAAGGGTGAGGAGAGTAGCGAGGAAGAGGAGAAGTGGAAGTATTCGATGCACCGGTGGGGCTTGCACCCGTCGGACTACACCTTCTATATGGGATTGCATGTTGGCCTCCAAGTCGATCTCGAGTACAGAACCTCAGCGTTATCTGTAATTCGAACGAAGAGAAAGCTATTGAGTCGGAAGATCGGTCGTAGAGCTAAATGGGGCTATGTCACAGCGCTACAGGCGCAAAGAGTAGACAAATCTGCTGAAAATGCTGCATGATTGGCAACGTTACACCTGACGTTACATGGCTAATCGAGAGGACGAAACCGGGGTTTCTGGTACAGCGGAGCCTTTCGAAGGGGATGCAAGGCAGACCGTTTCGGTGAAGGATGCCCTGGAATGTCTGAACCATGTTCTGCAGTCTGAGACGTTCAAGAGTGCCGCCATGCTTCGGCGGCTACTCGAGTACATTGGCACCCGCAGTGCCGATGGTCGTGCCGAGGAGCTGAAGGAATACACCATCGGCGTGGAAGCATTGGACAGCGCCCCGGACTTTGATCCCAAGACCGACACGCTTGTCCGTGTCCACATCCACCGGCTCCGCGAGAAGCTCTCCCGTTATTACCTGGATGAGGGCCGGGAGGATGACGTACTCATCACAATTCCCCGGGGTCACTACGGCGCCGTCTTTCTGAAGGCTCCCGGCGGAGCAACAGGAGGCGCGGCACAGGAGAGTGCTCCTGCCGAAGAGACTCTTCCTCCGGGCGCACTACCGACTGAGGAGCTGCCTTTACCGGAGGTCACAACGTCGCGGTCCGGATTCCTGGGGCCCTACTGGCTGGCCATCACACTGGCCATCGCAGGACTGGCTGTCGGGCTCTTCATCGGCCTCCGTGCTGCTCCGAAAAATATCGCCGAGAACGATCTCACGCCTGCGGTTGCGTCTCTCTGGAGAGCCTTCCTGGGTGGTGACAAGCAGCCCATCATCGGCTATCCGGATGCGGTCTTTCTGATCGATGAGACAAACGATCTGCTGCGCTATCCCTCCGGTGCAGCCGGACAGCGTGGCTCAAAGGTGGAAAGCCACCTTGCCGAATCGTTCGCCTCTAACCCGGAGCTGGTGCGGCGTGCCGGCGCCCTATATTACGAGGATGGCTATACGGGGACCGGAGAGATCGAGAGTGCCGCGACCCTTGCTTCCCTCTTCCGTCAGTTAGGCGCGCACGCCGAGATCAAACGCAGCCGCGATATTACGCTCGA
>JABFXN010000340.1 GCA_013361705.1 Acidobacteriaceae bacterium
TGAAGCCCAACTGCATCTGCCGCGGGATATTCGATTGACTTACGGCGACGAAACCGAACTGGTTGCTGGTAGGCGTCATGTTCGGGCCGCTACGAACAGCAGTGTTGGTGACATTGAAGGTTTCAAACCGGAACTGTGCGTTATACCGCTCGGTGATGTTGAAGCGCTTTGAAAAGGACAGATCCGCCAGCGGAGCATTGGGATTGCGAATGTACTTCGACTGGAAGGGCGCGGCGCGCAGCTCAAGGTTGGAGGTATTCGTAATCTGCCATGCAGGGTTCGAGCAGCTTACGAAGCCGTTATGCGCAGAGTTAGGAGCGAGCGAGGTTCCATTAACCTGGCGAACGCAGCTATTGAAGTAATTGCTGTTGCTCTTCTGCCCACCGATATTTGGATCGGCAATCAGCGCGGCGCCGGAGTTGATGGAGGCGGGAGCTCCGGATTGAATGGTCTCAATATAGTTAAGTTGCCAGCCGCCAATCAGCAACTCCATCGGACGATTGACGTGACCTCCGAAGTGATGTCCGCGGCCGAAGGGCAGTTCCCAGACGCCGGAGATGACAAGACGCTGCGGACGGTCTGAGGCGCTGATGTTCTTGAATGGCGCAGCATCCTGGCTATTGAGATAGGAGACTGCCTCCTGCGTCTTCGACCAGGTATACGCCCCCATCAAGGTGAGGCCCTGCGCAAACCGCTTCTGCAGTGACATCTGCAACGAGTCGTACCAGATCTTCCCTACGGACTCCTGACCGTAAGTTACGGTCTGGAACTGCGGATACGGCAACAGCAGTTGCTGACGCGAGACGGTTGCGCCGTTCAAGCTGCTGCCCGGGATAAGACCGGCAAATGGATTCGTAACCGTCTGCGCCAGATATGCCGAAGGAGTCGGGCTGCCCGGTGCAGCCGCCGCTGCGGCACGCACCTGTGCGATCTGCGCGTTGCTGAGGACATTCAGGTTTCTGGCGGAACCGGCCTGATTGTCATTGGTATTGATATTGTTCGTGCGGCTGCCCACGTAGCTTACATCCCAGACGACATTGCCCGGGAACTGCTGCTGCAGGCCGAAGGAGAACTGATGTACGTAAGGAATCTTGCGGTCAACATTATTGAAGATGATGCTCTGTCCCTGGAAGGTCGAGAGCCCGAGTGTGCTGCCGGAAGGCTGCAGAACGGTGGGGAATGGATTGTTCAACGGAGGAGCGTTGGGATTGTTTCCCGCAGGACGATACTGATCGGCAGTCGTTCCACCGGCGACGTTGCTGGCGATGTAAGCAGTGTCCTGCGCAAACCCCTGCGCGGCGCCGAAGGCTGCTTCCGGCAGGAAGAACATACCGTATCCACCACGGAGGATCAGATTGTTGTTGGCGCGGAATACGGCTCCGGCGCGCGGCTGTACGTGCCCGTACTGCGTGTTGAAAGCCTCGCGCGGTTGTCCGGCCGCACCGGCAAACAACAGGCCTCCGGTGAGATTTGCGCATGCCGGGCAGGTGGCGGGATTGGCAGACTTAGCCGCTGCCGCAAGCGGCGATGTTGTGTTGTAGGCAAAACCACGATTCTGCCGGTTCTGTCCTTCCGTGGGCGAGCCTTCAATGTCATAACGAATGCCGAGATTCAACGTAAGGCGGCGAGAGAGCTTGAAGTCATCCTGCAGATAGATCGCATAGTAGCGCCAACGATAGCTCAGACGTGGGGTGTATTGAATGATGCCGCTGGCCGGAGCGCCGAGCAACAGAGACGCGACCGCAGATCCTTGCGAACTGGATGTGGACGCAGTTGGATCAGACTGTGTGAAGTTCTGGTTGAAGGTAAACTGGCCGCCGCCATAGACGAACGAGCCTCCGCCGGTGTTATAGCGGATATCACGAAGATCCGCGCCAACATGAAGAGAGTGCTTGCCATAAAGCATCTGCAGTCCAGGCTGGAAGCCGATGATGTTGCTGATGCCAAATCGCGGATTCCGTGTGCCGGCATCGCCGACGCCCGTGCCGGAAAGGGTGAGACGGGGAGGTACTGGGACAAAGCGGCTGTTCGCGAAGCTCTGCGAGAAACCAAGAGAGGTGATGTCGTAGCCATAGACCCGGGAACGATCTACCATTTCGTTATAACGGGTGATAGAGGCGCGAAGATCCATCACGATACGAGGCGTCAGAGTGGTGATCGAGTCGATAACGCCGTTGTCATTCACACGCGCAAGCGGATCCTGCGCGTCAAGCAAAGGACCGGTGAAGTTAAAGGCGCCATTATCGACCTGATTACGGCGGCCATGGGCATAGCGTACATATAGCCGCTCGCGCTGTCCGAAGCTCTGATCGATGCGGCCGATCCAGTTACGGAAGTTGTCCTGGCTGAGGTTTGTGCCGGTGTTGTAGTTGTTGGCGGAGGTGTAGTTCGTATCGACGCTGCCGGATGCGGCATAGTTCGGCTTGGGATACGCCTGCGCGAGTTTGTAGCCGGCGCTGTTGGCCAGTCTCGAAGAAGGAATGCGGTTGCCGGGGAAGGGGTCGCGAATGCAGCAGACCCCGCCAGGCCCAAGCCGGGTGGTATAGGGGTCATAGATGATGGGCTCACCGCCGCCGGAAAAATCGCCGTTGCGCTCAGGAGTGCTGATAGTACCGGTAAGCGTGGGCGTGGGCGAAGCCTCCTTGTAGTTCTCGAAGCCGAAGAGGAAGAAGGTCCGGTCTTTGGCATCGTACAGACCCGGAATGCTCAATGGACCGGTAACCGCGAAACCATACTGATCGAGGGTATGCCCGCCGAGATTTGCCTTGGTGGCCGGGTCGACTGCATAGCGAGGCGCGCCGGCTGCCTTATTGGAGATGCTGTTCGCATCGAACTGATATCGCCGCATAAACTCATAGGCAGAACCGTGATAGACGTTGGCGCCGCTCTTGGTGGACACATTGAAGATGCCTCCGCCAGTGCGTCCGTATTGGGCATCGTAGAAGTTGTTGACGATCTTGAACTCCTGCGTGGCATCGACGGTCGGAATGTAGGCGACGTTCTGGTTCGCATGGGAGCGATCCCCAGCCGTATCGGAGATGGCATCGTCGGGCGCTCCATCGATCAGGAAGGAATTGGTCTGCCGCAGGCCGCCGTTGATGGAGAAGTTCGCATTATCTCCGTTATCGAAGGGGCGAGTAAACGATGGATTTCCTTGAAAAGTAACGCCTGGGACGAGGTTTGCTAACTGAAAGGGATTGCGGCCGTTCAATGGCAGTTCGGTGACTCGCTTGTTATCAATCAGGCCGCTGCGGGTCGCAGTTCCCTCTTCAAGCAACGGAGCTTCCGTTGTAACGGTGACAACCTCACTCTGCGTTCCGACTGACAATCCGAGATCAACCGTGAGCTTATCGCCGACATGCAGCTCGATATTGTTTTGAGTAGCCGTGCTGAAGCCCGGTGCCTCAGCAGAAACGGAATACATTCCTGGAGTAAGAAAAGGAACGGTGTAGTTCCCTTCGCCATCGGTGGTCGCGTCTGTCTGAATACCAGTGGCGGCGTTAGTGACTTTGACATGAGCATTTGGAATGGCGGCCTTGGCGGAATCCTGCACACGCCCGTTTAAAGTAGCGCGCGTTTCCTGCGCGCCTGCGGAAGGAAATAGGGCGAAGAACATGACCGCAAGGGTCATGACCTGGAAACAGTGGCAGAGTCGAGTTGCAATCACGATGCGGACCTCTCGGAAGGAGCTTCAGGAACAGCGTAAAACTCAAAATTGGAATCGGTTCCAATTTTGGCGTGCTTCACGATCTACCTTCAGGCACTCCGATGTCAAGCATTTCTTCACGCAATTTTCGCAATTCACAGGGAAATTCGCATCACACCGCCCTTGCCGACACTTTTCTTGACAGCCCTGACAAGGGCGACTAAAGTTCCGCTTGTCTGCATAACTGGAACCGATACCATCAAAGGCCCGGATTTCAACATTCGTGCACACCACCAGCACCCGCTGTGGATAGAGGATTGAGACAACGATGAGGCAATCAGAGATACTGGGCCGGATGCCGGTTCTTTCCATGATGGCAGCCCTGCTGCTGGGGGGACACGTAGCGGTTGGGCAGACTACGCCTGTTCAGGCCGCACCCACCCCGGGGGCGTCCGCGGCGGTCGTAAATCCCGAAAAGCCGCAGTGGAAACCCGAAGCAGCCGGCCTGACTCTACACATGATCGGCAATTCGCACATCGATGCCGTCTGGCTGTGGCCGCTTGCCGAGGGCGATGCCGTGGTGCACAGCACCTTCCGTTCAGCGCTCGATCGCATGAAGGAAGACCCCGAGCTGACCATGACGAGCAGTTCCTCGCAGTTTTACGAGTGGGTGGAGGCCAGCGATCCGGCCATGATCGCGGAGATCCGCAAGCATGTCGCGGCTGGCCGATGGAACCTGGTCGGCGGATGGTGGGTCGAACCGGATGTGAATGTGCCCAGTGGAGAGTCGTTGATCCGGCAGGGTCTCTATGGTCAACGCACATTGCAGCGCATCTTTGGACGACGTGCGATCGTCGGCTATAACCCCGATTCCTTTGGCCATACAGGCAATCTTCCCCAGATCCTCAAGCTGCAACGCCTTCCCTACTACGTGTTCATGCGGCCGAATGCATTGGAGAAGCCCGCCATCACGCAGAACCTTTTCCAATGGCAAGGGATCGATGGCACGCGCGCATTGACCTACCGTATACCGCTCTTCTACGACGATCCCGCCGCAGTTCGGAATCACATGGAACGCACCATCGATGCCTTGCACGGACAGCCGGAACGGACCGCTATGGAGTTCTTCGGCATTGGCGACCATGGCGGCGGCCCGACAAAAGAAAACATGCGATCGATCCGGCAAATCCAGACGGAACCGGGCGCACCGAAGATCTTCTATTCCACACCGGAGCGTTACTTCTCTGAGGTGAAGAACAAGCTCCCTTCCGATATCCAGATCTATCAGGGAGACCTGCAGCATCATTCGGTCGGAACCTACACCGCAGGATCAGCGATTAAGAAGCTCAATCGCAGTACAGAGGCGATGCTGCTGACAGCAGAGAAGTTCAGTGCGATCGGCTCGACAGCGTGGGGAGCTAGCTATCCCAAGGAGGAGCTCACCAAGGCTTGGCAACGTGTGCTGCTCTTGCAGTTTCACGATGGCATGTCGGCAACAACACTTCCTGAACACTTCGAAGCGGCACGTGATGCCTTTGGACGCGCACGGGACGTTGCCCTGACCGCCACAACGGCTTCACTGCAACGGCTTGCCTGGCAGATTCCAGCGACCGACCCCGCCTCAAAATACCTGGTTGTCTTCAATCCGCATGCCTGGCCCATTAAGAAAGAAGTGGAGTACGACCTTGGCTGGGACGCAAATGTAGCGGCGCAGGTCGAAGATGAAAACGGACAGCCCCTTCCCTTCCAGTGGGTCAATGCCACCACGGTTGTCACCAATCGGCGTGGGCTCCTGGCCGAAGTAGAGGTTCCGGCAATGGGATATCGTCAGATCCGCGTACGCCGTGCGGAGCAGGCCACGCAGCGTCCGGCAGAGGCGCCGCACGCGACAGAGGACTCGCTCGAGAACACACATCTTCGCCTCAGTTTCAGCAACGACGGCGGTGTCAATCTCTACGATAAAGACACCAAGCGCGAAGTCTTCGCAAAAGCAGCCAGTGGCATGCGTGCGATCGTGATGGACGACCCGAGCGATACCTGGAGCCATCATGTCCGGGCGTACGACAAAGAGGTCGGAGTCTTTCGGCGTACGGGAATAAAGGTCCTGGAAGATGGCCCTCTGCGCGCTCGAATTCGTGAAACTCGCAGCTACAACGCTTCGATCCTGACAATCGACTGGATCCTCTACGCAGGCAGCCGGATGCTCGACACGCAGATAACCCTTGATTGGCATGAGCACCTGAAGATGTTGAAGTTCTCTTATCCGGTCGACATCAGCAATCCCAAGGCCACGACAGAGATTGCTTACGGCGCCCTGGCAAGAACCAACGATGGCGATGAAGATCCTGGGCAACGTTGGATCGACCTCACCGGAACAAGTGAAGGGCGACCGTATGGCCTCGCCGTCATCAATGACGCCAAGTATGGTTATAGCGTCCAGGGAAACGACGTGCGGGTCTCTATCGCGCGTGCCGCGGTGTATGCCCATCATGAACCCCGGGTACTGGAGCCAGGCGTCGATTACCAATGGATGGACCAGGGTGTGCAAACCTTCCAGATGCAACTACTGCCGCATGCCGGTTCCTGGCAGGATACAAACGTTGTCAGGACTGCTGAAGAGCTGGTGAGCACCACTCCAGTCGTCTATCAGGGAATTCATCCTGGGACACGCAAAGGCTCTGATTCTTTCCTTTCGGTCGATGCTCAGGATGTCATCGTAGAAGCTGTCAAAGAGTCGGAAGACGGAAACGATCTCATCGTGCGCTCGTATGAAACAGCAGGCCGGCCCACCAAAGCGACGATCCACACGGCTGCACCCGCGGTCACGTGGACAGGCGACTTCCACGCATTCGAGATCAAGACACTACGTATCGACCGCCACACAGGCAAGGTGAAAGAGACGGACGCGCTTGAAGACTAGGAATTCCGCATCGTCGTCAAGGGGCCATCTGGTGGGAGTGGAAATCGGAGGAACGAAGACAGCCGTTGTCTTCTCTCAAAGCCTGCCGAAGATCGCATGGCGGGCTGAATTTGCAACACGGCCTGATCTTGGGCCCGGTCCCGCAATCGATCGCATCATTGCTCTTATCGACCAAGGGAAACGACTCCTTGGTGCCGAAGTCGAAGCGATCGGTGTCAGCTGCGGCGGTCCCTTGGATCGCGAAACCGGAGTGATACGCCGGCCTCCCAACCTATCCACGTGGGACGATGTTCCTATCGCTGATGTGCTTACAAACGCATTCCGTGTTCCCTGTCATGTAGAAAATGATGCGAATGCGGGTGCTGTCGCGGAGCATCGGTATGGCGCAGGACGTGGCTGCAGGAACATGGTCTTTCTCACGATGGGAACCGGCCTTGGCGCGGGTCTGATCCTGAACGGAAGTATCTTCCACGGAACCAATGCAATGGCTGGGGAGATCGGCCACGTTCGCCTAACGGCGGGTGGACCTGAAGGATACGGGAAATCAGGATCCGTAGAAGGCTGGGCCAGCGGTGCAGGCATGGCACAACACGGAGCAGATGTGATCCGGCGGGCGATCGCAAACGGCGAGTCAACATCGCTGAGTGGACAACTTGAAGACCTCACATCGCGCGATATCGGCATCGCGCTGCAAGAGAACGATGCCGTAGCTCGTCGCATTGTTGATCAGACCGGCCAGCGGCTGGGAGAAGCACTCGCGATTCTTATTGACTTGCTGAACCCGGAGAAAATTGTCGTCGGCGGGCTGGCATTGCGTCTTGGCGAATCTCTGCTAACACCTGCCCGCAGACGAATGCATGAGGAGTCGCTGCCCGCTGCAGCATCGGTGTGCATCGTGCTCCCCGCCGCCTTGGGAGAGAGCATTGGTGATGTTGCGGCTCTGTGCGTCGCCATGGGCCTGTGCGGGTCTGCGGAGAGTGT
>JABFXN010000068.1 GCA_013361705.1 Acidobacteriaceae bacterium
ACCGCACCGAAGCACCCCTCTCCGCAGAGCCCGCCATCGTGGAGTAAACCCTCTACAACCAGCATCTCCTTACCTGGAGAGACAAACAAAGGCGCAGTGGCAATAAGCGCTGAAGGCGCGTTCTATACCAGCCTGGGGCAACGCCCCAGGTTTATCGCATATATATATAAAGAGGCTTAGAGGGCTGAAGGCCCGCTCTATAGTTCTTCAGCCAAGGCGAAATTCTCGAGACCTTCTCATAAGGTCCGGGTAAGGTGTATCAACCGCTGGACTCTGTGCTGAGGCTCGAAAACTTGAGTGCCACCGGGCGCAATGCGGTAATCACTCCCATCAACTGAGCATCGACACCGCGAGGCGGGGCTACGGCCTCTTCCAACGGAATATCGACCATGACAGAGTTCTTCAGCGCCACCATCCTGCCGTACCGCCGCTCATTCACAACATCGACAGCCGCAACGCCATAACGCGTGGCGAGTTGGCGATCATAGGCAGTCGGTGTGCCACCACGCTGCACATGGCCAAGGCTAATGCTGCGCGTCTCATACCCGGTCCGCTCTTCAATCACCTTGGCCAGTGCAACACCAATACCGCCCAGCTTTCTGGCGGGAGAGGTCCACTCTGTATTCGGCAAGTGCGCACCTTCTGCTGCAACGATGATGGCGTACTGCCGTCCTTCCTGCCACTCGTACTGCACCTGTGCGCAGATCTCATCCACGTCAATCGGCCGCTCGGGAATCACGATCACGTGGGCGCCACCGGCAAGCCCGGCACAGGCGGCGATCCAGCCCGTATGACGCCCCATCACCTCGCATATGATGACGCGGTTGTGAGCCTCAGCCGTGGTATGCAGACGGTCAATCGCTTCGGTAGCGACGTTCACAGCGGTGTCGAATCCGAAACACATGTCCGTTCCGCTGAGATCGTTATCGATCGTCTTCGGAACACCGACAACGTTCACACCTACCTCGGTCAGCGCCAGGCTGGCAGCCTGTGTTCCGTTACCGCCGATGGCAATCAGCGCTTCAACACCATGACGGGCCATGGTCTGCATGCATTTCACATACCCACCATGCACCTGCCGGATATCAAGACGCGAAGACCGCAGAATGGTTCCGCCGCGTGAAAGGATCTCGTCGGTTGTCTGAAGATTCAGCGGCATCGAAAGGTCTTCGATCAGTCCACGCCAGCCTTCGGTGAAGCCGACAAACTCGTTCCCATGATGCAGAACGCCCTTCCTCACCGCCGCCCGAATCACTGCATTCAGACCAGGACAATCACCACCCGCAGTTACGATACCTATACGCATTGCTTTTCCCATCAGCAGAAACCCGTTCTCTGATGCGGCTCAAGGATAGCACCGCACACCTCTCAAAGGGGGCGTCTCCGCCGAAGTTCCTCCTTTGAATTCAGTTCTCCAGCGGAATACAGAGACACTCCTATACTTGTCTTCATGCGCTCTTTGAACACACTCTCTGAAGCCGCACAGCAAGCCGATGCATTGATCTTCGACTGCGATGGAACGCTGGTCGATACCATCCCGGCCCACCTGCATGCACTCCAGGTTGGGTTTGAACGCATCGGCCTTAACTTCCCCGCCGAATGGTTTCATCAAAACCACTCACTGACGGCGGATGCCCTGCTGCAGAAGTTCCAGGATGACGGTCTTGGACAGATTGAGGATCCCAAGGCAGTTCTGGAGAAGCATCAGGTGCTCTTTCGCGAAAGCCTGCACATGCTCGAAGAGGTATCGGTCATCGCGTCGATTGCTCGCGAATACAAGGGGAAACTCCCCATGGCCGTCGCCTCGAATGGAAATCGCGTGAACGTAGAGGTCAGCCTCGAAGCTGTAGACCTCCTGCAATATTTCGATGCAGTCGTCGCCAGGGAAGATGTCCTTCACGGCAAGCCCGAACCTGACGTCTATCTCGAAGCCGCGCACCGCCTCAACGTAGCTCCCAATCGCTGCCTCGTCTTCGAAGACTCAGAGACCGGCCTGGCAGCCGGACGCGCCGCCGGCGCCAAAGTCATCGACATCCGCGAGTACTATCAACCCACCTGGCAGCAAGCAGGTCACTAGAGCATTTTCTTGGAGGCCATCTATCGGCGTTTTCTTCCCTGAAAACGCCACTGCACACCCTTTTCGGGCTACCCAGCAACAGGGAAAATGCTCTAACTCTACTTACGCTTCCAGCGAACGCCTTCTTTTGAGTCTTCGATGATGATGCCCTTCTCCAGGAGCTCATTGCGGATGGCATCGGCGCGGGCGAAGTTGCGTTGCTTCTTGGCCAGGGTGCGTTCGGCGACCAGCTTGTCTACCTCTTCGTCTCCGAGAGACATCGTGGCGAGCAGTTCCGGAGAGGCCTGGTCGAGCTTGCCTTCTTTTTCTGCCCAGGCGAGCGCGGCCTTGGTCAGCTCAGCGTCGCGGTCGGTGAGGACGGCGAAGACTCCGTCGAAGGAGGCCAGTACGGCTTCGATCTCCGGAACATTGCCGGCGAGCAGCTTGCCACTATCCATCGCAGAGTTGGCGGCGCGGATCAGGTCAAAGACCGCGGCACGAGCAACAGCAGTATTCAGATCGTCGGCCATGGCCGCGCTGAAACCTTCAGCGGCCTTCTTCGTAGCGGCAGAGATCTCCTCATTGACGCCTTCAGCAAAGCTTCCCTTGCGCAGACGGTCGACGAAAGTGCGCAAGCGATCGATGGCGTTGGTCGACTCCGTCAGGCCATCGAAGGTGAAGTTCATCTGATTGCGATAGGGAACGCTCAATAGCAGGAAGCGGATGGCAGAGGCGCGGTAGCCCTTCAGCAACAGATCGCGCAAGGTGAAGAAGTTCCCTTCGCTCTTGGACATCTTCTTGCCTTCCACCAGCAGGAAGCGGACGTGCATCCAGTGCTGGGCGAAGGGCTTGCCGGTGGCAGCTTCGCTCTGGGCTATTTCATTTTCGTGGTGGGGGAACATCAGGTCTTCGCCGCCGGCGTGCAGGTCAAGGGTCTCGCCAAGGTACTTCATCGCCATGGCCGAACACTCAATGTGCCAGCCCGGGCGGCCGCAGCCGATCGATGTATCCCACTGCGCTTCGCCGGGCTTGGGAGCCTTCCAGAGAGCGAAGTCGCGGGCAGCGTCTTTCTCGTACTCGTCGACGTCGACCCGGGCGCCGTCTTCAATGCCGTCAAAGTCTTTTTTCGAGAGCTTGCCGTAGGCCGGGAAACGGGCGATGCGGAAGTACCAGCTTCCGTCCTCGGTCTTGTACGCGATGTCGTCGCTGGCCAGCTTCTCGATGAGTGACACCATCTCCGGAATGTTCTCGGTAGCCTTGGCGACGAACTCCGGCTTCTCGATGCCAAGAGCTTCCAGATCTTCAAAGAAGGCCTGGGTGTACTTGGCGGTGTAGTCCTGGATGGGCATGTGCGCGGCGGCGGCGTTGCGGATGATCTTGTCGTCCACGTCCGTCACGTTCATGACATGTTCCACCTTCATGCCCGATTGGCGGGCGAAGCGGCGCAGGGCGTCGACGTGCAGAAAGGTGCGGAAGTTGCCGATGTGCCCGTAGTCATACACCGTGGGTCCACAGGCATACATCCGCAGGGTGTTGTCCCGCTGGGGCGTCAGGGGCTCGACAGTGGTGGTCAGAGTATTAAAGAGCTTGATCTCAGGCATTCCGGAGGGCACTTTCCTTGTAGATTCTACCCGTCCGGCCAACAGATGTCTTAACCCAGCCGCAACTGAGGTACGGCGTTCAACTCCTCCGAAGCGAAGATCCCGGCGGCGAACTTCGGCCAGGCAGCGGCGGCGATCATGGCGGCGTTGTCCGTGGCCAGCGCCAGGGAGGGGAAGCCGATCTGGAGGTGGCGTGCGGCTGCTTCAGTGGACATCCGCTCGCGCAAGGCCCGATTGGCGGCCACACCGCCGGAGACGACGATGCTGCCGGCGCCGAACTCCTCGGCCGCGCGCATGGTCTGTTTGACCAGGTAGCCGACGACTGCCTTCTGGAATGAGGCGATCAGGTCCAGTGTCTCGCGATCGCAGAGAGCAAGGGCGGCCTCGCGCCGGTTGCCTTCTACCTGCAACAACGCGCGGTGGCGAACAGCTGCGCGCTCACGCATGTTGTGCAGCTCGGTATAGCGCAGCACGGCAGTTTTGATGCCGCTGAAGGAGAAGTCGAACTCGCCGCCGCGGGAGGCTCCATCGCGGTGCAGCTTCGGCTTGATGCCGCCAAGCTTGAACTCCACGGCATTGGGGTCGCCATGGTTGGCGAGGAAGTCCATCAGCGGACCTCCGGGGTAGCCCAGACCGAGCAGCTTAGCGCTCTTGTCGTAGGCCTCGCCGGCTGCGTCATCGATGGTGCGACCGACATTGCGGTAGCTCCACAGGCCATCGCGCTCTTCGGCGCGGTAGAGATGGGTGTGTCCGCCGGAGACGACCAGGGCGAGGACGGGAACGCCAGGGGTAAGCGAAAGGGTCTCTTTTGCCTCCATCAGCACGGCGTGGATGTGGCCTTCCAGGTGGTTCACCGCGATCAGCGGTTTGCCGAGACCGTAGGCCAGGGCTTTGGCATAAGTGATGCCTACCAGGAGGGCTCCGGCGAGTCCGGGACCTTCGGTGACGGCGACAGCATCCAAATCGGCGAGTGTGATGCCGGCTTCGGCGACTGCGGTGCGGACCACCGGGACGATGTTGGTGAGGTGCTCGCGTGAGGCAAGCTCCGGCACGACGCCGCCGTAAAGGGCGTGGGTTGCGATCTGCGAGGCGACGACATTAGAAAGCACTTCGCGGCCACTGCGCACGACGGCGGCTGCCGTCTCGTCGCAGGAGCTCTCAATGCCAAGAATCAGACCCGAAGCCATCTCTTTATTGTAGATAGCTCGTCGCCTGAGGGTTCTATCTCTCGTCGTGCTTGAGAGGACTGCTTCAGATCTTCCGTTCTCATGAGATCCTTTACAACTTGTCTCCAGACATCCTTTACAGGTTCCGCCTTCTCTGGGAGACACTCAGACCTCGTTCCACCATCTACCATCGAAGACGATGCAGGATGCGAAGCTTCAGGCCGCTCTTCAGATTGCCCAGGCTCTTCATGCCTCGGGGCACCAGGCGTACTTTGCCGGAGGGTGCGTCCGCGATCTGCTGCTGGGGCTCACGCCGAAGGACTATGACGTGGCCACCTCCGCGACGCCGCAGCAGGTGCAGGCCATCTTTCCGAAGACCGTCGCGGTTGGCGCTCACTTCGGCGTGATCCTGGTGCTGCAGCCGGGACCGGAGTATCCCGGGCCGGAGGCGGCGGACATTGCCACCGAGGTGGCCACCTTCCGCAATGACGGCTCGTACTCCGATGGACGCCGGCCCGACCAGGTAACCTTCTCGACCTCACCGCAGGAGGATGTGCGGCGACGCGACTTCACCATCAACGGCATGCTGCTCGATTCGGCGAGGTTCGCAGATGGAGCTACCGCCGAAGAGGCGACGCTCGACTTTGTGGGCGGCCGCGAGGATCTGCGTGCGCAGGTGGTGCGCGCGATTGGCGACGCCCGGCTGCGCTTTACGGAAGATAAGCTGCGCATGCTGCGGGCGGTGCGTTTCGCAGCACGACTGGGATACAGCATCGAGCCATCGACGCATGCGGCTATCCGCGAGCTGGCGCGGCAGATCCATCAAGTCTCTCCGGAACGGGTGCGCGATGAGCTGACGCGCATGCTGACGGAGGGAAACGCTCATGTGGCGTTGAAGCTGCTGGATGAGACCGGTCTGCTTGCCGAGGTATTGCCGGAGGCGAAGAAGCTGCAGGGCGTGGAGCAACCGCCCCAATATCACCCCGAGGGCGATGTATGGGTTCACACGCTGCTCCTGCTCAAGAAGCTTCCACCCGTGCCGCCGGCAACACTGGCATGGGGAGCGTTGCTGCACGATATCGGTAAGCCAGCGACCTTTCGCCGCGCACCCGATCGCATCCGCTTCGATGGCCATGTGGAGGTAGGCGTACGGATCGCCGTAGAGATCCTGAACCGCCTACGTTTTTCCAACGAAGACAAGGAACAAATCCTGGCGCTGATTCATAACCACATGCGCTTCGCGGATGTGATGCATATGAAGCAGTCGACGCTGAAGCGCTTCCTACGCATGCCTCGTTTTGAGGAGCATCTGGAACTTCATTATCTGGACGCTTCTTCGGCGAGCGGAAATTTGGAGCTCTACGAGTTTGCGAAGAAGCACTACGAAGAGACTCCGGAAGACGCGATCAAACCGGAACTGCTGGTGAACGGCAGAACCCTGATAGACGCCGGCTACAAACCCGGTCCGAAATTTGCGGAGATGTTGCGGGCGGCGGAAGATGCACAGCTCGAAGGGCAGATCCACTCCACAGAAGAAGGTCTGGCATTGGTCGCGGCAGAGTTTGGTCCTCCTCAATAAGGCATGGATATTCGAGCTTCGCTCGAATCGGTGGGAGGCAGCGGGAGTCCCGGTCAGCTTTGCTGGCAGGGGTGTTCAGCCGTCTTTCAGGCTGGCACTATAAGCGCTGAAGGCGCGCTCTATACCAGCCTGGGGCAACGCCCCAGGTTTCAGTGCCCATAAGATGTTAGAGGGCTGAAGGCCCGCTCTATAACTCTGCAGTGAGGGCATTAGTTCTAATGCGCAAACGGGTAGGAGCGGTGAATTTTAGTCCACCGTTTATCGTCCAAAAAAGTAGGGCTTTCCTCCCACTTGGGCTCCTTCGGCCATTTGGCATGAGGATTATAGATCGGGCCTTCAGCCCTCAGACCCCTTTAACTATCCGAGACCTGGGGCGTTGCCCCAGGCTGGTATAGAACGAGCCTTCAGCGCTTTTATCAACGAGCTTAAAAGCCCATTTACTTTTACGCTTTCATCAGCGGGCTCACGCCCTCTGCTCCCACCCACGAGTCACGTGGAAATGCGAATCACACCCTCACAATTCCAACAGCCGGAATTTATCGACATAAGCCGTAGTACCTCCGTTTCCTCCGCAACCGCGCGCAGTGTTCAGGTGTCTTTCCCGATGTAGCCCTCCATCACATCATGCGCCTCCTTCTGCTTGTCCCCGCCCTTGCTGTCACGCTTCATGCCGCTGTGCTTGGTCACATGCAGCCGGCCGAACCTTTGACGGAGGCTCGCATACACACTCTTCCCGTCCCGGAGCAGCCGGCATGGCTGGACTATCTCACCCGTTCACAGAAACAGCGCCTGGCAGACAAGGCGGCCCTGGCAGCTGAGTTGAAGGCAGTGGGGCGAACGGAGTCGATTCACTCCAAGGCCGGCCATGGCGCGAACTCCATGCCGTTGAATCGTGAGGCGGGTTTTTATGGTTCGGCCGAGGCGTACACCACCGCCGAGAACATCGTCAGCTTTCAGACTCCGGCCGGTGGATGGAGCAAGAACATCGAGATCGATAAACACCACCGCCAGCCCGGCGAAGACTACGCGCCCGACAACACCTCGCAGCATCTCGCTCCCGATGACGCGGACAGGCCAATGGAGCCGACATGGAACTATGTCGGCACGCTGGACAATGACGCCACCACCACCGAGATCCGCTTTCTCGCCCTGGTCGCGCCACATGCATCGGCGGCCGGTCGTACGCGCTATCAGCAGGCTATGGAGCGCGGTGTCCGTTACATCCTGAGTGCACAGTATCCCAATGGCGGTTGGCCACAGGTCTGGCCGCTGGAGGGTGGATATCACGATGCCATCACCTTCAACGACAACGCGATGATCAACGCCATCGAGACGTTGAACCTCGCCGTGACCGACCAGAACTACAGCTTTCTTCCCACTGCACTCAGGCAGCAGGCAGCGCAGGCGATCGCTCACGGATTGGAGTGCATTTTGAAGTCGCAGGTAACGATCGGCGGACGGCTCACCATTTGGCCTCAGCAGATCGATGCTCTGACGCTGGCGCCGGCGGGTGCACGCAACTACGAGATGATCTCGCTTTCGAGCTCCGAGTCGGCGTCGCTGATGAATTACCTGATGACTCTGCCGTCACCTTCGCCTGCGGTGGTACGGTCTGTCTACGCTGCCGCTGCCTGGTTTCAGCAGCACGCGATCTCCGGCTACATCTATACCGGCGGCAGGGAGACTCCCGGCGGCCGTCGTCTCTTCGAAAAGCCGGGGGCGCCGCTATTGTGGTCGCGCTACTATTCTCTCGATCAGGAGAAGCCGATCTTCGGCGATCGTGACCGCACCATTCACGATGATCTGCTCGAAATCTCCGAGGAGCGCCGGAACGGATATGGCTGGTACAACACCTCCGCCAACCAGACGCTGGTAGCCTTTGCATCATGGAAGCAAAAACACCCAATGCCGCGGGCAAACCATTAGGCGATCGGCAACATCCACCATCTGCTGTGGAGACTGATGTGCTAATCCTGGGTGCCGGAATG
Source organism: Acidobacteriaceae bacterium (assembly GCA_013361705.1). Lineage (GTDB taxonomy): Bacteria > Acidobacteriota > Terriglobia > Terriglobales > Acidobacteriaceae > Terriglobus. Next base: position 8,391 of record JABFXN010000068.1, read on the forward strand.
GCTGGGCTTACCGCAGCCCGCACCCTGGCGGAGGCCGGCGTACAGGTTACGTTGCTGGAAGCTGCGTCCCGTGTCGGCGGCCGTATGCTGACCGTTCGCGAAGGGGATGAGATCGTGGAGCTGGGGGCGGAGTTCATCCACGGTAAGGCGCCCGAGCTCTGGCATCTGATCGAAGAGGCCGGCCTGGAGACCTATGAGATTGACGGTGACAACTACACCTTCGAGGACAAACATCTTCGCAAGAGTGATGAGCCGGGCGAAGGGTTCGCTTTCCTGGAAAAGTGTGAAGGGTGGCAGCAGCCTGATATTTCCTTTGCCGCATTGCTCGAACAGCATCCCGAGCTTAGCCGGCAAACACGCGGGCATCTCGTCAATTTTGTAGAGGGTTTCAATGCCGCCGATCACAAGGAGATCTCGGTGGTATCGCTGGGGATCCAGCAGAAGGCCGAAGAAGAGATCGAAGGCGATCGCGCCTTTCGGATTCGCGCCGGGTACGACCTGTTGCCGCAACATCAACTCGCTCGCGCCCGCTCCGCGGGAGCCCATCTCTTCCTCAATACCCTGGTCGAGAATGTAGATTGGAGTAGCCACCAGGTTCGTGTGCAAGCACAGCAGGATGGCCGGCCTGTGCAGTTTGTCGCCCGGCGTGTCATCGTGGCGGTTCCATTAGGAGTGCTGCAGGCGGGACGCATCGTTTTCTCGCCACAGCCCCCAGCATTGCGATACGCACAAGGTCTCTGTATGGGGCAAGCGCGTCGCTTCACCCTTATCTTTCGAGATCGTTTCTGGGCGACCGATGCTGAGTTGGAAAAACTGAGCTTTCTTTTTGCTTTTGAAGCCATACCTCCGGTGTGGTGGACGCCGCATCCGGCATCGATGCGTACTCTGACCGGCTGGATCGGTGGCCCTCGCGCCGAGCATCTGGCCGGATTAACTGCGGCCAACATTGCTGAGCTCGCCTGTGTGGAGCTCGCCACGATCTTCTCTCGGCCGGTTGAAGAGATTCGCTCGCAACTGCTGCAATGCCTGACTCATAACTGGCAGAAGGATTCGTGCGCGTTAGGAGCGTACAGCTATGTCGCTGTGGGCGGGGTTGAATCTTCCAGGCGGATGAGTGAACCGGCGCTGGGCACACTCTTCTTCGCCGGAGAGCATACAGACACCACCGGTCATTGGGGTACGGTTCACGCCGCAATCCGTAGTGGTCTGCGTGCGGCACAGCAGGTACTTGAGGATCGTCGCGACGTTATCTAGGCCACCTGTTGCTGAGCGTCATTGCGATGGAGACACTCGGGCAGTAGGCGGTTGACGCGCTCCTGAAGCGCCATGGCGTCGAATGGGGCGCGCACTTTCATGTCATTGTCGAAGTAGACGTAGACATCCCTCTGCGGCAGCTTCGGCGCACGGCCCGTACAAGCAAAGCGGCCGTTGTGGGATTCCTGTCCCGTAGCCCAGCGCACCACCCGGTCGGCCCATTGCGCGATGGCTTTCTCTTCATAGCCGCTCGCATACAACTGCTCAGACCCATGCAGGCGGCAGTAGACGAAGTCACTGGTGACGTCCATCAACAGCGGCCACTCGACCGTGTCGGCAACCACCAGGCCGATGTTGTGCCTGCGGAGCAGATCGACGAACTCAGGGACGGCGAAGCTTTCGTGACGAATCTCAACGCAATGACGAAGAGGCATCCTCGCCGTTCCTCGTGGAGCTTCGGTGATGGCCCGGCCCTGCAGCCGAGGCCCATGAAAGCAGGCCAGTTTTGCCGCCTGACCCAGGGTGCGCGGCAGAATCCGGAAGAAGCTGTCGAAGCGCTTCGGGTCAAATGGGAATTGCGGAGGAAATTGCCAGAGAATAGGCCCGAGCTTGGGACCAAGCGCGAGCATTCCTTGCGCGAAGAAGTTTGCCATCGCATCTTCAATATCGCGCAGCTTCTTCATGTGGGTGATGAAACGTGACCCTTTGATCGAGAAGATGAAGTCATCTGGAGTCTCGGCGGCCCATTGCAGAAAGTTCTTCGGGCGCTGCAGCGAGTAGTGGGTACCGTTGATTTCAATGGAGCGAAAGCGCCCGGCGGCGAACTCCAGCTCGCGCCGCTGCGGTAGCTTCGGCGGATAGAAGACGCCGCGCCAGCCGGCATATCTCCAGCCGGAGATGCCGATTCGTATGTCGCCTGCCATCTTAATCCTCCGGGACGCTAGATGCAGGAACTGACGCAAGGGGCTGCTTCTCTCTTGCGCACGAGAGCCACCAACCCGCCGCCGGTATCATCCAAAGGAGTATGCCAGCCAAGCGCCTGCTCAACACCGAAACCGTTCTGCCCCTCGACACCACGATCCAACTGGACGGCGCCCAGGTTCCCGCTGCCACAGGGGAACTGCTGGTGGAGCGCATCAACCATGCGCTCCCAGATCGCAGACTGGCGCAGGTCTGCTATCACCATTCCATGGGCCCGATCGAGACCTGTGACACTTGCATGGTCGAGGTCAATGGGAGGATGGTGCGTGCCTGCTCAACGCCTGTTACCGCGGGCATGGAGGTTGCCACCCGTTCTCAGCGGGCCGATGCGGCCCAGCGCGATGCCTTCGATCGTATCCTGCACAATCACGATCTCTACTGCACGGTCTGCGACAACTCCAATCACAACTGCACGGTGCACAACACGGTGATGAATCTGGATGTGAAGCATCAGGAGCGGCCGTTTACACCCAAGCCTTATCCGCAGGATCACTCCAACCCCTTCTACCGTTACGATCCGTCGCAGTGCATTCTCTGCGGGCGCTGTGTCGAAGCGTGCCAGAACGTACAGGTGAACGAGACGCTGACCATCAACTGGGAGTCGGAGCATCCACGGGTTCTGTGGGACGGGGGAACGCAGATCGCGGGTTCCTCCTGCGTCTCCTGCGGACACTGCGTGACGGTGTGTCCGTGTAATGCACTGATGGAGAAGTCCATGCTGGGGCGTGCGGGATATCTGACGGCGCTGCCGCAACCGGTGCTCAATGGCATGATTGCTGCGGTCAAAGCCGTGGAGCCTGCGACAGGCTTCCCGCCGATTATGGCGATCTCGAATGGCGAGGCCGCGACGCGCGACCTGCGGAACAAGCGCACCAAGACCGTCTGTACCTACTGTGGTGTCGGCTGCAGCTTCGATGTCTGGACACAGGGACGCCACATTCTGAAAATCGAGCCGGCTGATGGCCCGGCGAACGGCATCTCGACGTGCGTGAAGGGCAAGTTTGGCTGGGACTTCGTGAACTCGAAAGAACGTATTCGGCATCCCATGATCCGCGACGACAGAACCAGCCAGTTCCGCAAGACCACGTGGAAAGAGGCGCTGGACCTGATCGAGCGGAAGTTCAAGCAGATCAAACAGAACCATGGGCCGGATGCCTTTGCCTTTATTGCGTCATCGAAGTGCACCAATGAAGAGAGTTACCTGATGCAGAAACTGGCGCGTCAGGTGATCGGCACGAACAACATCGACAACTGCTCGCGCTACTGCCAGACACCCGCAACCATGGGCCTGAGCCGTACTGTGGGTTACGGTGGAGACGCAGGATCGATCGCGGATATCGAGCAGGCTGAGCTTGTGATGATCGTCGGTTCGAATACGTGCGAGTCGCATCCGGTGTTAGCGACGCGCATTAAGCGAAGCCAGAAGCATCGCGGACAGAAGGTGATCGTCGCCGATCTTCGCCGGCACGAGATGGCGGAGCGCGCCGATCTCTTCCTGCATCCGCAGCCCTCGACCGATCCAATCTGGATCAACGCTGTTGCGAACTACATCCTGCAGCAGGGGTGGCATAAGCAGGAGTTCATCGATCGCTGGGTCGACAACTTCGATGCGCAGCGCGAGTCTCTGGCGCAGTACACACTTGAGTTTGCCGAACAGCGCACAGGGATTTCGCGAGACACGCTGATCCAGGTTGCCAACTGGATCGCGCAGTCGAAAACGGTCTGTATCCTGTGGGCGATGGGCGTGACGCAGCACTGTGGCGGCTCCGACACTTCAACCGCCATCTCCAATCTGCTGCTGCTGACCGGCAACTACATGCGTCCAGCGACGGGGGCGTATCCGTTGCGTGGACACAACAATGTGCAGGGCGCTTCTGACTTTGGGTCCATGCCCAACGTCTACTCTGGTTATCAGAAGGTGGCCGACGAAAAGGTCCGTGCCAAGTTTGAAGCAGCCTGGCAGTGCACTCTACCGGTGAAGGACGGCCTGGATAACCACGAGATGATCCGCGCCATTCACGACGGCACCTTGAAGTGTCTTTACCTCAAGGGCGAAGACACCATCACCTCCGACGCGAATGCCAACGATGTTCAGGTTGCGCTCGAGCAGGTTGATTTTCTGGTCGTCCAGGATATCTCCCTTTCGGAGACAGCGAAGTTCGCCCACGTGGTGTTGCCGGCATCTCCTTCGCTGGAGAAGGAAGGCACCTTCACCAATACGGAACGCCGGATCCAGCGTCTGTACCGCGCGATAAAGCCGCTCGGGTTTTCGAAGCCCGATTGGGAGATCATCCAGCTCATCGCAAACCGCATGGGTGGAAAGTGGAAGTACAAGCATCCGTCGGAGGTGATGGATGAAGTCGCCGCGTTGACGCCGCTCTTTGCCGGCGTCAGCTACCAGCGGCTTGAGGGATACAAGTCGTTGCAGTGGCCGGTGGCCAAAGACGGCGCCGATTCGCCCTATCTCTTCAAGGATGGTTTTCCCTTCCCCGATGGCAAGGCGCGCTTCCACCCGGTCAATTGGGTTGAGCCGAGCGAAGAGCAGCGCAACGGCGAGTTCACCCTGCATCTGAACAACGGTCGCTTGCTGGAACACTTCGAACAGGGAGCGATGACGTATCAGTCAGAGGGAATCCGCGCGCTGACACCGACGAACTTCGTGGAGGTCTCGCCGGAGCTGGCAGCGGAACATGAATTGTCGGACGGCACGATGGTGGAGCTGCGCAGTCCCTACGGCAAGGCAAGAGTACCTGTTGTGGTGACCAGCCGGGTGCAGGGACGCGAGCTCTATATGCCTCTGAACTCTATCGATCAGCCGGTGAACCGACTCACCGGCACTCATGTGGACCGTGCAACGCATACACCGGCATACAAGGAGATTGCGGTCAGCCTGACCAAGCTCGGAGAACAGGGACCAAATCCGCTGCCGCCCGGGAACTTCCGTCATGGACACCGCACGCCGCAGCCGGGTGTCGAGGTGGAACGCAAATGGGCACGGCTGGACTACACCTTGCCGGGAAGCAGCCTGGTTCAGATCAGGACGACTACGCCGTAGGAGCTAAGGGTATATCGATATAGTTCCGACAACCCATGCACCGGGTGCCCCATGTCCCTCGGGGACATGGGCCCGGCCTTTACTTTCCTGAGCACCTCGTATCGATCTCTTCTGAGATCATCGCCAGGCCACATCAACAAATTCGATTTCGCTGCTGAGTTATAGAGCGGGCCTTCAGCCCTTGATCATTCAATATGCCGAAGACCTGGGGCGTTGCCCCAGGCTGGTATAGAACGCCCTTCAGCGCTTATGAGTCCCCACTGGCAGTACTAGGGATTTAGAAATCCAGTCGCGCGAAGCGCGATACCCCACCCTTCGCGATGAAGCCGCAAAGAATGGGGCAACGAGTGTCTGCAGCTTCAGAATTTGTCGATACGCTCCAGCTACATCTATAGACGAGGCTTCCATCGCATCTCCATCGGCTGTTGCGAGGAGTAAATCCCGACAGGGCCTGAACAGAGGTACGCAACGACACAGGCCGCGCCGGCCAGCAGACCTGTGTGTGGCCCGAAGAGTTCCATCGCCATGATCAGGCCGGCAATCGGAGTGTTGGCGGCAGCCGCGAAGACTGCGGCAAATCCCATCGCTGCAAGCACGCCAGTGCTCAGGGGAATAACTGGGGCCATGGCGCTGCCGGCGGCCGCTCCAATGAAGAAGAGCGGTGTCACTTCGCCGCCTTTGAAGCCCGCCCCCAGGGTCAATGCGGTCAGGCCAAGTTTGGCGGCCCACACCGACCACGACTGCTGCGTAGCAAAGGAGGCGACGATGCCGGGTACGCCTAGGCCGGCGAACTGCCATGCATGCAAACTCCAGATCAGCAAAGCAACCAGGACTCCGCCTGCGAGCGGCCGCAGAGGTGGATAGGCAAACATACGCTTGAACCATGCCGTCAAACCATGTTCGAGGGTGGAGAAGACGCGGGCGATCAGGCCAAAGACTACGCCTGCCAGCGCTGCCCATACCCAGTTCATGGGTTGGAGCGATGGCTGAGCGCCTACGGGATATTGCGTGTGATGCACGCCGATCAGGCGTACGGTGAGATCGCCTGCAAAGGAGGCAACGAGGCACGGGCCTATGCCTTCAAGGACAGAGGACCAGCCCACCCAGCCCACAGCCAACACCTCAATGCCGAAGACAGCGCCTGCCCATGGCGTTCCGAAGACGCCTCCAAAACCGCCGGCGATACCGGCCATCAACACAGCCCGGCGCATTTGGTGTTCAGTGAACAGCTCGGCAAGCCATTCTGCCAGTGATGCGCCCATCTGCACCGCGGTGCCTTCACGGCCTGCACTGCCGCCGAAGAGATGCGTCAACACAGTGCCGAGCAGCACCAGCGGAGCCATACGCAGCGGCACGGTCTCCTGAGGATCGTGAATCTCTTCGAGCAGGAGGTTATTGCCATCGGCTGCGCGGCCTCCATAACGCCAGTACACCCAACCCACGGCAAAGCCGGAGAGCGGCAGCAACGCCAGCAGCCAGCGATGATGCTCGCGCGCCGCATTGGCCCAGTTCAGGAGGACAATCAGAAGAGCCGATGCAGCGCCGGCAACAATACCGATGCCGGCAGACAACAGGATCCAGGTGAGTGGTTTTTTGGCCGTCGCCTCTCGAACTCGGGACACACGATCTCCTACGGATCGATCTCGTAGGAGTCATCAGCTCCCCGGACTTGTCGTCCGGGGGCGGTTCAGGCGGAACCCCATCGCCTTCCAGCTTGTTGAGAACCTCGGTTACTGACGCGGAGCGAAGTAACCCTTACGGGCGCGCACCTTGTATCGCGGATCGAGGGCCTGTAGATAGATTGTACGAAACGATCCGTCTGCCTTGAAGTCTGAAGGTACGTATTCCAGCGAGTACTGGCTGCGCAGCTCTTCTTCGATGGAGCGGAATCCGTTCGAAACCTCTTCGATGCGTGTCGGATAGAAGGCGCGTCCGCCGGTTGCTTCGCAGATGGCCTTCAGGATGTCGTCGCCCTTGTCCTTGGTGGGGCTGACATTCGTACTGATGCCGTAGACCATGGTCTCCGCGCGCTGGCACATCTTGATGGCGTCGGTCATGAGGGCGTGGCTGTAGTTGTCATCGCCGTCGGTGACCATGATGATGGCTTTGCGGTATCCAGAGCCTTGCATCAGCATCTGATCACGGCAGGTGGCGTACAGGGCATCAAACAACGCGGTACCGCCGCCGGGGCGAAGCTTGTGAATCCCCTGGTTCAGCAGATCGACGTTGTTGCTAAAACCCTGCTCGAGGTCGAGCTGTACATCGAAGCCTTCCACGAAGGCCATGTCCTGGCGATGCAGTACCTGCAGCAGGAACTCGACGGCCGCCTGCTGCTCGAACTCGAAGCGCTGGCGGATGGAGCTCGACGTGTCCAGCATGATGCCGACGCGCAACGGAAGATTGGTTTGCTGCGTGAAGCGGATAACCCGCTCCGGACGCTTTCCGTCGTCAAGAAGACCGAAGTCCTGCTGCCGCAGGCCGGTGATGAACTTCCCCTTCTTGTCGGTGACGGTAAAAATCTGGTTCACTTCGCGAGCGCCAATACCCTTGATGGTGGTTACATCAAGCGGTGACTCCTGGCCCGGCTGGCCGGGCACCGCAGGCTGTTGTTGCCCCGCAGGCTGTTGTTGCGCGGCAGGTTGCGACTGCGCAGGCTGCGGCTGGGCCGGCGTTTGTTGCTGGGGTTGCTGCGTCGGCTGTGGGGACTGCTGCGTCGGCTGCGTGGGGGTGGGAGAAGTCTGCTGGGCGGCAACAAAGGAGCCGCAAGCAAGCAAAAGAAACGCAATCGAAGTACCGCGTTGAATATTTTTGAACATCGTCGGAGTCACTGGCCCAAATTCTACCGGAGACCTACAAGATTGGACGCTGAAACATACCAATATGTCTGCCTGTGGTTCTGTTCCGGGCTTTGCCTTAGCGGCTTTTTACCGGTTCTTTCACCATATTCAGGATTTGTGTCAGTTTTTCAGGCAACTCCGCCGTGAGTTCCAGCTTTTTCCTCGTGGAGGGATGAGAGAAGTGCAGCTTCCAGGCGTGCAGGAAGTTCCGCTCCAGAGGAACGCGCTCTTCGCCGTCGCGCAATGAGCCGGCAGCGCCGTAGAGTGTGTCGCCAACAACGGGATGTCCGAGGGCTTGCAAGTGCACACGAATCTGGTGGGTGCGCCCGGTTTCAATCTTGACCTCGACCAGGGTGAACTTGCCGAAGCGGCCTTCGATACGGTCCACGACCTTGATGTGACTGACCGCGGATCTGCCATCGGCACGCAGCGTGGTCATGCGGGTGCGGTGTACCAGGTCACGGGCGATCGGCAGTTCGAGAGTGACTGCATCTTTCTTCAGCCAGCCCTGGACGAGAGCGAGATAGGTCTTGTCCAGTTTGCGGTCGACGAAGAGCTGCGCCAGCTTGCGATGCATGACGTCGTTCTTCGCTACAACGATCAGGCCGCTGGTCATCTTATCGAGACGGTGGACGATGCCTGGCCGCTCTTCACCGCCAACGCCGCTCAACTTACCGAAGTGGCCGAGAAGTGCATTCACCAACGTGCCCCGGTTGCGCGCGTCATCGGTAGCGCCTGCGCCGGCGTGCACCATCATGCCGGCGGGCTTGTCGATGACGGCGATATCTTTGTCCTCATAGACGACGGCGAGCGGAATATCTTCCGCGAAGGCACGTAGCGGCTCCGGCCGCGGCTCGCCTTCGATGGAGATCTGGTCGCCGCCCTTAAGCTTCAGACTGCTTTTGGCCTTTTGTCCATTGACGGAAATCTGGCCGTTGTCGGCAAGAAGCTGAATGCGTGAACGAGAGATATCCGGAATGGCTTTGGCCAGATATGCGTCGAGGCGCATGCCGTTGGCGGCCGTATCGGCGGCGAAGCTGCGAACGCCATCCTCGGCTTCGAGGTCTTCCTCATCAAGCTGCGGAATCACGCGTTCTGCCACGGGAATCTCTTGTTCGGGGGCAATAACATGTTCCGGGTTGATGCCCTCTTCCAGGCCGGCGGCACGGGCGGCATCGCGGGCGATGCGGTAGTCGTGCTTTACGGTCCGGCGGCGCTGACCTTTGGGCAGCATGTGTTTAGAGGGCATGCGCGTTCTCCTGCTTCTTTGTGGGCCACTTCAGCCAGAAGGCTGCCGCTGCAAGCGTGACAACGATCATGACAACCTGGTCGGGATCGAGGCCGAAGGGAGTTGCGATCTCGAAGATGGTCTCCATGCGATAGCAGTCCACCCAGAAGCGCGCGATAGCGCCCAGACCGAGAGCGAGACCGAAGACCTCTCCCGCCTGCCCGCGCCGTGAAAGAAACCACAGCAGCGTGAAAAAGATCAGCAGCGATGCCAGCGCCGCATACAACGCGACCGGATGCAGACCGACGTGAGCGAAGACGCCCTGACCGCGCTGCAGACGGCCGGGAAGGCTCACGGTGGCGAGGCCGACGTCGTCGCCGGAGAAGAAATCGCCGAGGTGCACAAAGACCAGAAGCAAGGTTGCGCAGATGCCAGCGGCGTCGAGTGTCTTGAGCACAGGCATACCATTGCGGCGGATGTACAGCAGGCAGATCAGAGCGGTGAGCAGAAGGCCCAGGGTGCTGACCGTCGGAAGCGCGAGAACGATTACAGGCGATTGAAGAAAGACCTTCCAGTTCACCAGTACCAGTTCCAGGCGCGAGAGCACGAAGACCGTGATGACGGCAAAGAAGCCGAGGTCCCAGAACTTTTCAGGATCGACGCCTGAGCGGCGCGCGACACGATGTCCCAGCGCCATGGCTGCAATGATGCCAATGGCCACACACGCGCCGCGTGTCGGCAGACCGAATCTTCCCCACCGAAACAGCCACGGGTGCATGATTAACAGTTTAATGCAGTGCGAACGTGGGCGCTCTGTAGGGAGACAGGAAAGAGACGATTGTTGCTTAAAGCATTTTTCCTGTAGATGTAGTGTAGGCTTCCGCATCTATGGGCGTTTTCCCCAATGAAAACGCCGCTGCACTCACCTTCCGGGATACCCGGCAACAGGGAAAATGCTTTTAAAAATGAAAACCGACCCACGTGGCCGTGCAGCGAGGCGCCGGTGAACCCGTCCTAAGACGTTCGGAGATCAGCCGTGGCTCTTTAGGCTTTCCGGACTGGCGGACTTAGCGCACCGAGCCATATATACGAGCCGAACCCCTGGTTCAATGAATGTTGGTTCAACCAGCGTAGATCGCCGCACCTGCTTAGCAGGCCGGTCTCATTCTTGGATGCTATCGCTCGGCCCGCCTGTTGGCAAGTTGACTAACAGTGGAGAACTCTGCTCCAGGTTTTATGGAAATTTCTCTTGCCCAGTTGCGTGGGCGGCGTTAGAACAGACACTTCACGAAAGTAAGAAATTCCCCCAAACCCTACCGGGCCATACGGAGGCCCGGAATTCTCCACGTCTGTTGCCAACAATTTCGTAGAGGTCCATGGCATTGAAGAAACTTCTGTCTCGATTCATCGCTGTTTTTGCATGTTTGTTTGCTGTTGCCGCTAGTCTGACCGCACAGGACAAACTGGTCATTTCCCAGGTGTATGGAGGCGGAGGGAGCACCAGTTCATCCGCTGCTTATAACCAGGATTACGTTGAGCTCTTCAACGCCGGGGCCTCACCGGTTTCGTTGTCAGGTTATTCAGTGCAGTACGGTTCCTCTTCGAGCAACTCGTTTTCCGGTATTACGGTTCTTGGCTCGCTCACCTTGCAGCCTGGCCAGTATTACCTGGTATCGGAAGGTACGCCGAGCAGCGGTGGAGGAAATTTGCCTGTAGGTTCGAATACGACTTCAGGGCAAACGGGCGACCTGCAAGGCACAATCAACATGTCAGCAACAGGAGGCAAGGTTGCCCTCGTTCTGGGTACCTCGCTTCTCAATGCCGCAAACTCGTGCTCGAACACAGCGGTGCAGGACCTGGTGGGATACGGAAATCTTACATATTCCATCTGCGCAGAAGGAACTGCAGTTGCCGCCCTGGACGCAACCAAGAGCGCTTACCGCAACGATGCATGTATCGACACGAATAACAACGCCGCAGATTTCTCCAGCGGCACGCCGACAAATACCGGTAATCCTCAGCCACATACGAGTCTGAGTGCGTTCAAGCTGTGCAGCGGGAGTTCGACGACAAATCCATCCGGATCAGGTTCCTCCTCTCCCAACTCTGCGACCTCGGGAGTCACTTCAGTGACTTTGCTTGTAAATGTGAACAGCGGGGCAAATCCAACGAGCACTGGGATCACTGTTACGGGCAATCTTTCGGCGATCGGCGGCAGCGCTACGCAGGCATTCTCGGCCGCAGGCGGTTCCAGCTACAGTTTCACAATCACTCCAACGGTATCGGCCAGCGGCAATGTCTCATTGCCGATCACTATTGGCGATGCGCAGGGACGCACCGGAACCACGTCGATCGGTCTGAGTGTGCAGCTGCCTGCGCCGCATCTTGCAATTCATGCAGTGCAGGGTAGTAAGCCGTTGAATGCAACTGCGGTTTCGCCGTATGCAGGCCAGAGTGTCGAAATAACCGGCATCGTCACAGGTGTTGGTTCGGCGGGTTTCTTTATTCAGGCGCCAGATTCCGATGCTGATTCCGACCCATCTACTCCGGAAGGCGTTTATATCTTTACAGGTTCGAACAAAGTGCCGGCTGCGGCCGTGACCGGCAATCTGGTGACAGTGACGGGAACGGTTGCAACCTATCCTGCTGTGACTGACAGCCACACCCCTGCAACGGAAATCACCAGCCCGGTCACGGTTCTGGTCTCGCAGGCGCAGCCGCTGCCCACGGCGATCACACTGACAGCTTCCATGCTCACGCCGAGCGGCGGCATCTATCAGATGGCTCGCTATGAGGGCATGCGTATCGCTATCCCAACTCTGAATGCGATTACGGGTACAGACGGCAGCATTACCGAAGCATCAGCGACGGTAAGTTCGAATGGCCAATTCTATGCGGTCCTCCCGGACTACCCTCGTCCGTTCCGTGAACCGGGTATCGACATTCGTGATGCGGCTGTACCGAACACCCCCGCGAATGTAGCTCATTTCGATGACAACCCAGAGCGCCTGTTGATGGATTCGAAGTTCCTGGGCGGTAACGCGATCAACCTCGAGACCGGCACCGTGGTTAGCAACGTGACCGGGGTTGTCGATATGACGTACAGCTCGGATTCGTACTACGATCCGGCACGCATTCTCATCGACAAGAGCTATACGCCGTCACTCACCGCGCCATCGAAGACCTACACCGTTTCGGCCCAGGGTTCCAGCGAGTTTACGGTGGCTACATACAACGTCGAGCGCATGTTCGATACGGACGCAAGCGACAACAAGTACTATGACCCTGTCTCGCAGTCGGTGAAGACATCCTCGGCTGTGAACCTGAGCTCCACCGCCTTCGATAAGCGCATCACCAAGATCGCGATGGGTATCCTGCAGAACCTGAAGACGCCCGATATCGTCGGCCTGGAAGAGATCGAAAACCAGGACGTGGCCAAGGCCATTGCAGCGAAGATCTCGACGTTGGCTCCCACGCTGAATATCGCGGATCCGGGGTATGCCGGTTATGGCGTCTCTGCGGGCGCCGGCACCTATACCTCGGACATCGGTGGTATCTCCACCGGTTTCCTGGTGAAGGCGAGCAAGGTTCACGTGACCAGCACACAGCAGATGGGGCAGAATGAGACCTTCCAGAGCCCGCTCGATAACTCCACCACGACACTCAATGACCGTCCTGCATTCGTACTGAAGGCGGGCATTGTTCGCGGCACGGCTGTGAAGGATTACCCCGTGACCGTGATCGTCAATCACCTGCGCTCGCTTTCCGGTATTGAAGATGCGAGCAACTACACCCGCTATAAGAAAGAGCTGCAGGCAGAGTCGCTGGCGAAGATCATCCAGGCGGCACAGGTCAACGGAGAGCACGTGATCTCGGTGGGCGACTACAACGCCTTCGAGTTCTCCGATGGATATACGGACACGCTGGGGACGGTGACCGGACGCATCCTTCCTTCGGACCAGGTCGTGCAGCCTGGTACGGCAATCACCAATCCGCAGGCAACGGATCTAATCACGCTGCGTCCTGCCTCTGAGCGCTGGACGTACAGCGAGTTCGGAAGCGCGCAGGTGCTGGATCATATCGTTGCAACGCAGGACCTGGTCGGCGGAGCTCGCGTTGAGGTGGCCCATATCAATGCCGATCAGCCGCTGGTGAACTATGCCGATGGCACGACTGCCTTCCGCGCTTCGGATCACGATCCGGTCAACGGCTATTTCACGCTGCCCTCGCCGGTCGTAAACGGTACCATCACGCCTGCTTCGGTGAGCTTTGGAGCACTCAATCTTGGGTCGACATCGGCTGGGCAGAATCTCGTTCTTACCAATACGGGCGAAGCAACGTTGATGGTGACCAGCGGAACCATCACTGGAGACTTTGCCTACTCCACCACCTGCAACACTACAGGTGCAGCCATCAACAGCACCTGCGGTGTGAACGTAGCCTTTACCCCGGCTGGAATTGGAGCGCGTACCGGAACGTTGACGTTGAAGACCAATGGGGGACAGACCTTCACGATTCAGCTCAGCGGCGCGGGTACCGACTTCAGCTCCACCGGCAGCTCCGGTACATCAGCCTCGCTTACGGTTGCGGCGGGTGATACGGCGACGCTGCCGCTCACCTTTACAGCAATGGGCGGATTCAACGGAACCGTCAGCATTAGCTGTGCATTGACGAAGCCAGCTCCCGGTGTAGTGTGCAACACACCGGCCAACTTCACACTGACCGGCACTACGACACAGAACGTGACCTTCACCACCACGACGCGCAATGTCGCGAGCGGTGTGGCGGTTGGCTCTCGCTCTGGGATCGGCATCGCATTGAGCATTGCATTTGGCGCAGTCTTAATGCTGTTTGCCGGGCGCACACGCCGCTTCGCACGGCAGGCTGGTCTGTTGTTAGTACTACTCGGCGTAACCTTCGCTGCGACGGGATGCGGTGACAACAAGCCGTCTACCAACCCTCTCGGAACACCCGCGGGGGCTTACACCTATACGGTGACTTCGACCAGTGGCTCTCTTTCACACTCGGTGGTGGTAACACTCAACGTGCAGTAACAAGAAACCAATAAAAAGGTGCGCCTTCCCGGCGCACCTTTTGCTTTTTCAGATGAGGAAAAATTCCTTTTGCTTCTCCGTAGGCAACCGTCACCGGGCTGATGTACTATTCCCGCTCAACTGCTTCCCGGAGGGATGCGCTTTTGACCCCGCAACGCCATCTCCGCTGCTACTTTCCCGTCTATGCACTTCCCGGCATGGGTCCCTTCCCCTATGGAGCCATGCAGGCTATTCGCGATGCGGGCTACGAAGGCGTGCAGTTTCACGATCCACTGCATGGGCCTGAGCTGGAACAGGCGCTGAATCTTGGTCTCGGAGCAGCCGGTACCGGCCACGTCAAAAGTGCGCACGACGCCATTCGTCTCGCCTCAGAGGCGCGGCTGGCCGGTCTGGAAAGTGTTACGGTCGGTCTCGGCACAGGTTTGGAAGAGGATGATGTGGCTGTGCGCCTGATTGAGGCTGTGCTGAACGCCTCCGTCAAGTACAGTGTGCCGCTCTATGTGGAGACGCGGCGCGCAACGCTCTTTCAGGATATGTGGCGCGCCGTGACATTTCACCGCCGCTTTCCGATGCTCGAGTTCAACGGGGACTTCTCGCACTGGTACACCGGCCAGGAGATGGTCTTTGGCGGTTTTGAGGAGAAGGTCGCGTTTCTGCAGCATCTTCTCGGTAGTGTGCGCTTTCTTCATGGCCGCATCGGCGATTCCGAAACGATGCAGGTCGATCTCGGAAGCGGCGACATCGATATCCATCCCGGCATCGCCCATTTCCGCGCTCTGTGGAGGCGCGTGTTTCGAGGCTTCCTTACGTCAGAGACAACACGTCAGCCCTTCCTGACCTTTGCACCGGAATTGCTGCCTCCACGCGGCATTCCTGCAGAGGCACGTGAGGAGTTCGACCGCTGGCAGCAATCGCTGCTGCTCTGCCGCATCGCGAAAGAATGCTTCAGGGAATCGGTGCTGGAGCTCGGCCGGCCTTCGGCCGATGCTGTGAAGCGTGTCCGGCGTACGGCCTAAGGCCTCATTTGTTTTGTCATTTCGCAGCGCCGGGGGGTCCCCGAACAGCTTGCTGGTTGGGGTGGTCGACCGAAGGGAGCGGAGAAATCTGCTTCTCTGCCGGTGGCCGGCGATCCTGAACAGCAGATTTCTCCGCTTCGCTGCGAAATGACAA